>NZ_CAKLBZ010000001.1:522500-772500 GCF_921008455.1 Bacillus basilensis | reverse complement strand
ACAACCGAGCAAATATTAAAAGTTTTACAAGGAAAAGAAACTTCCACTCCAGCTGGATCCATTACCGTTAATAAAGAAGAATATAATCTTCGCGTCATTGGGGATATAAAAAATGTAGATGACATTAAAAACATCACCATTGCACCTCAAGTAAAATTACAAGATGTTGCTCAAGTTGAACTTAAACAGCACTACGATACAATCTCACATATAAATGGAGAAGAAGGCACTGGATTAATCATCATGAAAGAGCCAAGTAAAAATGCAGTTGCAATCGGAAAAGAAATTGATAAAAAAATCAAAGATATAAGTAAAGAATATAAAGATCAGTTTTCTATTAAACTTTTAGCCTCAACTCATGAGCAAGTTGAAAATGCTGTTACTAGTATGGGAAAAGAAGTAATCCTTGGAGCAATTGCTGCAACTCTAATTATCTTAATCTTTTTGCGTAACTTCCGAACGACACTCATCGCTGTCGTCAGTATTCCATTATCTATTTTATTAACACTTTTTTTACTACACCAATCTAATATCACACTTAACACCCTAACACTTGGTGGTTTAGCCGTTGCAGTGGGACGTCTCGTCGATGATAGCATCGTTGTCATTGAGAATATTTTCCGTCGTTTACAAAAAGAATCTTTCTCTAAAGATATTATTCTCGATGCAACGAAAGAGGTCGCCGTCGCAATTACTTCTTCCACTTTAACAACGGTCGCTGTTTTCTTACCTATCGGCCTCGTATCAGGAGTAATCGGAAAATTAATGTTACCTATGGTATTAGCAGTTGTATATTCTATTCTTTCATCCTTACTCGTTGCACTAACAGTTGTTCCACTTATGGCTTTTTTACTACTCAAAAAGACAAAACATCGAAAGCCAAATTCTTCACCACGATATGTCGCTACATTAAAGTGGGCTCTTTCGCATAAATTCATTATTCTACTTACTTCTTTTTTATTATTTGCAGGATCGATTGCAGCCTATATATTACTACCGAAAGCGAACATAAAATCTGAAGACGACACAATGTTATCTATTAACATGACTTTCCCAGCTGATTACGCTGCTGAAACACAAAAACAAAAAGCCTTCGATTTCGAAAAGAAATTACTTTCTAATTCAGATGTAACGGATGTTATTTTACGAATGGGATCTAGCGCAGAAGATGCACAATGGGGACAAACAACGAAAAATAATCTTGCCAGTATATTTGTAGTCTTCAAGAAAGGCTCTGATATTGATCAGTATATTAAAGAGTTAAAAAAAGGACATAAAGCTTTTGAGCCCGCTGAACTTGATTATATAAAAACGAGTTATTCAAGCTCTGGCGGCGGTAATATTTTACAATTTAACGTAACAGCCACTAACGAAACGAATTTGAAAGAGGCTGCTACTATCGTCGAAACAAAACTAAAAGATATGCCTACTCTCTCTAAAGTAAAAACGAATTTAGAAGACTCTAAGAAAGAATGGCAAATCCATGTTGATCAAACAAAGGCCGAACAACTAGGATTAACACCAGAATTAGCAGCACAACAAGTAGCATTCCTTATGAAGAAATCACCTATTGGTGAAGTTTCAATCAATAATGAAAAAACAACTATTATGATAGAACACAGAAAGGAAAACATTACTAAACAAGAAGATATTTTAAACACAAGTATATTATCACCTATCAATGGACCAATTCCTTTAAAAGACATTGCAACTATTTCAGAAAAGCAACTTCAAACAGAAGTCTTCCATAAAGACGGAAAAGAAACGATTCAAATTACGGCAGAAGCTACAAATGAAGATTTAAGTAAAGTAAGCACAGAAGTAAACAAAGCGATAACTGGTTTAGATTTACCTAGCGGCGCAAAAGTAAATATTGCAGGCACCACTGAATCTATGCAAGAGAACTTCACGGACCTATTCAAAATTATGGGAATTGCAATCGGGATTGTATATTTAATAATGGTTATTACCTTCGGGCAAGCACGCGCTCCTTTCGCAATTCTGTTCTCCTTGCCACTAGCTGCTGTCGGCGGCATTTTAGGATTAATCGTTTCAGGAACACCTGTTGATATAAATTCATTAATTGGCGCATTAATGTTAATCGGGATTGTCGTTACAAACGCTATCGTATTAATAGAAAGAGTACAACAAAATCGAGAACATGGAATGGAAACAAGAGATGCCTTACTAGAAGCGGGATCCACTAGATTACGTCCAATTATTATGACAGCTATAACGACAATCGTCGCTATGCTACCACTCCTATTCGGTCAATCCCAAGCAGGAAGTATGGTATCAAAAAGTTTGGCGGTCGTTGTCATCGGTGGTTTAGCAGTTTCAACTGTTCTTACATTAGTAGTTGTTCCAGTTATGTATGAACTATTAGATAAAATCGGAAGAAAAAGACGCTCTCGCAGAAAAATAAGCACTTCTACAGAAACACCTGATATTTAAAGAAAAAGCGTTATCTTCACGAATGAAGATAATGCTTTTTTCTCTACCTACTCATATAATCCATCATTTTCTCCGCATACCGCTCTAGAGGTTCACTAGAATCCACAATAAGATATTCACTATTTAGAGGTCTTTTACTACCATCTAACCACTTTTTAAAAGCCACTTCCGACTCTACCTTTTCAATTTGACTGACCATACGCTTACGTATTTGTAACCTATTATTAATCTCTTCCATATCATTCAGATAACACTCAATATATTTATATTTCACACCATGTTTATCAGACAGATTAATTCCTTTTTCAACCATTACTTCATATAGACATGGACTATCCAATATCACACTATGTCCTTGTTCTAAATATGAATCAATCAATACCCATTCAACGTCGTATGATACTCCTCCAACAATCACCGATTCAATTCCTTTCATTTCTAATGATTGTAACAATGCGGATTTCAAAACATCATGATCTACAATTACAGCACCTGTTAACTTCGCTATATACTTAGAAACTGTCGATTTTCCTGTTCCAGGAAAACCTGACATTTGTAGAAAAAACAATTCCTCCACTCCTTCATTTGCCCCTATTCATCTCTATAATTAATTACAAATTCAACAATCACTACATCCATTCCTTCTATATTAAAGTACAAAAAAGAACTCCTACTTATAAGTAGAGAGTTCTCTTTTGTAATCTATGCTGCATTTACCTTCTTCGTCGTTTTACTTTTTCTTTTCGTCCCTGTAAAACGTTTGTGCAATACAGATGCTACCAAGCGTGAAATAACATTGAATAGTAATACCATAATAATTAATACTGCTGCAGATTTTGTCGCAATCAACTTCGCATCTGGAATAACTCCTTCAGAATTCAGCTTCCAAATGTGAACCGCTAACGTTTCAGCTGGTCTAAACGGATTTAAAGGATGCGCAGGGCTTGAGAAGTCCGCTGCCGAATTTAAAATCGGAGATGTTAAACCCGCTGTGTAAATCAATGCTGCTGCTTCCCCAAATATACGACCCGCCGCTAAAATAATACCTGTAATAATTTGCGGTAATGATGACGGGATAATAATACGAGCGATCGTTTGCCACTTCGTTGCACCTAATCCAAGACTTGCCTCTTTTACATTATGAGGAACTTCTGAAATCGCATTTTCACAAACACGCGTTAAACCTGGTAAGTTTAAAATCGTTAAAGCAAGGGCACCACCCATTACTGTGTATCCCCAACCTGTCATAGTAACAAACACTAACAAACCAAATAAACCAACAACAATAGATGGTAAAGACGCCATTGTCTCAATACATAAACGAACAAAGTTTAAAAAACGTCCTTGTTTTGCATACTCTGCTAAATATATTCCAGCACCTAACCCAAGAGGGATAGATATAATAAGCGTTATAACAAGCATATAGAAGGAATTAAACAACTGCGGACCAATCCCACCACCAGCTCTTGTATTACTTGGTTCTCCAAACAAGAAACTAGGATCCCAAAATCCCCATCCCTTTTGTAAAATTTCAAACACTAAGAACACCAGCATAGCTACAACTAAAGCCGCAACCGTATAAAAAACACCTGTCCAAACTTTATTTACCGTTCTTGCATTCATTATTATCGCTCACCTCTTTGCCCAATCGCTCGAATTACTAAAATAAACAGGAATGAAATAACAAGTAAAATCATCGCTAAACTCCATAGCGCATTGTTCCAAGCAGTTCCGTTTAATGTATTTGTCATGTCCATTGTCAAAATACCAGTTAACGTTGCTGTCGGACTATATATTCCTTCTGGTAATTTAATTGTGTTCCCAATTACCATTTGAACCGCTAACGCTTCACCAAAAGCACGCGCCAAACCTAAAACAACACCCGTTAAAATCCCTTTTTTCGCAGCAGGAACAATCACTCGGCTAATCGCTTGCCATTTCGTTGATCCTAGACCATAAGAAGCTTCTAAATAATCAAATGGAACAGAGCGTATTGCATCAGAAGCGATACTAGCAATAGTAGGTAAAATCATAATACTTA
This sequence comes from Bacillus basilensis, assembly GCF_921008455.1. Lineage (NCBI taxonomy): Bacteria > Bacillati > Bacillota > Bacilli > Caryophanales > Bacillaceae > Bacillus > Bacillus basilensis. Next base: position 768,005 of record NZ_CAKLBZ010000001.1, on the reverse strand, counting down.
ATACAACAATACCTGCAATTAAACTAAAGCCTACTCCCCCAAACGAATCACGTAATAGCGGTACTAAAATCGTAACCCCTAATAACCCGTATACTACCGAAGGAATACCAACTAATAATTCTAAAACAGGCTTTAATACTTTATTTCCAAACTTCGGCGAAATTAAATTCATGAATATAGCAAGAGCTATAGCAATTGGCGCACTAATTATAACCGCACCTAACGAAACCACTGTTGAACCTACAATGAAAATCAAAGCCCCGAAGGTTCCTTCGTCAGCATTCGGATTCCATTTTGTCGATGTTAACATCTCAGTAAATGAGATACCACTTTGCGTAAAAGATTGAATACCTTTACCGCAAATAAAAGCAATAATAGCTAATGTAATTAAAACAATAAAAATACCGCAAAACGTAACAAGCGATCTTCCTATATATTCACTTTTTACGTAATTAATTTGTTTTTTCCCCTTCATCACAGGTCAGACCCCACTTCATAGATTGAAATGAACAGGACTGGCCTTGCAGCCAGCCCCATAAATTTGATTACTTATTTAATTTAGACATTGGAATGTAGCCCATATCTTCTACTTGCTTTTCAAAGTCTTTACCTTTTACATAATCAATGTAAGCTTTCGTTGCTTCTTTCGCTTCACCTTTTGTTACCATGTACTCGTAAGACCAGAATGGATATTTGCCAGACGAAATGTTTTCAACTTTTGGTTCAGCGCCATCAATTTTCACTGTTTGTAGTGCACCTTTTTTATCGCCAACCATGTAAGACATTGCTAAATAACTTACTGATCCTGGAGTAGAGTTAATCGCTTGCTCTACTGCACCGTTAGAATCTTGTGTAGTACCAGTTCCATCATTGATTTTCGCGTTTTTCATAATTGTTTTTTCAAATGTAGCACGTGTACCAGACGAAGCTGGACGATTAATTACGTTGATTTTTTCGTCTTTCCCGCCTACTTCTTTCCAGTTTGTTACTTTTCCAGTGAAGATATCTTGTACTTGTTGTACTGTTAAGTTATCAACTTTTACATCTTTATTTACGACAAGCGCGAATGCAATACCCGCAACCTTGTTATCTACTAATTCTTTCGCTTTTTCAGCATCTTTTATTTTATCTCCAGATGGAACATCTGAATTACCAATTTGTACTGCACCCGATGCTACTTGGTTAATCCCAGTTCCACTACCGCCACCTTGAACTTGAATAGAAACTTTTGAATTTTTCTCCATGAATTTCTTTCCAGCTTCCTCCGCAAGAGGTAGAAGAGCTGTAGAACCAGCCGCTGCAATCGTACCTGATAATTCTTGTTTTGTATTATCGCTTCCTTTAGCAGTTTCTTTACTAGCTGTATCTTCTGCTTTCCCACATCCAACTAACGCTCCTGCTACCACTAAAGCCGCTAAAGAAAATTTAATACCTTTTTTCATAACCATGTCTTGTACCCCCATTTGGATTATCACTTTTCGAATTCATTTTCTTTCGAACACAAATTCATTGTAGGACAGCAATATTATGTGAGTGTTAAGCAATCTTTAATTTTAAGTAAATAACGATAATAACCCTTAAAAGCTAGGAATCCCAAGATTTATAGTTAAAAACCCCAACAAAATCCACACTAATTAAGTTGTAATGTAAATTTATTCTTAACAATGTAAATTAAATGTAAATGTTTTTCACTCTTTTCCCCTTCTGCTTAAAAATACATTTACAAATCCATTATATTTTTTAACTTTTACATCCTTACTTTATTTACATTAAACAGAATTTCAGTAATATTTTTTAGTACAACTAAATAAATTGGAACAATTCTAAAAATAAATGAATATTTTTAAAGTACCAATTGACAGCATCATCCAATGTAGTCTACTATATTACTAACAAAAAGTTTACCTAAGGAAACTTTTTAAACTTAAACTAACAATATAGAGATGAGGTAACTTTTATGGTATCGGCTAATACAAAACCACTTTCCGAATTTAAGACAGGAGAGTTTGTACAAATTGAGAAGATACAATTAGAAGGAACTATGAAACGACGTTTATTAGATTTAGGATTTATCCCTGGCGCAACGATTAAAGTATTACAACGCAGTCCACTTGGAGATCCGGTCGCTTATCAAGTAAGCAACACAACTATTGCGCTACGCAAGGAAGAAAGTTCCCTTATTTTCGGGGTATTAATAGGAGATGATTTCAGATGAGCAAACATCGCATTGCTTTAGCTGGTAACCCGAATACCGGGAAAAGTACATTATTTAATACTTTAACAGGCTTAAAACAACATACTGGAAACTGGACGGGAAAAACTGTTTTGAAAGCTGAAGGGGAATATGAACATAACAGTAGTAAATATACATTAATAGATTTACCGGGAACTTACTCACTATATTCAAATTCTGCGGATGAAGAAGTAGCAAGGGATTATATTATATTTGAAAAACCAGAAGTAACTGTAGTTGTTATAGATGCAACTGCTATGGAGAGAAATTTAAATTTAGCACTCCAAGTGATGGAAATGACGAGCAACGTAGTCATTTGTATTAACTTAATTGATGAAGCTGAGAAAAAAGGCATCGTTATTGATGAAAAGAAATTAGCAAAATCACTCGGTGTACCTGTAGTTAAGATTTCTGCTCGTAACCGCGTAGGCATCGGTCATTTACTAAATGTCATTGCCAAAGTAGCAAATAAAAAACTAATTCCAACACCAATTAAAATTTCTTACAGCGAAAAAATCGAAAATATGATCCAGGAGTTAGAACCACAAATTTATAAAGTGTTCGGCGATACGTATCCAGCACGTTGGATTGCGTTACGTATATTAGATGGAGATAAAAATTTCTTAACTACACTTCAAAAACACCATAATGAACCACTTGTAAGGGAGGTCGTAATGAATGGAATCTCACTCAGCCAGTAAAGCTCTTCCATTGGACTATATTATTCAACATGCACAAACACTATCAAAAGAAGATATACGAGATGATATTGTCGGAGATATTTACCGAACATCCGCAAGCATATGTAAAGAATCTGTTCAATATACAAATACGGATAAATTGTATCGTTCTGAAAAACTAGATAAAATTTTCACATCTCCAATCTGGGGATTTCCAATTATGCTCGGTATTTTATCTATCATTTTTTATCTTACAATTGCAGGCGCTAACGTACCGTCTGATATGATTGCTGAGTTCTTCGGATGGGCCGAAGGGTATTTAACTTCTTGGTTCCAGGCAGCACATGCACCCGAATGGTTACATGGCATTTTAATACTTGGCTTATTCCGTGGTATCGGTGCTGTTATTAGCGTTATGTTACCACCTATGGCCATCTTTTTCCCTATGTTCGCACTATTAGAAAACTACGGGTACTTACCACGCGTTGCGTTTAATATGGACCGCTTATTCAAACGCTCTGGTGCACACGGCAAACAATCTTTGACAATGGCAATGGGCTTTGGTTGTAATGCAGCAGCCATCATGTCAACACGTATTATTGAATCACCACGTGAACGCATGCTTGCAATCTTAACAAACAATTTCGTTCCTTGTAACGGTCGCTGGCCTATGTTAATTTTAATGGCCTCATTATTTATGGCTGCTGGTTATACAGGTAGTATGCAAACATTGGTTACTGCTGGCGTTGTAGTTGGTATGGTTGTAATTGGTATTATTATGACATTAACCGTTTCCTGGGTACTATCAAAAACAGCTTTAAAAGGCGTTCCAACTCACTACACACTTGAGTTACCGCCGTACCGTAAGCCAAAGGTTTGGAATACAATTGTACGTGCAACACTCGATAAATCAGTCTATGTTTTAAAACGAGCTGTTGTTGTAGCTGCCCCTGCGGCTGCATTAACTTGGTTACTAGCTAATATTTTCATCGGTGACACAAGCCTACTTATGTATTTTGTAAACTTCCTAGATCCATTCGCTAAAATGTTAGGACTTGACGGCTTTATTCTAGCTGCGTTCATTCTTGGACTACCAGCGAATGAGATTGTTATCCCGATTTTATTAATGTCTTACTTATCAACCGGAGCTTTAACTGAAATAGATGATTTTAATCAAATTAAAAATCTATTCTTAGAAAATGGTTGGACTTGGTTAACAGCGTTAAACACAATGTTGTTCTCACTTCTTCATTTCCCATGTGGAACAACACTGGTTAACATATATAAAGAAACAAAAAGTGCAAAATGGACATTCTTATCGTTTGCAATCCCTACCGTTATCGCCATTGTTGTGACATTCCTCTCTACACAATTGGTACATTGGTTAGGGCTTGTATAAGCAAAGCATACATAGAAGGTATCCCCCTTCACATATGCTTTGCGCGAAAGAAACCTGAGATTATTCAGGTTTCTTTTTTTGTATATCAGTATTCCAAGGCTGTGCTCCATACGTTGCGAGTTTCTTATGAATAAAGTATATGGCTCCCGGAAGAACCGCCATTAATATCGTGCAACTAATCCCCAATCCAGTAAACAACTTCCATCACCTTATTTCACTCTTTTCGGTAAAGCTGAACCAGAATGTTCAATTGTTGGATGAACATGAACAGTAATTTCAGCATTACTAAAGTAATTTTCACCTTGATCCCAATTCTTACTTATCTTTTTCCACTCTTTATAATTATGTCGCTTATATACTTCCCCTAATTCTAATACATCTACCTTATATTTTTTTTGAACAAGCTTAATCGATTTTTGGATGCGTTTCTCCATTTCCTCCGAGATATCCTTCTCTAAACGCTTTTCATTCAAAACCTTTATATGATTACTAAAGTGCAATTCGGCCAATGTACCATCCATAGATAAATGAATATTAAACTTCGGTTTTGTAGCATTCTTTGTAGATACTTTAATCTTTCGACGAAGCTTATGAATTTCATATGTAACAAGTTGACCCTTTTTACGAATGGTAAAAAAACCTCCAATTTTTTTGCCTATTATATAATTCATGCCCAATGTTTGTTCCCCATTCAAACGCCCCACACACTTATTATCCTTCCCTCGAAACAGCGCTGCCCCATCCATTTGTACCCCTTGTTTGGTTAGACGGAGAATAGGTAATACAAAACTTCTCTTGGAAATCATCTTTTCCTGTATTTCACCAATTCTTGAGGCTTCAATCATTTGAGCATTTTTAGGAGGGTGTTCAGCTAACATATCAATGTACTGTGCTGGTAAGTTTTCAGGTTTTGCACTCTGCTTTAAAATCGCCTCTGCATTCTCCTTTGAAACGAACAAACGAATATTTCTTCTCATTTCATGATCGCGAATATATAAATCTAACGTATTTTGTAAAACATATGGCTTCGAAAGTAATTTTTCAGAGAAAATGATCACTTGTATATGTGGGAAAAATAATGAACGACTGATTTTTTTTGCGATAATTCGTACTTGTTCAAACACACTATCCGCTTTCGCACTCACGTTAATATAATTCTCATTATCTCCTCCCCCTTGCCCACCCTGTTGCGACAATTTACTTGGAAGTACCATCTGATACGTCCCTTTCATAATTGGATTCGATTGCTTTTCTTTCACAATATCGTAAGCCGCTCCTACTACAAACCCTCTTTCTTCTATCTCCTCTAACTCAGAACACCCACTCATAAATCCAGCTAAAACCATAACCATTATAATTTTAAGAAGGTGTTTCATTTCCACCATTCCTTCTTTTTATTTTATATACAATAAAGACTAACAAAGGCGCTAACACAACAAACCCCATATCAATCCAAGCTAAATAAGTTCCATAATGCGATAGAGTCTCCACATTACCAGGTATCATATTTACCATAAAAATAATAGGAGCAGTCACAAAAATGAATACGTGTTTCTTTACTTTTGGAAACATAGCACAAAACAATAAAGATGCGATGTCATAATACATTGCTGTAGTGTTATAAATAGTAATAATCCAAGTAGTAAAAAAAATCGCATCAAATCTTTCTAAAAACCCTCCACCAATTTCAATTTCTTTCCCTAGTTCAATTGTTGGATATGTCAATCCACGTGTTGTCATATATGTAAAAACACTAATACAAGTTGCATAAATTAAAATGTATGACAACACGTTTACCATCACTGCTTTTGCAACTGCCATTGGTGCCTTTTTTGCTGTCTTATCGTTCAACATAACGGCATAAAACAGAGCTACCTCAAATCCGATAAATGTAAAAATAGAATTTTTAACTCCTACAGCATATTGACTGATATCCGTTTGAAAAGCTGGTAGTAAATTATTTATTTCCATTAAATTTATATTCAATAAAGAAAGAAGCACTATCGCAATTAAAACAATAGGTAGGAATAGAACATTTAACCTTAATAAAGCTGCCCTCGATCCAGCTATCCCATAAACAACAACTAATAAAAAGAAAAAAGACAACAGCTGCACTGGTGTATCACTAAATAAATAAGTTTGTGAAATAATTGCAATCATCCGTGATTCATATGCTGTCAAAGCCCCAAACGTCAATACTAAAACTATACTAATCGTGTATGCCACCGGCTTCGTCAAATGTGCACTCGTATATTGAACAAAGTTTTGTTTTGGGAATAAAATAGCTACCCTCGTTACAAACCAGCCTAAAACTGCACATATTAATCCGCCCAAAAGCAAAATAATCCAACCGTCCGAAAATAAAGTTTGCGCAGCAATATCTCGAGGCATAGATAATGCACCTATACCAATAATGGTGGATGATACCGCAAACCCAATTTCCCGAGATCCAATTTCTTCATCGCCATACTCAAATGGTTTCAATTATTCTCGCTCCTTTGGACGTATTGTAGAATCTTTCGTTTGTAAATATTCCGGTCTCTCTTTCAACATTGATTTTGGCATGCGAATAAACTCTTCTTTCCAATCTTTATAAAATGCAGGAGCAATTGGAGTTGTATACGGTACACCAACACTTGTTAAATTTGTAATATGAACAGCAAGCGCAATAAGAGCTAGAATGATTCCATACAACCCAAAAGCAGTTGCTGCTAATACAAAGACGAAAAGTAAAATTCGAAACGTAATTGTGATGCTATACACCGGAAGTGAAAATGTAGCAATAGCTGTAACTGCAATAATGATAACTAAAAACGGATTTACAATCCCTGCGTTCACCGCTGCTTCTCCAATTACTAGACCACCTACAATCCCAATTGTTTGCCCCATCGGTTTCGGCAACCTAATTCCTGCTTCTCGTATTAACTCCATCGTTAATGCCATCATTAACGTTTCAATATATGCAGGAAACGGAACACCTTCTCTTGCCCCAGCAATTGAATAAGCCAATTTAGAAGGAATAAGTCCTTGATGATATGAGACGAGCGCTACATACATCGCTGGCATTAAAATCGCAATTATACCAGAACCCATCCTCAAAATTCTTAATAAAGTCCCTATTACCCAACGCTCATAATGATCTTCCACAGATTGAAAAATATCAACAAATACTAGCGGAGCTATAAGGGCAAACGGTGATCCATCCACCAAAATAGCTGCCTTTCCTTTCGCTAATGAGGCCACAATATTATCAGGCCTTTCCGTATTTAAAAACTGCGGAAACGGTGACAAATTATTATCTTGAATTAATTGCTCAATCGTACCCGTCTCAAAAACGACATCTGTCACTATTGACTGAAGACGCCGATCTAGCTCTTTTACAATGTAAGGATTAATAATGTCTTCTATATATACTAAAGTCACTTCTTTTTGGGATCTCTTTCCCATAATATAAGATTGAAATCTCAGCTTTGGGTCACGTAAACTACGGCGAATTAACATCTTATTCACGTTAATATCTTCATTTAATCCAATCCTCGGTCCACGTATTAAATCTTCTGTTACTGGCGGTTCTAAACTTCTTTTTTCCCAAGCTCTACTATTAATCACAATAGCGGTTTGAATATTATCAATTAATATAACTGTATCTCCCGCTAAAATTGCATTTATAATATCCGGAAACGTTGTCTTCTTACCAACTTCCGCAATAGAAATAAAACGATCCAATAACGTTTGAACAACAGCTTCTTCTTTTTGTACTTCTTCATATTGAAGTGTACGAACTACATATTTATAAACATTATCCTTATCTGTTAACCCACATAAAAAAACAACAGCACAACGTGTATAACTGCCAGCAAGGACAACTTCTCTAATTGTTAAATCATTAGGTGAACCTAACTCGTCCCTAATTTCTTTCATAACTTCAAACAAGTTACCTTTTAACTCTAACAACTTCCCCACCTAACTTCCTTTTCAACAAGTTTTTAATTAGATTCCGCTAATAGAAGGAAATATATACAAAAAAGAGCTATCTCTTTTCAAAGATAGCCCTAACACACGAATCACTTTTCTACTATTATATTGTCTGTCTTTATAGACACACTTTTCGTAAACCCACTAACGATAAACATCACAATCATATTCATTAACAATGCAACTATACCTACATTTAAATCTTTTATATATTGGGGGAAACCCGGAAACATCGTAGCTATAGTTGAACCAGATAAAGTAATATATGCGACCACTAACAAACCAATCCCCATTCCTGCAATTGCCCCTTGCTTCGTAATAATCTGACGTGGAAACAAACTACATACAAGTGCTGGGAAAAGTTGTGTCACTATACTATATCCCATTAAAAGAAGTGCCCCTATCGTTTCTCCACCTTTAAAAGTGAACAAAACAGCTACAAGCGTTACTACTGGAACAAATAATTTCGCCGCTTTGGCAACTTGTCGATCCGAAGCAGTTGGGACCATTGTTCGGTAAATATTTTTCGCTAATAATGTAGAAGCGGCCATGACAAGCATAGAACCCGGAACTAATGCTGTTAAAACCCCAGCACTACCAATAATCCCAATAAACCACGGATCAAAAGTTTGAAGAGCCAGACGGAATAACGAAAGGTCTACATCCCCTCCCTTTAATCCAGGAACTTGCAAGATAGCTGCAAACCCTGCAAAGAACACGAAAAGTAAAACTAAAGAATACAATGGCATAATTGCCGCATTTTTACGAAATACTTTTTCATTTTTTGCAGAGAAAGCAGAAGCGAATGTATGGGGCCACATATAGAAACCGAGAGCTGTTAATACAATAGTAGAAACAAACCAAGAAATGCTCATTCCTTCATCAGGTAAAGATAAAAAGCCTGGTTTTGCTGCTTCTACAGCTTCGAACATCGGCTGAAATCCTCCATAATAATGATATGGTAAATATATACCTAAAAACATAACGATAAACAGTATCATAATATCCTTCAAAGCAGCTGTCCAAGCAGAGCCATGTATACCTGAAACCATTACATATATCGTTATAACAATTGCGCCAATCCACACTGCAATAACTGGTGATACCCTTCCGTAAGACGCTTCCGAAACGATAATTCCTAATCCTTTTAACTGTAAAACAAGGTATGGGATAATCGAAATAACCCCAATGATAGAAACGATAATGCCAAGTGTCTGACTCTTATATTTCTTCACAAAAAAATCCGGCTGTGAAACGAGATTATGCTCTTTCGCATACTTCCAAACTGGCGGCAATAAAAAGTAAGATAAAATATAAGCTAATGCACCATAACCTAAAATATAGAAAGTAGGTGCTCCTTTACTATATGCCCATCCACTTCCACCTAAAAATGTGAATGTCGTATAAATTTCACCTGCCATAAGGAGAAAAACAAAAACAGTGCCAAATCCTCTTCCACCAACTGACCATTGTTCTAAATTCATATCTTTTCCATATTGCGCCCGAATTCCTAAAAATAGTGCGAGAAACAAAAACAAAATAATGATAAGTAATGCGGTCATTTTACATCCCCCTTATTAGCAGGATCGAATACGTACACAATCCCCATACAAAGAGACGTAATGAGAACCGATAATAATACCCAAAATAATAAAAATGGCATCCCTAATATGTAAGGAGTAACTGAATTAGCAAATACAGGTCCAATAACTAAACAAAAAACTGGAATAAGCGCTAATACGTGTATTTTCTTCATCTCATTCTCCTTTACTTATAAAATTCATAATAGATGATACAAAAACTTCCACGCCAATCGGTAATGCATCTTCATCAATCGTAAAACGAGGGTGATGGTGAGGATATATAATTCCTTTCTCTTTATTTCCCGCTCCGATAAAAAAGAATGTCCCTGGTGCCTTTTGTAAAAACGCTGAAAAATCTTCCCCGGCCATCGTCGGCTGTAAACGAGTAACTCGTTCCCTTCCATAAAGCTGTAATGCTGTTTGCTCAATAATCTCTGTAACTTCATAGTCATTTACTACTGGTCGATATCCATATTCATAAGAAAACGTATATCCCGCTCCGTAAGCACCTGTCACATGCTTCACAATCCGCTCAATCCTTTGCTCTGTTTCTTCTCGCAATTCATGTCTTAAACTCCGCACTGTCCCTTCAATCTCCGCTTGTTCTGGAATCACATTATGAGTTGTCCCAGCATGAAATTGCGTAACAGATACTACAAGGGAATCTAACGGATTCGTGAGGCGAGATACAATTTGCTGAATTTGTGTAACAACTTGTGTGCCGATGGCAATACTATCAACCGTTTCATGAGGGATTCCAGCATGTCCACCTTTTCCTTCTATCGTAATTTTAAAAACATCTGGGGCAGCCATTGCAGGACCATAAATTACACCTACTTTCCCAACCTCTAACGACGCCCAAAGGTGAGCACCAATAATATAATCCACACCTTCCATTACACCTGCTGCGACCATTTCCTCTGCACCACCAGGAAAGTTTTCTTCAGCATGTTGGAATAGAAAACGAATCTCCCCTTTAATCTTCTCTCTTTCTTCTACTAACTTATGTACGACTCCAAGTAATATCGCTATATGTCCATCATGACCACATGCATGCATCACACCTGGGTATGCAGAAATAAAATCAAACTCATTTTCTTCATGAATAGGAAGAGCATCCATATCAGCTCGAACTGCAACTATTTTACCAGGTTGCTTACCAATCAACCTTGCCATTACACTATATTTAGTAGGTCTTGACACTTCTAAATATGGGATTTTCCGAAGTATATCGAACACAAACTGCGATGTTTTCTCTTCTTGAAAAGATAGCTCTGGATACTTATGAAAATGTCTTCTCCACTCAACCAACTGATTCTTTGACAAAACAAGTTCTTTTGCAACATCCATTTCTCTTCTCTCCTCCTTCACCAAGTTAAATGTTATTATAACGTGAATCGCTAACTTTTAAAAGAATCTTCTGAATTTTCAATCTCAATAATTTAAAAATAAAAAGCCATCAAAAAGATGACTTTTTCATTATTATAAAATAGTAATCGCTTGTTTCCCCATTTGCTCCCAAGCTTTCTCAAACTCTGTTCGCGGAACAGCCAAACGCGGATTATTTTTAAGCGGATCATTTACATACACAAAGTTTTGATCATATCCAATTACTACTACACTATGCTCAAAATATGTAATTTTCACTTCGCCAGAGCTTGTTTTCCATGTTTCAAAACTACTCTCAGCTAATGGCTTAAACGTTGTATTAATAATGACCCATACCGGCGAACCAGAACTAACTACTTTATACATATCTTGCACGTCTCTACCTGTTAAATTAACTACTTTTTCAGGAACATATTTTTCCGCTAAATTAAAAATAGGTTGATTATATACACCATATCCTGGCTCTGCCTTCGTATAAATATTTCCAACGAACCCCTCATAAGGATTTCCACGTAAACCATTTTGTTCAAATGGAACACGATAAATTTCGCTAGCAAGTTGCATCTTATCTACTTGCACACCTTTATATTGTAGCAACATAGCTAAGCTTGTCACTTCACATCCACGAGGTAATTCTGGTAACTGCTTTATAAACGGAACATTTTCAATCATAGTCGCTTCTTTCATTTCAGATAGAAACTCTAAACGGAATACTTGCGCCTTTTGTATAATTTTATCTTTCCCTATAAAAAACGCGGCAGCAAGTATAATTCCTAAAACAAAAAGATATTTTAACTTTTTCATTTTAAACAAAACTCCATTAATTATTATTTTACAGACATACCTCCTATCATTGTACCTTTCTTCTTACTAGTTTGCTAGAAAGATTCTGTGAATTATTGTTCACAACTAAACGTTATAAAATTCTAATTATTTTTAATAAAGAGAAAAAACAATATACTTTTCTGAATTATTTTGCTAAAATCAAAATAATTAACATAGTGAAGATATCACCTTGTTAATAAACATTCTTAGAGTATTTAGTCATAGTTCGTATTTTTACATACTCCACTCATTTCATAATAAATAAGCCGAGTATGTGTCACATCCCCCACTAATGATTAAAAACTCTGAATGAAAAGCAGTTTATACATACAAGAAAATAACGGGGTGAGGGCATATGAATCAACAAGTAGAACAAACAGATTTAAAACGAACAATGAAAAGTAGACACCTATTTATGATTGCACTTGGTGGTGTTATCGGAACTGGCCTATTTATGGGATCTGGTCAAATCGTCCATAACGCTGGTCCTGGTGGAGCTATTCTTGCATTTTTAGTCGGTGGATTTGTTATGTATTTAACGATGTTATGTCTTGGTGAATTATCCGTTGCTATGCCAGAAGCAGGTTCATTCCAAAGCTATGCAAGCAAATTTATTTCACCTGGTTTTGGGTTTGTTGTCGGTTGGATGTATTGGTTAAATTGGGCGGTTACAGTTGGAGTAGAGCTAACAACTGTAAGTATTTTAATGAAACGTTGGTTTCCAGACGTTTCTTCGTGGATTTGGTGTGTTACATTTGCAGCAGCACTCTTTCTTGTAAACGCTTTATCAGCAAAGGCATATGCAGAAGCAGAATTTTGGTTCGCAAGTGTAAAAGTCGCAACTATTGTTGTTTTCATCGTACTCGGTGGCGCAGTTATGTTCGGTCTACTAGACTTTAACGGAAAACCAGCTCCAATGCTTCACAATTTCACTGAAAATGGCGGATTATTTCCAAATGGTGCATTAGCTGTTCTTCTTACGATGATTACAGTAAATTACTCCTTCCAGGGAACAGAATTAATCGGAATTGCTTCAGGAGAAAGTGAAAATCCTGAAAAAACAATTCCAAAAGCGATCAAAAATACCATTTGGCGCACTCTATTCTTCTTCGTCCTAGCAATATCAGTTGTTGTAGGTTTACTCCCATGGCAAGAGGCTAATCTAGTCGAAAGTCCATTTGTACTTGTATTTGATGTAGCTGGCGTTCCATATGCAGCAGACATTATGAACTTTGTTATTATTACAGCTGTATTATCTGTAGCTAACTCTGGTCTATATGCAAATTCTCGTATGCTTTGGGCGATGGCAAAACAAGGAATGGCAAGTCCAGCATTTACGAAGTTAACTAAAAAAGGTGTACCACTAAACGCATTGATTTTCAGTCTAATCTTTGCAAGTCTGTCTCTATTAACAAGTGTATTTGCGGCAGATACTGTCTTTTTAATTTTAACATCAATCGCAGCAATGGCTGCCGTTGTCGTTTGGATGTCAATTGCGGCTTCACAGTTTTTCTTCCGTAGAAACTTCGTGAAAAACGGTGGCGACATAAATGATTTAAAATATCGTACACCACTCTATCCGCTAGTTCCAATCGTAGCGTTCTCACTCAACTTCATTACATTTGTTAGTTTAGCTTTCATCCCAGATCAGAGAATCGCTCTTTATTGCGGCATTCCATTTATGATTATTTGTTACATTTTATACCAAGTAAAATATAAAAAAGTTGTCACACTTGAACAACAACAGACTATCACACAAGGAATAAACTAAATATACAAAATATTCAGCTATCTTTCTTATGATAAGATAGCTTTTTTCTATTTCTTGGATATCCTGGTATAACTTTATTTATCTTAAAATTTTCACAATCACGTTTTTCTCTGGAAAATAGTTTACAATGTAATCAAGTTACAAATGATATTCACCTTAAAAAGTGTGCATTTGTGTCTATTTTTTAACAATATCACAAAAACTATTGCCTTCTATAAATTAATAGGTTTATATTGTTTTATTGGCATAGTTTCAATCCAAGGAGAAAGGAGATTTTCAATCGTGCAACTAAAGAAAGCATTTTGGAAGTTGGCTTCGCTTCTTCCGTTATCATTACTTCTGTTCCTCGGCGGCTGTGATAAGAAACTCGCAGTATTAAATCCGCAAGGACCTGTTGCAAAAGCACAGTATGATTTAATTGTTTGGTCATTCTTGCTTATGTCATTAATTATCGCAATTGTATTCATCCTGTTTACAGTCATCTTGATTCGTTATCGTGAAAAACCAGAGAATATGGACTACGAGCCACCTGAACAACACGGTAACACATTATTAGAAATTATTTGGACGCTTGTTCCTGTTATTATCGTTATCGCATTATCGATCCCAACAGTAAAAGCAACTTACGCTTCGGAAGAGGTTCCGAAAGAGTCCAAACATATTAAACCAGTTGAAATTTATGTTACATCTGCAAACTGGAAATGGTTATTCAGTTACCCAGAGGAAAAAATTGAAACCGTTAACTATTTAAACATCCCAGCTGGTGTACCAATTCAATTCAAACTGACTTCTGTCGGCCCAATGAATGCTTTCTGGGTACCAGAACTTGGTGGTATGAAGTACACAATGGATGGCATGATTATGGACCTTTATTTACAAGCTGATAAGCCAGGTTCTTACCTAGGCCGTAGCGCGAACTTCTCTGGTGAAGGATTCACTCACATGGAGTTCGAAGTTGAAGCAAAAACTAAAGAGAAATATGACAAGTGGGTTAAAGAAGTACAACAAACTGCTCCTAAACTAACAGAAGATAAGTACAACGAAATTGTTAAACCTGGTGTAGTTGGTCGTATGACATTCTCTAGCCATCACTTAGATTATGTAGATCCAAAATCACTTGAATATTGTGATTACAACTACTACAAAAACAAAAAATAATAGCTATAATTCCAACAGATTGGAGTGAACACAGTGAAGCTTGATGAATTCTTTGTCACAGGTGACCCGATTATTTACGGTGCAGACGCTTCTATCGTTCTTGTGACATTAGCAATCATTTTCGTACTAACAAAGTATAAAAAATGGAAATGGCTTTGGGACGAATGGTTAACAACTGTTGACCATAAAAAAATCGGAGCCATGTATATTATTTCTGCGGTTATCATGTTATTCCGTGGTGGTATGGATGGTTTAATGATCCGTGCACAGTTAACATTCCCAGAAACAACTTATTTAAACGCTGAACACTATAACGGAATCTTCACAACACATGGTACAGTAATGATTCTTTTCATGGCAATGCCATTCGTTATGGGATTAATGAACCTTGTAGTACCATTACAAATTGGTGCTCGTGACGTTGCATATCCGTTCTTAAATGCTTTAAGTTTCTGGTTATTCTTTGTCGGAGCAATGTTATTCAACATCGCTTTCGTAATCGGTGGTTCTCCAGACGCTGGGTGGACTTCTTACTTCCCAATGGCGGGTACAGAGTTTACTTCTGGTGTAGGAAATAACTACTACGCAATTGCATTACAGATTTCAGGTCTCGGTACGCTAATGACCGGTATTAACTTCCTTGTTACTATCTTAAAAATGCGTACACCTGGTATGACTTTAATGAGAATGCCAATGTTTACTTGGTCAATCTTAATTACAACAATTATCATTATTTTCGCTTTCCCAGTATTAACAGTTGCTCTTGCATTAATGACATTTGACCGTCTATTCGATGCTCACTTCTTTACGATGGCGAGCGGCGGTATGCCGATGTTATGGGCCAACCTGTTCTGGGTATGGGGTCACCCTGAAGTATATATCGTTATTTTACCGGCATTCGGTATTTTCTCTGAAATCATTAGTACATTCTCACGTAAACGTCTATTCGGTTACAGTGCGATGGTATACTCAATGGTTGCAATTTCTTTACTAAGTTTCGTCGTATGGCTTCACCACTTCTTCACGATGGGTGCAGGTCCAGCGGTTAACTCATTCTTCTCGATTTCGACAATGGCGATTTCGATTCCAACCGGGGTTAAGATCTTTAACTGGTTGTTTACACTGTATAAAGGACGTATTCGTTTTACAGTTCCAATGCTTTGGTCATTGGCATTTATTCCAAACTTCGTAGTCGGTGGGGTTACAGGAGTTATGCTTGGAATGGCAGCAGCTGATTATCAATACCATAACAGCTACTTCCTAATCGCTCACTTCCACTACGTATTAATTGCAGGTACAGTATTCGCTATGCTTGCTGGATTCACATTCTGGTATCCAAAAATGACTGGTCATATGTTAAATGAACGCCTAGGTAAATGGACATTCTGGATCTTTATGAGCGGATTCAACATCTGTTTCTTCCCAATGTACTTCTTAGGTTTAGACGGTATGACTCGTCGTATGTACACTTACTCTGAAAGTCTTGGATGGGGATGGCTAAACCAAATCGCATCTGTTGGTGCGGTAATGATGGGTATTGGCTTCCTACTTCTTTGCTACAACGTAATTTGGAGTGCACGTCACGGTGAACGTGACACAACTGGAGATCCATGGGATGGTCGTACACTTGAATGGGCAACTCAATCTCCTGTACAACATTACAACTTCGCGAAGCTTCCTGAAATTAAAGAAGCTGATGCTTTCTGGTACATGAAGAAACGCGGAGAAACAGTTACACCAGCAGCAGAAGATTTAAAACCAATTCACATGCCAAGTAACTCTGGTGTGCCTATTATTGCGTCTTTATTCTTCGGTCTTGCAGGTTTCGCATTAGTATTTAGCTGGTTCTGGCTTGCAGCAATCGGCGGCGTTGGTATTTTAGCTTGCTTAATCTATCGTTCATTCGATTATGACGATGGTTACTACGTAAGTGTTGATGAAATTAAAGAAACAGAACATATAGCATGAGAGGTGAAATGACATGGCGGCTTTAGATAAAAGCTTACCTTTGGAATATCAATCCGAACAAAGCAGATTGAATATCCTAGGATTCTGGATTTTTCTTGGGGCTGAAATTATGCTGTTCGCAACACTTTTCGCCTCTTATCTAGTCCTTGCTGGTCGTACGGCAGATGGCCCAACTCCAGCGCAACTGTTTGAACTTAAAACGCTTTTAATTCAAACATTACTACTTTTAACAAGTAGTTTCACATGTGGTATCGTAATTCACGAAATGCGTAAGCACAACCAAAAAGCAATGCTTGGATGGTTCATCCTTACATTACTTTTAGGTGCAGGTTTCCTATTCTTTGAAATCGAAGAGTTCATTATGTACATCGGTGAAGGCGCAACAATTCAAACAAGTGCTTTCCTATCTGCATTCTTCGTTCTTCTTGGAACGCACGGGGCCCACGTAACAGGCGGTATCATTTGGGCAATTTGTGTTATTATCCAAATTTTGAAACGAGGTTTAACACCAGTTACAGCTCGTAAAGTATTCATTATCAGCTTATACTGGCATTTCCTTGATCTTGTTTGGGTCTTTATTTACACACTAGTTTACTTGAACGGGATGGTGGCGTAAATGGGTCAAAATAACAACCAAGCAAACGGGCATGCGCATAGCGGATTCCCTTGGTCACACGTTTTCGGATTTATTTTATCGCTTGCACTAACGTTCCTAGCGCTATACGTGGCACTTTACACAAACCTGCCACTTTCAACGATCTTAACAACTATTATCGTAATGGCTGTTGCGCAAGCGTTGTTACAATTAATCATGTTCATGCACTTAAAAGAAGGAGAAGGAAGAGTTCAAATTCTTACAATGATATACAGTTTCTTCGTTGCAACTGCAACAGTTGGTTTAACTGTATGGATCTTCTTCTCAATGTAATGTACATGAAAAGACTGCTGAGATTTCTCAGCAGTCTTTTTTTATGCCCTCCCCTATTTCATCCACATTACGGAATTAACAACAGAATCATGAAAAGTATACTTATTATGACAAATGTTAAGAAAACTCTTTCTTTATGAAATCGAATCCATATGCGTTGCTTTTCTACCTATTATATGGCTAAATAGGTACTATATTTATTTGAAGGGAGAGAACGCAATGGAACATCACACTTCTGTTCTATCACTTATGGTTGTCGTTGCAATCGCGTTTTTCGTTCCCCTTTTGTTACAACGCTTTAAATTAAAAGCACTTCCTGTCGTTGTTGCAGAAATCATCGCAGGAATCTTTGTAGGTAAAAGTGGGTTTAATATTATTGAGCCAGATATGTGGCTTCAAGTCTTATCAACACTAGGATTTATCTTTCTTATGTTTTTAAGCGGTTTAGAAATTGATTTTTCTATCTTTAAACAAAAAGGGAAAAAGAATACGACAAACGAACCAAACACATTCCAAGCAGCAAGTATTATCTTCTTATTTATTTTCATCTTATCTTATGCCCTATCATTACTATTCGTATGGCTAGGATTTGTAGATAATGCAATGTTTATGACTTTAATTATTTCAACAATTTCTTTAGGTGTTGTCGTACCAACATTAAAAGAGAATAACTTAGGAAAAACAGCAATTGGACAAATCATTTTATTAGTCGCTGTTATTGCAGATTTAGTTACAATGATTTTACTCGCTGTATTCGTCGGATTAAATTCCGAAAGCGGCCAAAGCATGTGGCTCCTTCTCCTTCTATTCGGCGCTGGTATTGTTATTTACTTCATTGCAAAACGCTTTAAAAACATTCCATACTTAGATAGCTTAAAAGCTGGTAGTGTACAAATTGATACACGAGCTGTTTTTGCACTCATCTTAATATTAGTTGGTTTATCTGAATCGGTTGGGGCAGAAAATATTTTAGGTGCCTTCTTAGCAGGTGTACTCGTATCGTTATTATCACCAAATGAAGATATGGTTGAAAAACTTGATTCCATCGGATATGGTTTTTTCATTCCTATTTTCTTCGTAATGGTTGGTGTAAATTTAGAGGTTTGGTCTATTTTCAAAGAACCTTCTAGTATGCTCATGATCCCAATTTTAATTGTAGGACTCTTTATCTCAAAACTGTTACCATCACTCGTTTTACGAAAATGGTATCCACGTAATATCGTACTGGGGAGTGCCATCTTATTAACATCGACACTTTCTTTAGTTATTGCAGCTGCACAAATTGGTGAAAAACTAGGAATCATCAGTCCAAGTTTATCTGCTTCCCTTATTTTAAGCGCAGTTATTACTTGTATTTTCGCACCTATATTATTTAAAAAGATGTTCCCGAAAGTAGAAACGCCAAAGCCAAAAGTTTCTATTATTGGTGCGAGTAGAATTACCCTTCCGTTATCACTTGATTTAAAACGAGAAGATTATGACGTAACACTATATATGATGCGTCAAAATAAAATAAATGATGAGGAAGCGAAATCACATGACTTCCCTATCGTGAAATTAGATGATATCACAATTGCATCATTAACTGAACAAACAGCATTTCATGCAGACCGCGTTGTTGTTGCAACAAGCGATGATGAACAAAACTTATTATTAGCAGAACATGCAAAAGAGCTAGGTGTTGAACATGTTATTGCAAGTGTAGAAGATCCACTTCTACAAGAAAAAGCAACGCAAGAACATATCGCCGTATTCTCAACAATTAACTCTACACGTATTCTATTACGTGCACTAATTGATAAACCAAGTCTCGTGCGCTTAATTACAACAGCAAACGAAACAGTCCGTGAAGTTGAACTACGGAGTAATAAATATAACGGCGTTGCACTTCGTCGCCTTCCATTTTTAGGCGATGTACTAGTCATTCAAATTTATCGTGGGAATAAAGCATTAATTCCACATGGTGATACAAGACTACAACACGGTGATACCTTACTTGTAACAGGCTCAAAAGAACATATCGATACACTAAAAAGCATATTAGAATAGAAAAATGCCCCTCACATAATTAAGGGGCATTTTTTTCCATTTCATATGGTAAAATGTTACTATCACATATTATGGGGATGGATCACATTATGTCTATTGTAACTTTAGCTCTCTTATTATTAGCGGAAGTACTCGTTGCCATTATTCTCATCGGTGTTAGCATTGAAATTTGTAGTTATGGATGGAAAAAATCGAATGGAATAAAATACTCTTGCCTCTTACTTTCACTCCTTCTCGGAACTGCTAGCATACTCGGACTTTTCGCCGCACCTGCCTATTTCTTTATACAACTAACAGAAAAAGGTTTATAAGAAAGGATGTTAATATGATTACCGTGAAAAATATTGATGGATCTGAAACTTATGTATTACGTCAAAAAATTTTACGCCCGAGTCAAACATTAGCAGATTGTAAATACCCTTCCGACTATAAAACAGCCAGCTTTCACTTAGGCGCATTTATAAACGATAAACTGGTTAGTATCGCTTCCTTCTCAAAAGAAATATACCCTGACTTACCAGCCGGTATTCACTATCGTTTACGAGGAATGGCCACATTACCTGAATTTCGAAACAAACACGCTGGAAGCTCCTTAATTCAGAAGGCAGAACAAATATTACAAGAACGTCAAGCAAATATATTATGGTGTAATGGCCGAGTTACTGTAGCTGACTATTACAAGCGCCTAGGCTTTCAGGAACATGGTGAAATCTTTGAAATTGAACCGATTGGTCTTCATAAGGTACTATATAAAAGGATATAAGAAAAGCTTTCCGCAATACAGGAAAGCTTTTCTTATATTTCAATCTTCATTTTTTATTTTTTTCATATATATGTATATAAACAAACTAGGAACTAAAAAACAAGCAAACATAATAAGTCCTGTCATACTAATTTCCTTTATCGAAATATCTGGTGTTACAATAATACAAATAGCTAAGATCCCAATAACAATACCTACTGGAATTAATAATAACTTCATAAAATAATTGCGTGATACTCCCCCTGTATGCTCATACACTTCCACTGAATTTTTCAGATTTAAAAAGTTAATAACTATTATCCCGCCCATAAATACCATTAATAAATCTGAAATACTTTCATATCCTGCCCCTTGCAAAACGTAGCGATAAAAAACAATACCTAGTATGATGATATTTTGTAAGATAAAAACTAGTCTAATATGTTTTAGCCCCTCAATCATTAAACGTTCATCTTTCACGATTTTCATCCTATCACTCCTTTTCCTCCCAAAACAAATCATTCAATGTTTTATCTACCGCATAACAAATTTTTAAACATAAATCTAAAGACGGGTTGTATTTCCCCTTCTCAATTAAACTAATCGTTTGCCTTGTAACGCCTACTTTTTCTGCTAATTGTTGCTGTGTTAAATCTAACTGAACACGCGCGACTTTTATTTTACTTACAGCCATTCATGTTCCTCCTCTACCCTTAGTGTAACATATATATTCCATTAAGTAATTTATAATTTACATAATTAATTTAAGTTTCACTTTATTATACACAAAAAAGGAGCCTCTCATAAGAAGCCCCTCTCCTATATCTATATTATAAGAATAAATGACATCCAAATAAAATTGTAAATAAGTATAGTAACGGATGGACTTCCATCCCTTTCCCTTTCACAATCTTTAAAACTGGATACACTAAAAATCCAATTGCTATTCCATTCGCAATACTAGACGTTAACGGAATACCAACGAAAATTAAAAATGCTGGTAATGCATCTTCAAATTCATTCCAATTAATATCACGAAGACTTTGTGCCATTAAACTACCTACAATAATTAATGAAGGAGCTGTAATAGCAGCTACGCTTGATAAAGAAGCAATAACAGGGCTGAAGAATGCCGTTATAATCGTTAGACCTACAACTACAATACCTGTTAATCCTGTTTTACCACCCGCAGCAATACCAGCTGAGGATTCAATCGTCGCTGCTGTTGGGCTTGTTCCAAAGATAGAGCCTGTAGTCCCACCAATTGCATCTGCAATAAACGCTTTACCAAAACGTTTCTCTGTATTATCTGTAATTAAACCTGCTTGTTTAATTAAACCGAGTAATGCACCTGTTGTATCAAATAACAGTACAAGTAAAAATGAGAATACAACGCCATATAATCCGTATTCAATTACATCTGAAAAGGCGTTGATTGGATTTGAAACGATAATACCCTCTGGTAAATGAGGCATCGCAACAATTTTATCCGTGAACTTCAGTTGCCCTGTAAAGAAGGCGATAACTCCTGTCACAATCATACTAATAAATAATGCACCGCTCACACGTAATGCCATTAATACCGCCGCTAATATTAAACCAATTAGAGTTAAAATAACGGCTGGAGAATGGAAGTCACCAATCGTAACTAAGTTAGATGGATGATCAACGATAATTCCAGATAGACGTAATCCAATAAAAGCAATAAATAACCCAATTCCACCTGCAATCGCATGTTTTAAACTGTCAGGAATTGCGACAATTAGCTTTTGCCTAAATGAAGTGAAAGATAATAAAAGAAAAATAATACCTGTTACAAATACCGCTGAAAACGCAATGACATATGTAATCCCCTCTGCCTGTTGAACAACAGAATAAGCAAAATACGCATTCATTCCCATAGCTGGAGCAATAACAATTGGATAGTTAGCTAAAAACGCCATACATAGCGTCCCTACAACTGTCGCAATAATAGTTGCCGTAAAAGCTTGATCAAATGGTACACCTGCATCAGATAATATTTTCGGATTGATGACAAGAATATACGCAAATGTAAAAAAAGTTGTGATGCCAGCTAAAAGCTCTTGCTTCACAGAAGTGTTATATTTTTGTAATTGAAACATGGTTATGTACCCTTCCTACATCTGAATTATTATCACACATTCTTTTCTTACTAGTATGTGAGAAAATATAATACTTAATCTTAACAATCAATAAAAAGAAGAGTCAATATATTCACTAATAGTTCGAATTTTAAGTTTAAGTCTGACAAGTACAGCTGTAGTACAGTTCACCATGATTATTTTTGTAGCATAACAGGTAGAAATGTTTTATAATTTGAAATAGTTAAATATTTAGTAAACGCATTCAAATATCGTTCACTCTACAAGGGGGATTCTTCTTATGCAGCAAACAAACAAATCTGGAACTTTAAACCGAGGTTTAAAAGAACGACATATTACTTTAATGTCGCTCGGTTCAGCTATTGGCGTTGGACTATTTTTAGGATCTGCCTCCGCTATTAAACTAGCTGGTCCTTCTATTCTACTAGGCTATATGATCGCTGGACTCGTTATTTTTTTCATTATGCGCGCACTCGGAGAAATGGCAATTGAACAACCTGTTGCCGGTTCTTTTAGTAAATATGCTTATGATTACCTTGGACCACTAGCTGGCTATATTACCGGCTGGAACTACTGGTTCTTATGGGTTGTTACTTGTATGGCTGAAATTACAGCAGCTGGCATTTACATGCAGTACTGGTTCCCAGATATTCCACGCTGGACTTGGGCTTTACTCGCTCTATTATTAATGAGTGCTTTTAACTTCTTATCCGTAAAAGTATTTGGAGAACTTGAATTTTGGTTTGCTCTCATTAAAATTGTCACAATTATCTGTATGATAATTGTTGGAGCTGGTATTATTTTATTCGGATTCGGAAACGGCGGTATCGCTACCGGCATTTCAAACCTTTGGTCACATGGTGGCTGGTTCCCAAATGGTTTTTCTGGATTACTACTCTCTTTACAAATGGTGTTATTCGCTTATTTAGGTGTTGAATTAATCGGTGTTACAGCGGGGGAAGCTCAAAATCCGAAAAAAACACTCGCAAAAGCAATTGATAACGTATTTTGGAGAATATTACTGTTCTACGTTGGGGCTCTATTCGTTATGATGGCAATTTATCCATGGAACGAACTTGGTGAGAAAGGCAGTCCATTCGTATTAACATTCCAGCAAATCGGTATCGCAAAAGCAGCAGGAATTATTAACTTTGTCGTATTAACAGCAGCTCTTTCATCTTGTAATGGTGGTTTATTTAGTACAGGCCGTATGCTATATACATTGGCTCAGCAGAAGAAAGCTCCTGAAAGATTCGGTCGTTTAAATAAAAATGGCATTCCAAGTCAAGGAATTGTAGCAACTGCTATCGTTTTACTCATTGGCGTTATATTAAACTATCTCGTACCTGCAAAGGTATTTACATGGCTCACTAGTATTTCAACTTTTGGAGCAATTTGGACTTGGGGAATTATATTAGTCGCTCAAATTAAATTCCGTAAAGGATTGCAACCTGATAAAAAGGATAAGCTAACATATAAAATGCCTTTACATCCATTAAGTTCATATTTTTCACTCGCTTTCCTTGCACTAGTATTAGGTATAATGGCGTATTCAGAAGATACACGAATCGCATTGATTGTCGGCCCAATTTGGCTTATCGGCTTAGCTATCGTGTATTACATGAAAGGGTTTCATAAGATTGATGAAACACCTAATTCAAAAATTAGTTAAACACAACATCCCTTCCTTATTGATTGGAAGGGATGTTTTTATGTCTATACAAATATTTCTCAACAAAATTCACGGTATTTTTACAAATTTTTAATATTTTTTATGTTTTCCGTCTTTATTTTTACAGAAAAATAAATTACATTATTAAAGCACATATATTTATTATTAGGGGGATTCTTCTATGAAGAATAAAAAATGGATTACATTTTCTTTAGCAACAGCAATTACACTAAGTATAGGGGCTTCGTTCATACCATCTACTTATGCAGAAAGCTCTGTAGACCCAGCTCCTGAAATTGCTGCAAAAGTTGTAAATCAAAACAATGGGAAAAAAGTATTATTCGATAATACACACGGTCAAACTGCCGGGACTGCTGACTGGGTTATTGATGGCGGCTTTTCTGATTTCGGAAACGGCATTGCCGAAAACGGATATCATGTAAAAGAACTTCGTAAATCAACACCGATTACATACGAAGATTTAAAAGACTACAATGTGTTTATCGTTCCAGAAGCAAATATTCCTTACAAAAAATCAGAACAAGATGCTATGTTACAATACGTGAAAAATGGCGGTAGTATCTTCTTCATTGCCGATCATTATAATGCAGATCGTAATAAAAATCGGTGGGACTCTTCTGAAGTATTTAATGGATATAGACGCGGTGCTTGGGATAATCCAGCAAAAGGAATGTCTAACGAAGAAGTAAATTCACAAGCTATGCAAGGAGTAGAAAGCTCCGATTGGCTATCTGATAACTTCGGTATTCGCTTCCGCTACAATGCAATTGGCGATGTTGCAGCTAAAAATATTGTGTCACCTGAACAATCATTCGGAATTACAGAAGGTGTTTCATCTGTAGCAATGCATGCTGGTTCTACTCTAGCCATTACCAATCCGAAACTAGCTAAAGGCCTAGTTTACCTGCCAGAAAACCCGTCAAAATGGAATAATGCTGTTGATAGCGGTGTTTATAATGGCGGTGGTGTTGCAGAGGGTCCTTATGCTGCAATCGCAAAAGTAGGGCTTGGAAAAGCTGCTTTTATTGGAGACTCTTCTCCCGTTGAAGATGCTACGCCAAAATACGTTCGTGAAGATTCTGGCCAAACAAAGAAAACTTACGATGGATATAAAGAAGAAAACGATGCAATTTTACTAGAAAATATCGTAAATTGGTTATCGAATAAAGAAACATTTACAAGTTTAGATCAAGTAAACGGTTTACAACTTGATTTACCTACTACTTTACAAACATTTGAACAACCCAACTTATCAACTGAGCCACAACCTGAACCTTGGAGTGCACCAAATGCAGGTTATCAATGGTTTAATACAAATACTTTCAAACCAGGTTCATACGGTTATAACGGTGCTGTAACAGCAAACGACTATGTAGTTACACACCCTAGCACTCTACCAAACAATGAAGTGTTTCAAATAAAAATTCAAGTGAACAACTTACTACCTAACACAACTTATAACAATTATTCTTTAGGTATCTTCACTACTGGCGGAACACAAGTAGCAAAAGTTCAAAATACAAATGGCACTTGGCCATCTACTTTTGGATATAGTAGTGCATTTTCTTTCACAACAAACAGCTTAGGTTCTGCTGAGAAGCTTGTAAATGTGCAAATCGATCCAAATACTACTGGACAAGCAACGCTTCGTTTACGTCAAAATACAACAGCGAAATATAGTGAGACTGTAACGATTAATAAGAAATAATAAAAAAGGCAATCCGGATATGGATTGCCTTCTTTTTACTTCTCTTCTTTTGAGAAAAACATCCTTGAAATAACGATACCTATACTACCCACTATCAAGAATAACACTGCTCTAATCATCATTGACACTTCTGGTAAGTCCAGAAGGAATAGCTTCCCTATCGTTACAACTAACACGACTAAGCCAGCATACAATACTTCATTCATATTTTTATTCCGTCCAAGCCAAACTGCAAATAATGCATATACCATCCATAATAACGATACAGATACGCTTATTATACTTCCATCTGTAGAAAGCACTTCACCGACTCTAGTGATTGCAATAAATACGATAACCATAAACCAATAGAGTGTTATTGAATAAACATATTTTCCAAAGCTCATCAACACATCTTTCGCTTGTTTCATGCAGTAATAAAATGTACCTATTAAAATAATATGAGCAACAAAGCCTGCCGAAATAAATTGATCAAACGGGCTAAAAATAGTCTGTATCATTCCAATTGCGTAAACCGTCGCACTAACATACAATTTTATCTGCTGTTTTCCTTTAATAGAAGTCACCATACCGAGGAAACCTTGTAATAATAGTACAATCGCTGCATTCACTAAACTATACTCATATAAAATCGCTAAACTAAATGCCCCCATTGCGAAACCAAATAAAAGATTTGTAAATGTAGAATGTCTATTCTTCCTATATTCAAACACGAACATAATAGCGTGCACGAGTGCACTAATCATTAATCCCCATGTTGTAAATTCAGGTATTTTTGAAATGGCTAATATGAAAAAAACGGCATTCGCACTAAATATCGCCAAGCGTGGCTCTACTATAAAACTTCTCTCCGTAAACATATGCCAAAATAATAGTAAGTGAATCAAACCATAAACTACTGTTAACTGTACTTGCAAATCCTCTACTAACATTGACATAACAGTAAAGAAGACTAAAAGAACAATAGCAGCAACAGCATAAGAAATCATATATAAATACTGATAACGATTTTTCAACGCATACCATAATAAGCTAAGCGTTAGTATCGTCTCATATCCAAAGAAAATATACGGATTAGGAGTCGTACTATTTAATAAGAATGGCACGAAGAAAGCTCCTACTGCTACAAAGATAGTAAGATATTCTGATTGATACCTCTTCGCTATATAAATACCTAAAATGACCCATGCAATATTACATAGAAACGCGACACTTGCTGGAATAAATCCATATAAATAATGTGCCGCAAATGTTGTTAAAACTATACCTGTAATACTTCCTCCTGCTAATACTAACCCTAATGCTTGCCGCGCTCGTTTAATTTGAATATCCCCTATATAATAAAAACCGATAGATAGGACAATACCAAACACAATTCGTATTGCTGGTGTTAATAAACCAGCATCTACCCCTGCTTTAAATAACCAGATTACTCCAAGTAACATAATGCCGACAAATACGCGTGGTAACCAAGTTTGGCAAAACTTTATAATATTAAATGGTTCTGGTTTAAAAGCAGATATATCCACTTGTTTTACCTCACGTTCTTGCACAGGCTCTTTTATTGTAACTACTTCTTCTTTTTGTTTTTCCTCTATTACCGTTTCAATGTATTCTTTCTTTTCCT
This sequence comes from Bacillus basilensis, assembly GCF_921008455.1. Lineage (NCBI taxonomy): Bacteria > Bacillati > Bacillota > Bacilli > Caryophanales > Bacillaceae > Bacillus > Bacillus basilensis. The sequence goes on along the minus strand of NZ_CAKLBZ010000001.1, from coordinate 740,154 downwards.
TACTAACATGTTGCTGAGCATTTTCTACTTCTATTTCTCTTTGTTTTGCTTTCAATTCAAAGAGTGCTTCTTGAATCGTTTCAATTGCCGTTTCGAGTGCTTCTATTTTCTTATTCAAATCCTCCTTCATACGCTCCCCCCTCATCATCCGTTCGAAACCTATATATTACCAATTACCTTTATCATACTCTTAGTCTATTCATTTTCAATACTATTTTTCAAAAAAAGAAAGGTGTTTTCCGAAATCGGAAAACACCTCTTACTTATTTCTTCTTATTTAAAACAACACTAACGATAACACCAATACAAGCACCTATAATAGCTGGAATAATCCACCCAACACCTTCTGTATAAAACGGAATGTATTTCAATACTGATGTCCACTGATTCATCATTACATTTTTATTAAAAATATCAATTGCACTAAATACTGCTACAATCACAATTGTAACAGGATATATGCATACATACTTCCCAATATACTTATGGAATAGGCCTAAAATAATAAGCGTTAATGCAACTGGATAAATAAATCCAAGAATCGGTACTGATACTTTTAAAATTTGTGTTAATCCTAAATTAGCTAAAATCATACTAACAAAACTTAATATAAACGCCCAAACTTTATACGCTACTTTCGGAAATGCACTTGCGAAAAATTGGCTACAAGATGTAACAAGTCCGATTGAAACACATAAACACGCGATCGTAAAAATAAGACCTAATAAAACGACTCCACCTTGTCCAAATAATGTAGTCATCACTTGTGCTAACACTTGCGCGCCATTATCAAATGTCCCTAATGAGCCACTCATTGAACCAACATATCCAAGTATGACATAAATAATAGATAATAATAGTCCTGCACCAATTCCAGCAATACTCATATATTTTGCTAAACCTTTATCATCTTCAATACCTTTTGCACGAAGAGCATTTGCAATCACAATCCCAAAAATTAAAGCTGCTAATGCATCCATCGTTAAATATCCATCTAAAAATCCTTGGAACATAGGCGCTTGTCCATAGTTTCCAGCAGCCTCTTTCACACTACCTACTGATGTAAACATACTCTTTATAAAGATAAGAGCAATCATACCTAATAATAACGGTGTTAAAACCTTTCCGAACAACCCCATTAATTTAGACGGTGATAAACTTAACCAGTACACAATACTAAAGAAAATAACTGTGTAACATAATAAAACTACGCTACCCGATTCCGAGAATAGCTGACCCGGTCCCATTTCAAAAGCTAAACTGCCTGCACGTGGTATACCAAGACCTGGTCCAATAAATAAATACACGATACACGGAAAAATAATGGCGAATGAAGAATGAACTCTACCTGCTAGCGTTTGAAAACTTCCTGCTTTCGCAATCGCAATAACCCCCAATATAGGAAGACCTGTTGCTGATATAATAAACCCTACTAATGAAATCCACACATGTTCTCCTGCTTCATACCCAAGAAAAGGTGGGAATATAAGATTCCCTGCTCCAAAGAACATCGAGAATAACATAAGACTAATAAGTAAAATTTCTTTTTTCTGTAACAATTTCATTTCTTTCTCCTTCTTTAATTCCATCTGTTATGAAATCAATTTCACATATAAAAAAGTGCAATAATTCGCTTCCTAACAAAGAAAACATAGTCCATAGTCTATCACAAAAGAAACACCCCTTCTATAGCTATCCCTCTTTTCCAATTTCTTCTGAAAAATTAACCTTTATTGACTTATAATAGTTAATAAGGTAAAATATTAAATGTACAAAATTATTAACTTTGTTTTTGTTTGTGTCAGGAGGAAAATAACATGGAATCAACGATACAACTAGAAAGAGAACAACAAAGAAAAAAGAAACATCCTCCAGGTTTATACTTACTCTTCTTTACAGAGATGTGGGAAAGATTTAGTTACTATGGATTACGAGGATTATTAACATTATATTTAACGACAGCTTTAGTAAGCGGTGGTCTTGGGTTTAGTCCCGCATGGGCACTCTCTATTTACGGATTTTATACTGGAGCCTGCTATTTCACACCAATGATTGGTGGATACTTAACAGACCGTTTTCTAGGTAGACGAAAAGCGATCACAATTGGTGGTATAACAATGGCAATCGGTAACCTTACACTATTTGCCTTGCAAAACCAATTGGGCCTATACCTCGGATTAGCGCTTATTATTATTGGTAATGGATTCTTCAAACCGAACATCTCTACACTGGTTGGAGAATTATACGAAGAGAATGATCCAAAACGTGATAGTGCATTTACCATTTTCTATATGGGTATTAACGTCGGTTCATTTTTAGCTCCACTCGTTTGCGGATTTTTATCAGAAAATTTATTCAAAACAACAGTTGATGGCGTTGTACATTACGGATTCCGTTACGGTTTCTTAGCCGCTTCAATCGGAATGATTGTTGGACAAATTTTATTTACAACACTATCAAATCGCTACCTTGGTGATATCGGTAAAAAACCAACTCGCGATTTGCAAGCTGCTGCTGGACAACCATCAGTAGGAGATACACCGTTAACAAAAAAAGAAAAACAACGTACTGCAGTTATCGTCATTTTAACATGCTTCGTTGTCTTCTTCTGGGCTGGCTTTGAACAAGCTGGTAGCTCATTAACATTATATACAAACAAATTTGTAGACCGCTCAGTGTTCGGATGGGAAGTTCCAACATCTTGGTTCCAATCGGTCAACCCATTATTTATTATTTTACTTGCTCCAGTCATTTCAGCATTATGGGCAAAACTTGCAACTCGCAAGCGTGGGGATTTAAAAATCCCAACCAAAATGGGACTTGGTATGATTCTACTCGGTATCGGTTATATCATTCTCGTTATCGCTACATTAAAAACAGGTAGTGATGAACATAACATTACAGAAAAAGCAAACTTACTATTTATCGTCTTTACGTATCTTTTCCATACGTTAGGTGAGCTATTCTTATCACCTGTTGGACTATCAATGGTTAGTTCTCTCGCTCCAGTAAAACTAGCATCTTTACTAATGGGCGTATGGTTAGCGAGTTCAGGTATCGCCAACATTTTAGGTGGACAACTTGCAAGCTTCACAACTTCACTTGGATATGCTGAAGTATTTACAGTTATTGGCGCTGTAGCAATCGTTTTAGGTTGTGTTTTATTACTAATTTCCAAAAAATTAGTGAAGTGGATGGATTAAAAAAAGATGAGGGATTTCCCTCATCTTTTTTATTTCTTCGCCTTCGATCCTACTAAATCACCAGCAACAACATAACGTTTAGAATTATCTTTCACAGATACACATGTAATAAGCGTTATCTCATCTTTTCCGTGATCCTCGACAACTTCCCATTTATCAGGAGTTACTTCAGATACACCAGTAACCGCATACTCATATTCGTTTTCATTATCATACAAATAAATTTTATCGCCTTTTTTCAAAGATGCTACATCACTAAACAAAACACCTTTTTTAGACATGTTATGTCCTGCTAATGCATAATTCCCTTTTCCCATTACTTGATTTTCTTTTACTGTTGCTGCACCTGACAATAGGTTTTTCTCAGTAGAAGATTTTAAAACAGGAAGTTCTATGGAAACATTTGGAATCGAAATACGACCAATTACCTGCTTTTTATCTAATGATGCATTCGCTACTTCAGCTAAATCTGGTTGATCAATTTTGGAAGCATCTACAAATTCCGTCTCATGCTTTTCATAATTCATCTTTTGAACAGCTTGCACATTCGCTGTCTGTTTCTTCTCTGCCTGATATCCATCATAAAATGGCTTTCCAATTAAAACACCACCTACAACAAATAGAAGGATTGCTACTATACTATAAATTCTTTGCTTATTCATATACAATTCCTTTCCCTTACAAAATCTTACTCTATATAAAATGATAAAATAATATTGCTATATGTACAAGTGTAAGCTGAAAGAAACCTTCTTGCATGTGCAAGAAGGTTTCTTTTTAAGCAATTTTATTTCGATATAAGGACACGTGAAAAATCGTCATCTGAATAAGGAAGATACTAAACACAATATATATCGGATATGCAGGAACATATAGATTAACAATTGGGGAAAGAGTTAAAAAACCAACCGCACAAGGCAACACGAACCATAGTGACATAAATGTAGTACGACAAGCCTTTTCTGTAATTGCCTTTTCTCGCTCATCTTCTTGAGGAAATAATAGCGGAAACATCCAATACGAGAGCTCTTTATATTTTTTCTTTTGAATTTTATAAAGAACAGTCGATACAATACCAAATATTAAAAGTAATGCTAGCGGCATTAAACTCAATGAAACTTCGAATGGTACTCTCTCTGTTTGAATAAAATTAGCAACTTCAATAGTAAAATAATACAACTCAATAAATGCCCAACCTGCTAATACCATTAAAAGTACATTTAACATATAGGAAAATACAAGTCTATTCATCCTCTTTCCCCTCCTTATTTAAAACAAACACATCTTCCATCTTCAACTGAAATACATCGCAAATTGTAAGTGCTAATAACAAGGAAGGAACATAATCCCCTTTTTCAATTGCAGCAATTGTTTGTCTCGTTACTCCCACTTTTTCTGCTAATACACTTTGCGAAAAATTAAAGCGAGCTCTTAACTCCTTCACTCTATTTAAAATGGTCAATTTTACCACCTCTCAATTTCATTGTATGCTTTACTTAACAAAATGTAAACTCAACTTAACATTATTTTTATAAAAAAATCCAACTTTACGTATTGTAAAGTTGGATTACGTGTTAGTTTAAAATTGTAAGCTTAACATTTTTTCTGCCCCACTTACTAGAAGAAGCTTTATCTGGCATTAAAACATCAATTTTATGACCTTTAATCGCGCCACCAGTATCTGCTGCAATTGCTTCTCCGTATCCTTCAACATATACGCGAGAACCTAATGGAATAACAGATGGATCTACCGCAATTAATTTCATTCCTGGGTTTGCAGTTAAATTATAGCCTCCCCATGCAGAATATACTTGTTGACCTGGTCCATAACCATTTTCAGCTGGGTCTGCTGTATACGCTGTTGCATGTACATAAAGTTCTTTTCCGCCAGCAGTTGGCTTAGAAGGTTGTGCAGGTTCTACATTTGAATTATTATTTTTAGATTGAGCTGGCTTACTAGCTTGTTCTTGTTCTTGCTTTTGCTTTTGCTTTTCAGCAACATCTGCCTGTGCCTTAGCTAAAGCTTCTTGCTCAGCCTTTGCAGCTGCCTCTGCTTTTGCACGCTCTTCTGCTGCAATTCTTGCTGCTTCTTGCTCACGAGCAATTGTTTCTTGAACTGCTTTCATATTTGATTCGATTTTAGCTTTTTCTTCTGCTGCTAAATTAAGTTGGCTTGCAACCGCATTATATTTAGCTTGAACTGTTTGTAAGTTATCTTGACGCTTTTTCAAGTTATCTTGCAACTCAGCTTGTGCTTTTGCTAATTTTTGTTTGTCTACTACTAAAGATGCTTCTTTTTCATCAATTGTTTTCTTATCTTCTTCAATTTGACGAAGATCTTGTTCTTGTAGACGTAAAATTTCTTTATCAGCTTCTAGAATGGTAGAAACTGCGTTCATACGTTGTAAGAAATCTGCAAAGTTTTTTGACTCTACTACAACTTCTACTACTAAACTTGTATTTGAACTGTTTTGAACAGAAACCATACGTTTTCTCATAATATCCTTACGAGCAAGGACCTTATCTTCTAAAACGACAATTTCATTCTTTTTTTGCTCAATCTGCTTATGTGTTTCATCAATTTTACGTTGAATAGCAGCTTGATCCTCTTTATTTTTTGCAATTGTATTATTTAAATTATGTAGTTCGTTTTCGATACCTTGAATTTCTTTACTAACAGCTTGCTTCTCTTGCTCTTTCTTTTGCATATCTGCATCATTTTGCTGCAATTGCTGTTGCATGTTGTTAAGTTTCTCGTCGTTTGACTCTGCTTTTACAGCGACTGTACTAGAAAGACCGATAATGCCTGCTAATACTAGACTACTGATTCGCTTAAAATAGTTCATAATCCGACTCCCTTCTTATACAGTTATACATGATTTATTTTACAGTTTGTTTACAATACCATTAAATACAGTTTATTTTTCATGACGAAAAAAAGGGAATTATGCATAAAATGTAATAGATTCTTAAATATTTAACAATTCCTATATTTAAAAATTATAAAAGATGCTAAAATCCAAATATAGAGAAAATATAACTTCTAAAGGCGGTTGAAATAAATATATGTTTACTCAAAAGAAATCACTCCAACATAAAATTGATCAATTAGAAAATCGTATACAGGAACTAGAAACAGAATTAAAACAAAAAGATATTGAAAAACAAGAGATTATTTCTTCTATCCACGATCGTGTACAAAGCGTTGTTCAAGAGCATAAACTTGTAAATAATCAACACCATACACTTCAAAATTTAGTTCAACAATTAAACTCATGTTTCGAAAATGTTTCAACCCGTACTACACATTCCAATGAATTGAATAACGAAATGTTACAAAAAGAGCAAAGCTTAATTCAATCTATTGAAGAAATTATTGACTGTTCTAATGAAGGAAAAGAATCTGTTCACCGTTTACTTATTGTAATTAACAAATTAGGTGAACAATCTCAACGTACGTCTAATAGTATGAATCATTTAAGTGAACGCTCAAAAGAAATCGAGCAAATTGTAGAAGTCATTCAAAACATTGCAGCACAAACAAATTTACTTGCTTTAAATGCGAGTATTGAAGCTGCGCGTGCTGGAGAGCATGGTAAAGGATTCGCTGTCGTTGCCAATGAAGTAAGAAAACTAGCGGAAAGTACAGCGGAAAGTACAAAAAACATCGGCAACTTAACGAAAAAAATTCAAGAAGAAATTGAAAAAGCATACGATAACACAAAAGATAATTTACATTTAGTCGATGAAGGTGTAGAAATGAGTGCCGATACAAACGCTAGAATTGAAAATATTTTAATTATGATTCAAACGTTACAAAATGGTGCTACAAATGTTATTAAAGCTATCGAAAACCAAAAATCTTGTAATGATGATATATTACGAGAATTCGCTAATACACAACAAATGTTCCAAAAATTAAATACTACTATTATGAACCATATTCATGATGCCGAAAAAGTCGATGTTCAATTGACTAAAGGTCTTCAAGAAACAGCGGCTTCTCATTAATAATAAAAACCCCCTTATAGCGCTATAAGGGGGTTTTATTATTTTTCGAATATTTATTTCTTCTCAATATTCATCCGTATCTTTGTTATAATGGACAAGTTGTTTCTTTCGACTAATAAACAAGGACGTTATTATGGAACAATTTTATTACATTTTAAAATATTTAATTCTTGGTCTGTTCCAAGGACTAACAGAGCCAATTCCGATTTCTTCAAGCGGTCACCTCGTTTTAGCACAGCATTTGCTAGGACTAAAAATAGAGGGGTTTAGCTTCGAACTACTTGTTAATTCAGCTTCATTATTAGCTGTATTACTTATTTATAGAAATGATTTAATTCGTCTAACGAAGAATGGTCTATCTTATATATTTACAAGAGCAGAAGACGCAAAATCAGATTTCTTCTTTATTATTTACCTTGTTATTGCGACCATTCCAGCAGGTGTTATTGGTGTTTTATTTAAAGATTACATCGATCAGTACTTAAAAGGTGTGAAGATGGTTGGGATTTCCCTTCTCATTACTGCTGTCGGCCTTTGGATTATTAGAAACTTGCGTGGACGTAAAAATGATGGTGACCTTTCTATGAAAGATGCAATTATCGTCGGATTAGCACAAGCTTGCGCACTAATCCCTGGAATTAGCCGATCAGGTGCAACAATCGTAGCAGCGATGTTACTTGGTATGAAACAAGAAACAGCCCTTCGTTTCTCCTTCTTACTATATATCCCTGTTAGCTTAGGTGGTTTATTACTAAGTATTACAGACATTGCAAAAGATCCAAATCTAAACACATTATTCGTACCATATGTCGTTGCATTTATCGCAACATTTATCATGACGTATATTTCGTTAAAATGGTTTATGAACATTATGGCAAAAGGAAATTTAAAATATTTCTCTTTCTATTGCATTATCGTAGGTGTACTTACTCTTATTTTCTTATAAAGTGAAACTTACAAAACGAAAAGCGAGTCATTCTATTAAACTAGAATGACTCGCTTTTTTATGCGTATACTTTCTTTTCTTGACAATACAAACGAATAACATGTTTATTTTGTTGAAATACATCATGCGTTAGGCGGATAATAATAAAATTTCGTTTTGTTTGATCATCATGAACAAAAATCTGTTCTCCCTCTTGAAAACGCCAAGCACTTTCAAAAGTTGTAATATGATTCCCACTTACAGAAAAAAGCTCATATCGCATATCTTGTACCCTCTCTCAACTTATCATAATCATAATATCCTTATATTAAATTTAGTATAACTTAATTCCATTAAAATTTATAATTTTTTCTATTTCAAAATATTTTAATTTTGTTTTAAGGTTCTTTTAACGTTATAATGGTAAACGAATTTTCATTGAAAGGAGCTTCATTTTGACTGCATATTTATTTCCAGTAAAAACAGCATTTATTTTATTTCCTTTTTTAGCAATGTTTCTATTAATCCCTTTCTTAATTTTTAATTATCGAAAGTATGGTTATTTAAATAAATGGCGTTCATTTATTTTATACTCATTATTACTTTATTTATTAAATGCCTATTTTCTTGTGATTTTGCCGTTGCCACAAACATATGATACTTGTAGCCTACAACCGGCTAATACGCAGCACATGCAACTATCACCATTTTATTTCATACAAGAAATTAGTAATCATACCTCGGCAATTTTAACGAAACCAGCTACTTATTTCTACCTATTAAAAGAATCTGCATTTTTACAAGTAGCATTTAACGTTCTATTAACCGTTCCATTCGGTATTTACTTACGTTATTATTTCCGCCGTAGTTTCCTACAAACAATTTGTATTTCTTTTTGTCTTTCACTCTTTTTCGAGCTAACACAAGTGACTGGACTATACGGTATATACAATTGTGCATACCGCTTATTTGATATAGACGATCTGTTTTTAAATACATTAGGCGGCGTAATTGGCTTTATCATTGCACCAATATTTACGTACTTCCTTCCGAAAGCAAACGAGTTAGATAGTCATATTGATTTGGAAACGAAACCAGTCGGATTCGTTCGTCGCTTTATCGCGATGCAAATTGATTGGATTTTCTTATCTATCGTTGTACCTGTCATTAAAAACAAAGGAAATTCTTTCTTTGTTTCTAATATTCAATCTTACACGAACATATACGAACTCATTTTCATAACGTGTTCGATCTTTATTTACTTTATTATCATTCCATACTTTACGAATGGAAAAACAATTGGTAAAGCATTGCTTCGTATTTACGTGAAAGGAAAGTCAGATCGTATTACGATGAAGGAACTATTCATCCGTTATGGTATATTCTATTTCATTTTAGGTGGAATCAATTATATTCTTTCTAGTAGTTCTATCTTAAATCTTACAGAGCCTTTAGTATTACTAGTTATAGTATTATTCCAATTCGTAATTAACGGCATATTTATTATTCATGTTTTATTACATGTATTTAGTCGTGATAAGTTACTATTTTACGAGCATATCAGTCAAACAAGAAATGCAATTACACTAAAAAAAGCTGACAAGTAATACTTTGTCAGCTTTTTTTCATAGGCGTAAATAATTTTTCTGTATAAGGGTTTAAAAACATTCCAGTTTCATCTAATAACTTCCTCACCTTTAGAAACGAGTGTAATTCTGGATATATATTTTGTAATTTTTCGTAAGTTAACGTATGCATTTTCCCCCAATGTGGGCGTCCCTCGTACTTTAGAAAAATTTTCTCCACCTCACCAAAATAAGCAGCATATTTCATACCTTTATACATATGAACAGCGATATAGGCTGAATCTCTACCGTATGCTGGACTGAGCCATATATCATCACCTTTCACATAGCGGCATTCGATTGGGAAGTGCACCTTATACTTTTTCTTTTCAATAAGCTTTGAAATTTCTTCTACAACAGTTCTCATATACTTTGACGGAACACTATATTCCATTTCATAAAATGGTACCGTACGTGATGTAGAAAACACTTCATAGCTCGGACCTATTATTTTTGTGTTTGGTACAGCTTTAGCTGATAATCGACTTACTCCCTTACTTATAGAAGGAAACCATTTACATCCTTTAGATAACAAAGAGAACATCCTATTTTCTAGTAACTCCACCTTTAATTTATGCCATTTCAAATCACTTTCTTTACTCATCGTTTCATTGGTAAACTTCACTTGCACTTCATCTGAATAAGGAAAAACGAAAAATTCAAAATGACGATTCTTCTTATATTCTTCTAGCTTGTTCATTACAGTAGATAATGACTGTTTTTCACTTTCATAGACGAGCGAATACGCTGGGATAACTTTCAACTTTATTTTTACAATGATACCTAGCATCCCAAGCGACAACTGAAAAGCTCTCCAATATTCCACATTCTCCGTTTCTGAACAAACTATACTCTCACCTGTAGATAAAACTGCGGTAATCTCTATAACTTGTGTTGATAAACTCCCAAAGGTAACACCCGTCCCATGAGTTCCCGTACTAATCGCTCCTGCAATAGATTGTGAATCAATATCCCCTAAATTTTCTTGTGCATAACCTTTTTCTTCAAGTAACTTCCCTAGGTCATATAGCTTTGTTCCTGCCCATACTTCGGCAACCATCTTCTCCGCATCAATACTCACAATGCCCTTCAATTCATCTAAAGAAACTAAAATTTCTTCCGTTTGCACGAGAGGTGTAAAAGAGTGCCCTGAACCGACAACACGAATTTTCTTCCCTTTTTTTCGCGCAAGTCCTACAACTTCTACCACATCTTGTACACTTTCTGGATACATCGTATAATGCGGCGTTCCTTCTACATTCCCTGTCCAATTTCTCCATTTCTGTCCCTTTATAGAAAGCATTGGCCATCCCCCCGATATGTTGAATACTCCCCAACAATCTCTCCTTCTTTCACACGATATAAAAAAGGAAAGCGCTCACATAACTCTCCAGCTTTACTATGGCGAAACAAGATAGAATCTCCTATCTCTACTCGTTCCTCGCCGTTATAAAAAATTGGTGTTTGTACCTCGCCAGCACCTTCTAAAGCTACTAATTTTGCACCATCAGGCCTCCAAACCTCAGGTTCTTTATCTTTCCCAATTGCGCCTGAGGCAATATATCCACCACCTAGACAAGTGTAAATAGTTGGAGCTGGTTTACGCACAACTGGTAAAGCAAATCCGACAGCTGGATGAAATTTGACCTCTTTATAATAATCAAACAGTTTCGGAGCGTAAAAAGCAGAACCTATCGTAATCTCTGAAACTGAATTATCTTTCTCGGTTGTTTTTATACTTCCTGTGCCTCCCCCATTTACAAACCTTAGTTCAATGCCTAGATTTTGTATTTCTTTTACGATATGTCCCCTTCTCTCTTTAACCTCTAACACCGATTTCTTCTTCAAATACGAAATTACTTTACTTTTCACTCGTTGATTCGGTATGTGATCTCCTACCCCAGCAATTTGGGCTTCATATCCCATTACACCATCTAGTATTAAAAATGATGATTCTTTCACCCTTTTTACTATTTTCAAAGCACCTTGCCCATCTTTTACCGGTGATCTTTTGACTCCAAAATGAAACTTTAAAAAACAACTACTCATATCAATATCCAAACAAACACGAAAACACCCTTTAGACTTCTCAGCAATTTTTTCTAAATAAACAATATGATCTTCACAATCCACCATACAAGTTATAATGAGCCCTTGCTTTGTTAACAAACTTATTTCATGTAACGCTCTTTCATCATAAGCAGGATACCCGAGCAATAAGTCATTGAATCCTTGTTCAAGTAAAAACAAAGCTTCCCTAGGTGAAAAACACATAATACCTTGAAATCGATCATTTGCAGCTAAAATCTTTTTCATAACCGAAACAGAACGTAACGATTTACTCGCGATACGAATCTTTTTATTCCCACTTAGTTCTATAATCGATTGAATATTTCTATCTAAAGCCACTTCATCCAAAAATGCACACGGTAATGGAACTTCTTTAAAAATCCCTCGATCCACATTTTTTCTCCCCTCTTCTCTATATGTCTTATACATATTGGAAAGAAAGTTTAAATTTCCTCTTTCAAAATAAAAAAGTTTCTTCCTATTTAAAAAGAAACTTTTTTAGGACTACTTCATAGAAATAGTCGCCTCTACTGGATAATGATCAGAATAATCATTATACGTATATTTTTGGAACCATGATGTAACAGTCCATTCTGGAGATTTCGGCTGCAACACCTTATTCTCTATATAAGATGGATTCGCATGGTCTTTACTTGCAATAATATAATCTAAATGTTCAGCAGGTGCATCTGGATAATTGTATTTCGCAACACTGTTTGTCGTCGCATCCCAAGTTGCTGTATGTCCCGTATAAGATGGAATTGAAGCATGTAATGTTTTAAACATTGATGCGTACTCTGAGTCACTATTTTTCTCTGCATTTATTTTATTTACGTTCATATCACCACCAAATAGGACATACTCGTCATTTGGTATATTCTTATTTTTAATAAAATCTTGAATTTCTTTTAACTGGTTTGTACGTACAGATGCAGGTGAAGTTTTTCCGCACATACTATCTTCAGCCTGCAAATGCGTCCCAATCACATGAACGAAACGATCATTTTTCTTAATTTTCGTGTATACAAATCCTTTATTTGATAAATTATCTGGTCCGCATCCGTTTGCAAATACATATTGAACCTTTTCAATGATTGGCCATTTGCTCACGATTGCAACGCCCCCGTCTTCAGGAGTTGAAGATGAATAGCTACCTAACGTTTTATCCCATTCGTTTCCGTTACTACGACCTAATACAGCTGTTTGATTTGGGTATTCTTTCTTCAAATTTCCTAAAAGACGATCTGAAGCGCTATTATCAAACACTTCATTTAATATAACAACATCCTGATTTTTAATATAATCCGCTGCCCCGATTAAATCAGCACGCTGGCTTTGCCCCCAGTTCGGATATAAATTTGTTGATAACATGTACACATTATGTGTCATCACTTTTAAAGTACTATTTTGATTTGTAGACGTGTCTGCTTGAGCTGAAGGTCCTCCGTATAAAACTCCTAAACCAATCCCAAAGCTAAGTACACCTTTTAGCAATTTACCTTTCACGTTCCATACCTCCATGTGTATAGTGATAAAAAGGCCAAATACTCTATTATGAGATTTGACCTTTTTTAAATACTTAACGATCTCCGTACGTATCAAACCAAAGCTGAATGTATCCAGCAGTAACACGTTGTGCATCCATTAATCGCTTACCTGTCATTGGTGTAACTTCAGCGCGCCATTTATCTGCATATTCTTGTGATACAGCTGCTTTTACGAACCAATCTTTCGTATTATCATTTACAATTCCAGCGTAATCTTGTTTCGCTGCTACTGCCGCGCCATGAATCCAATCTTCTGGATTTGTACCTTTCCAGTTCCAATATCCATTTCCATCCGTTACTTTATAATTATCTTTTATCGTATCTACAAAGTTTTCATATTTAGAATGGAATCCTTGTGGGTACGAAAGATTTGTAAAGTTTGCCGCATGCATCGGTTGGTTTACATCTCCTAAATAATGAAGAGATAATCCTAAATAGAAGAATGCTTGTTTCATATCTTTATTTTTATATGATTCACCAGCTAATTTAAAATATTTAGCTCCAGTTTCTTTTGCCTGCTTTGCAAATGGAATATATGTTTTTCCATTGTCTGGATCATAGAAATGTGAAGCAAATGTGCTATTATCATAATAAGGATTTTCATAGTCAGCAGCATAAATACCATTTTCTAATTCCGTACGCCATTCATTTACTTGTGCAACTCGATCTTGTTTTACAAGTGTTGTATTGCGAGACATAATATCAATGGCACGGTTTACAATCCATAAATGAGAGTTTACACCTTCTTTATGTTTATCTTCAGCAGACCAACGGTGAACTATTTTTATTTTACTTCCCCCATCATTTTCATGAGCAAATGCAACGCTTTGTAAAGGGGCTACTAATGTAATAGCTGCTGCTAAAGCAAGTACTTTCTTTTTCATCTGAAATCCTCCATTTTATAATTGAATTATTGTAAACTTTTTGTTAGGATCCTATGATGTCGTCCGGTTAACCTATGACTAGAATATCCCACCTTTCACGAAATATCTATTACTAAATTAAAATATGCAAATTTTCATATCATTATAACTTTATACATAGTGAATATAATGAATGACTGCACTTATATTGTAATAAAGTATTGTTAAGCTTCTGCAAATACTTGTCTAAACTAATGTAAAAAAGAGTAAAGCATCCACATGCTTTACTCTTTTTTTCTCTTCGATAGTATACTTGGCAGTTGTACGTTAACTGCCAACTTATGTATAAATCCAAACACTAATCCGATCCCTATAAATATGTATAATATCGTAAATATCTTTCCGAAGTCAGTTTGAGGACTAAATTGCCCATCACCGACAGTAGTCAGCGTCACAACGCTAAAATATAAAGCATCAAGAGGACGTAACCCCTCCACTGTACTATAAAAGATTGTACCAGATATTAATGTCAAAATTGTTAATACGAATAATACTTGAAATTCTTTATCTTTCCACGCTCGTAAACAAGCTTTTAGCATCCGTTTCAATGTCAACATAAATGAAAGCATTAGACTTCCCCTTCCAAACAAAATACCTTTAGTTACAGGAAAGTCTATCACCTTTCTGTATAGAAAAAAAGTAGCCCTCTTCTATTTCTAGAAAAGAGCTACTTTTTACTATTCTCTATTATTTAGGTGAAACAAGAATTTTTACTTGTGTTTTATCTTTTACAAGTGCTTCAAATCCTTCTTCAACAACTTGATCCACTGTGATTTTTTTCGTAATTAATTTCTCAGCTTGAATTTGGCCAGAGCTAATTAATTTAATAACAGCTGGGAAAATATGACGGTATCCAAGAATACCTATAACTTCTTTTTCTTTTAATACAAGGTTGTTTGGAGTAATTGTCGCATCTTTTTCCCACACACTAACAATTACAGTTTGACCTTCGAAACTTGTGCTTTCGATTGCTTGGCGAAGTACAACTTCAACACCTGTTACTTCAAAGCTCACATTTACACCTAAACCATTTGTTAAGTTGCGAATTTCAGCTAATACATCTTGAGTCGCTGGATTTAATACGTAATCCGCACCTGCTAATTTTGCTAACTCTTGACGTTCTTTAGAAAGTTCAACTGCAATAACAGGAGTTGCTCCTGCTGCTTTAGCTGCTTGGATAACAAGAAGTCCAATTGGACCACAACCAAATACCGCTACAGCTTCCCCTTCTTTTAATTTACTTTGACGTACTGCATGAACTGCTACAGCTGCTGGTTCTACAAGTGCACCTTGTTCATACGTCATTTCATCTGGAATATGGTGAACCATATCTTCTGGTACTACTGTATATTCAGAGAAACCGCCGCCTTCTCCACCAAGACCGTGGAAAACAAGTTGTTCACAAACATTGTAATGTCCATGTTTACAAGCTTCACATTTACCACAAGAATAAATTGGTTCTACAACGACGCGGTCTCCCACTTTATGAGATGTAACGCCTTCACCGATTTCAACTACCTCACCGCTAAACTCATGACCTAAAATAACCGGTGCTTTTACATGTGTTAATGGATGCTCTTCTGTTGGAATAAAAATAGGTCCTGCTAAATATTCATGCAAGTCTGTCCCACAGATACCACACCATTTAACTTTGATTTTCACTGCTCCTGGTTTTACAGTTGGTTCTGGTACTTCTTCTACTCGTACATCACGTTGATTATGCCAAAGTAGTGCTTTCATCTTATACATCCCTCTCTACGTATATACTTAACCTGGTGAAGTTTACAAATCTATTATAATACTTTAATCCATATATTTCAAAAAAACAATCTCATTTCCACTAAATTTTAACAAATAATGTTCAACATTTTGTCACTTTGTACTTTTTTCCACATCTGTTAATGCTAATTTCATTGCGGTTGAAATTAGCATTATGCCATAATAGCATAGGAGAGGTGAATATCGCTTGAAATATTTTATTTACTTTATTGTTATCGTAGCGTTTCTAGATACATTTTCACAATTACCTATTATGAGTACGTTCGCTCAAAGTCTTGGAGGATCCCCTCTTATTATTGGGCTAGTTGTCGGCATGTACTCATTCGCAAATATGATCGGTAATATTATTGCTGGCGCTGCCGTCGATAAATTTGGTGCAAAAAAAATACTTTATATAAGCATGGGGCTTACGAGTTTCATAGTCTTGTTATACACCGTTCTTCAAAGTGGTGAACAACTATTAGTTGTGCGCTTTATGCATGGCTTTAGTGATGGATTTTTAATTCCTGCTGCCTTTACGTTTTTATCAAAACAAACAAATGCAGCAAGACAAGGTAAGGCAATGGCTCTATCTGGTGCTGCTGTTGGAACAGCGGCAATTGTAGGACCTGCTTTCAGCGGGATTATGAAAGCAACTGCTGGTATAGAGTGGGTGTTCATTACCATTTCTATTTTAATGGTTCTTGGTACAATCGTATCTCTCTTCTTCTTACCAAATAACGTATCAAGAAAAGATACTTCAAGAACACAAATGATGAACAAAGAAGATATGTTTGAACTATTAAAATCAGAACCGTTATTACAGGCATATATTGGTGCTTTCACACTAATGTTTTCACAAGGAATTGTCACTTATATGTTACCAGTGAAAGTTGAGGCATTAGCACTTAAAGCATCTACAACAGGCATGATGTTAAGTGTATTCGGCATTACCGCTATCCTCTTCTTCTTACTGCCAACAAATCGTATTTACGATCGATTTAATCGTTCAAAACTAATGCTAATTGGTATTGCAGTAATGGCATTAGCATTATCTTTACTTGGATTATTCGCAACAAAAGGTATGCTCTTTATCGTTATGATGGTTTATGGCATTGGATTCGCTATCCTTTTCCCATCAATAAATGCATTACTTGTTGAAAATACGACAGATGATAAGCGTGGAAAAGCATTCGGATTGTTTTATGCTTTCTTCTCATTAGGCGTTGTTGCTGGATCCTTTACAGTCGGAGCAATCGGGGCATCACCTAGCGTCAGCTTCGTTATTGGAACTGCATTCTTATTAACATTTGCCGGAATGATTTACGTAAGAAGCAAAGTAAAAAAGACAATGATGGGTTAATTCCATCATTGTCTTTTTTTAATGATAAACTCCTATTCAACTTTTAACTTTCAATAAGCCGTATTTAATAAACAATATGGCATTATATTTTTCATAGAGATAATACAGTGGATAACAAAATAAGAAGAAAATAAGTACAGTTGGCACATCGTCTATAATAGAAAAATATTTTACTAGTAATTCCTTAATACTCTCTCCAATTATAATAAACAGTGGGATTATACAAATTGCTGCTAATATTAAGCACGGTGTGATCCTCATTTCTTTTATCCTCACTTTACAGTGTGGACACCTGAATGAAAAAGGATGCGGGAGATCCATAATATGTTGCGCAGTAATATTCCCTTCACACTGTGGACATTCAATTACTTCTTTCATTTAACTCACTCCTTTCTATTCATAAAAAAGAGCACTATCGAATATGAACTGCACCCCAATTGTTAGACACAGTCTAACAATTGGAGGTGCAGTTTTTCTATGGCTAAATTTACTGCTGATGAAAAAATACAAATCGTTCTACGTTATTTGAACGGAAATGAAAGTTATCGAGAAATGGGTAGATCGATCGGTATAAGTGACACAATCATTTTGAATTGGGTAAACCAATATAAACAGAATGGTGTGGAAGCTTTTCTAAAACGATGTACAAATTACACACAACAATTTAAACTAGACGTACTAAACTTTATGATTGAAAACGGTATGTCCTTATTTGAGACGGCAGCTATCTTTAACATTCCTGCCCCTTCAACGATTTCTGTTTGGAAAAAACAGTTCGAAACACAAGGAATTGATGCCCTTCAATCTAAGAAAAAGGGGCGTCTATCCATGAAAAAAGATTCAAATAAACAATTAAAACAAGCTTTAGCTGAAGGGTCAGTCGAAGCACTTGAAGCACGTATTCAACAGCTTGAGATGGAAAATGAGTACTTAAAAAAGTTGAATGCCTTAGTTCAAAACAAGGAAAAATCACGAAACAAGACAAAGCGCAAGTAGTCTATGAATTAAGGCATAAATATTCGGTGAAGGCACTCGTGGAGCTAGCTACTATTCCTCGAAGCACGTATTATGATTTAGTAAAGAAAATGAATCGTCCAGATGTAGATGCCGATTTGAAAGCGGAGATTAAAGCGATTTATGAGGAAAATGAAGGTCGTTATGGTTACCGTCGCATTCGTGATGAATTAACGAATCGTGGTCAGAAAGTGAATCACAAGAAGGTTCAGCGCATTATGAAAGAGCTTGGATTAAAGTGTGTTGTGCGTATGAAAAAATATAAGTCTTATAAAGGAAAAGTTGGTAGAATTGCACCTAATTTTTTAGAGCGTAATTTTCATACAGATGCACCGAATCAAAAATGGGTAACAGACATCACAGAGTTTAAATTATTTGGAGAAAAACTGTATGTATCACCTGTATTAGATTTGTATAATGGTGAAATTATTACCTATACAATTGGTTCTAGACCGACGTATTCACTTGTTTCAGAGATGTTAGAGAAAGCATTGGAACGTTTACCTGAAACCCACCAGCTACTGATGCATTCAGATCAAGGATGGCATTATCAAATGAGACAGTACGTCTGTACACTTGAATCAAGAGCTATCGTCCAGAGTATGTCTCGAAAAGGCAACTGTTACGACAACGCAGTAATAGAGAATTTCTTTGGGATTATGAAGTCGGAGTTCCTCTACATAAAAGAGTTTGAAAGTGTAGAGCATTTTAAAAGAGAATTAGAAAAATATATAGATTATTATAATACGAAACGGATTAAGGCAAAATTAAAAATGAGCCCGGTACAATACCGGACTCACTTTTATCAAGCTGCCTAATGAAATAACCGTGTCTAACTTTTAGGGGTCACTTCAATAGCGCTCTTTTATTTCCGAATATATTACTTTTGTGTATAGTCAAGTAACAATGTAAATAAATTAAACTGTAAAGGCAATACTACATTTCTTCTTTTACAAAAAAAGTGTATCAATACCAACGATACTTCGACAATTTCCTCGGAAATATTTCCTTTCCCTACAGAATTTGATACACTACATATGAACAGACACTTGTATTACATAAGCTAAAATAATAACTTACTGTACAAATTCAAAAGCACATTCTTCATATGAAGAATGTGCTTTTCTGTTATTAACGTTTAATCCAAACAGCGCCTGCTGATTTATCCTCTGCTTGTCCAACAACTTGGAATTTAAGTCCGAGGTTCGGAACTTTTCTTCCTGCGTCTGCAATTTGTTTGTTACTATATACTTTTGAATCATCAAAAGTTGTAACACCTTGTAATCCAGAATAGTTAAACTGTCCACGTGTTAATGAATTTACACTCCATGCTGGTGTTTGATCAAACGAAAATGCAGCATCCGCAATTTGCATACCTGTATTACCGTACGCTGGTTTCCCATTTAAATTACCAACAAACGCTTCTGGATGAGAGTCTACAACCCCAAGGAAGCCTTCACCTGGATGCACCCCAACCCAGTTATCTTTAAAGCTATCATCTGCATACCAAACGACAAGACCTGTATTATACACTGGACCTTTTCCTGCTTTTAATCCATTATCTGATCCCGCATAGTTTCTCCACTCTAAGTAGTAATAATGAGCTTTTTTCTCTGTCCCATCAGAAACAACGAATCCATTTAACTGCATTTTAGATGTTCCTTCTGTGTCATCAGAAAATACTACTTGTCCATCAACAGTTACATTTACATTATCCATCGCGAAACCTTTATATGTTACAGCTGGATCTGTAATATAATCGAATTGCAGTTTCACTTTTTTTCCTTTAAATTGACTTAAATCATATGATTTATCAATCCATTTTCCGTCTGTTGTATCTTTATCTCCTTGGACTACTTTTTCTCCAAGTCTATCAATTAATGTTTTCGTTCCATCTTCTGTTACTGCATGCACTTCAACAAAATCGCACTCTGCTTCTAACTCATAATTTGCTTTATAATCGAATTTTGCATTTGTTCCTTTCGTTAAATCCAAGAACGGTGTTTCTAATGTTGTATGCATATCATCGCCTCTCGTACTATAATATGCATGCTTTCCAAACTCTGGTTTAATCGTTTCAACACTTTTACCTGGTAAGTTAACACGTACAACGCCTGGACGATTAGATTTCGTAACACTTTGATCAATATATGTAGGAACTCCTACACCGCGCTTAATTTTATCGTAATCTACTTCTAAAATTTTTGCCCAGTTGCCACCCATATTCTTTTGTAAGAAATCTTTATTTTGTGGTGAGAAACTAGTTGGCTCTGTTCCTGCAATTTTCCCTGTCCAACTACCTCCACTCATTAGTGACCAAGCTTCGACAGGTGAACCAGTTCCAGTATATTTCGTGTCATATTCATCTGGTAAGCCAAGGTCATGTCCAAATTCATGCGCAAATACACCTACTGCTCCATCTTCTGGTTCAATTGTGTAATCATGTGCTGCTACTTTTCCACCAAAGTAATCTACCTCTGATTTTGTGCCTTCAATCGCTACTGGATCTATTGCTAATTTTGAACGATGTGACCAAATTGCATCATCACCTAATTTACCGCCACCAGCTTCTTGACCAACACCAGCATGGATTACCATTAAATGATCAATTACACCGTCAGGTTCATTTTGATTTCCATCACTATTTGTATCATATCTATCAAACTGATCAAATTGAGATAAATCCAAACCTTTCTCAGCAGCTGCATGTAAAGCTTCTTTCACTAAATCACGTGCGCCTTTTGGACCTTTGTTATCATGACCACTGCTACCATCAGCACCGTAGTCAGACGCTTTTCCTGGGACTGTTAGCCATTCTGTTACATATCCATCAGTCGTATAACTACCGCCAGACTGCTCTTCATAATATTGTTTAAACGTTTTTACTTTTGAACCATCAAATAATGTGTACGGCTCATTACCAAATAACATTTTTTGATAATGCTCTCTACTAAAGTCATTCGAATACATATACCCTGGCGTTTGATCAATATTATTATGTTTATAATCACTAAATTCAACGAGTAATACTAATACTTTATCATTTCGAACAGGTCCCTTATACGGTGCTTGCTTCGCTTTAGAAGTTGGGACTTGTCCATTCAATTGCTTTTTATTTGGTTCTGGCTTTTGCTCAGGACTAACATTTCTTTCAGGTTTCTTTACTTTTTCCTTTTCTTCCATTTTTTTCTCTTTTACTTTTTTCACGAAATCAGATGCCTCTTTAGCAGTATCAGCTGGAAGAATTTCTTTATTTGCCTGATCCCCTTGTTTCTTTTCAATGTACTTTTCTACGGCTTTTTTCGTTTCTTCTTTAGACGATGCTGGATTGATTGTTCCTCTTTCTTTCAACGCTTCCGCTAAACGATCTTCTTGAATTAAATTGTAATCAATTGGTGTTGTAGATACATTGTCTTTCTCTTTTGCTGGCGTTTCTGCGTATGCTAATGGAGCACTCATTACAGATGTGCATCCGATAATTGCCGCAATTGCTAATGACGATAACACTTTAAATGGCGCTTTTCTTCTCATTCCATTTCTCTCCTTTTATAAAACTTAAAATTCAGATAAATAGTTGCATTTTTGTCGAAATCCCTGTTTACTACCTCCCTATATAAAAAGGCATAATTCTATAAACGTTAAACTTTCTGTTATAGAATCATGCCCTCCAGTTTTCTGGTCAGACCCTCTATCTGTTTATCCCGCTTTAACGGGCAGTAAGACTCCCACCTCAAAATTCGGTGAATGCGAGGAAGTTAGGTGTGAGATAACTGCCCGTTAAAGCCCGATTGGTTCAACTAATAATTAGTGGGGGAATGAACAAAGCCCCCCACTAATTAAAGTTTCACTTTATATCAAAATATGAAAAATAAAGAGTGATTTGTATATATTAAATAGTTTATATAACAAATTTAAAAGACAATATGCAAAATTGCATGAAAATTCTTTTAAATACAAAAAAAGAATCCTAGTCAATTAAACTAGGATTCTTGATTTTCTATTATTTCTCTTGTGTTTTTTCCCAATCAGCTAAGAATTTCTCAATTCCTTGATCTGTTAATGGGTGCTTCACTAATGAAGCAATTACGTTTGCTGGGATTGTTGCAATATGTGCACCATTTAATGCTGCATCAGTTACGTGAACGCTGTGACGTACAGATGCTGCGATGATTTCTGTTTCGATTCCGTGAATTGCAAAGATTTCTGCGATTTGGCGGATTAAGTCCATACCGTTATGACCGATATCATCTAAGCGACCTAAGAATGGTGATACATATGTTGCACCAGCACGAGCTGCAAGTAATGCTTGAACTGCTGAGAATACTAATGTAACGTTTGTACGAATCCCTAAATCAGAGAATGCTTTTACTGCTTTTAAACCTTCTGTTGTCATTGGTACTTTTACAACAACGTTTGGAGCAATCTTCGCTAATTCTTTTCCTTCTTCAATCATTTTATCAGCTTCTAAGCTAATTACTTCTGCGCTTACAGGTCCTTCTATAAAGCTGCAAATTTCACGAATACGCTCATGGAAATCTACGCCTTCTTTTGCTACAAGTGATGGGTTTGTCGTTACTCCAGCTACTACGCCTAATGCATTTGCCTCTTTAATTTCGTTAATGTTTGCTGTATCAATAAAGAATTTCATTTGTTATTCTTCCTTCCTAATTTTCAATTTATATTTATTTGTTTTTCTTAATAAGCTCTAATTCAATCGGAATAGATTTGTCCACTTTTTTACCTTGTGTGATTTCTTTTGCTGTTTGCATCGCCTTCTCCCCGATTAATTCCGGTTTTTGAGCAACTGTTGCAGCCATACGCCCATCTTTAACCGCTTTTACAGCATCTTCTGTTGCATCAAACCCAACAACGACTACATCCGTTTTTCCAGCAGACTTCAATGCTTCAAGTGCCCCTAATGCCATCTCATCGTTATGCGCAAACACCGCTTTAATATCACCATTTGCTTGCAAAATGTTTTCCATAACAGATAATCCTTTTGCTCTATCAAAATCAGCTGCTTGTTTGGCAACTACTTTTAAAGACTTATCAGCTACGTTATGGAATCCTTTCCCGCGCTCACGAGCAGCAGAAGAGCCAGGGATTCCTTCTAATTCAGCAACGTTTGCTCCCTCGCCGACTAATTCACGAATGTAATCACTAGCCATTTGACCACCTTCAATGTTATTAGAGGCAATGTGAGAAACAACTTTACCTGAATTTGCAACGCGGTCTACTGTAATAACAGGGACATTCGCTGCATTTGCCGCACTTACTGCTGAGGCAACAGCATCTGAATCGGTTGGATTAATAACAACTACATCGACACCTTTTTGAATTAAATCTTCAACATCATTCGTTTGCTTTGCTGCATCATTTTGTGCATCAACAGCAATCAATTCAATGCCGCTTTCTTTCGCTTTCTTTTCTGCTCCTTTTTTCAAAGTCACAAAAAATGGATTGTTTAAAGTTGAAACAGAGAATCCAACTTTAATAGTTTTATTTCGACCTTTATCGCTAGAATCCTTTGCCCATTCTGGTGGTTCCATCGAACAACCAGCAGTAATGACCATAATACATGCAACGAGTATAAGTAACCATTTCTTCATGAACTGTCCCTCCATTACGCTTCTTTTCGACGATCAATTAATACAGCTAGTAAGATTACAAGTCCTTTTACAACTTGTTGGAAGAAAGAAGATACGCCTAATAAATTTAAACCGTTATTTAGTACACCGATAATAAGCACACCGATGAATGTGCCAACAATCCATCCTCTTCCTCCAGAAAGACTTGTTCCACCTAATACAACTGCTGCGATTGCATCTAATTCGTAAGAAGTACCTGCAGTTGGCTGTGCAGAATCTAGTCGTGATGTTAAGACAATACCTGCAAGCGCTGCCAAAATTCCGGAAAGACCGTAAATCATTACTTTAATTCTCGTAACATTAATACCTGATAATGCTGCTGCTTCTTCATTTCCACCAATTGCAAATGTACGGCGACCAAATGTCGTTTTCTTCAAAATGAAGTACAGTACTGCGAAAGCAATCATCATTGTAACAGCTGGTACCGGAATACCGAGAAAATAACCGCGGCCAAACATTTGGAACATTAAATGATCACCAAGACCAGTGATCGGACGTCCGTCCATATAAACAAGCGTCAACCCACGAAAAATAGTCATTGTTGCTAAAGTCGCAATAAATGGAGCTACTTTTCCCTTCGCTATGATGATACCGTTTACAATTCCCATTACAAGACCAGCCAATAATCCAACTGCCATTGCAAGAAACGGGTCCATGCCACTTGCCATCATTCCAGCAACAAGTGCACTTGATAATGCTAAAATAGAACCTACCGATAAGTCAATACCCCCTGTTAAAATTACAAAGGTCATTCCGAATGCAATAAGCGCATTAATCGATACTTGACGCAGTATATTAAATAAATTTGGAATTTCAATAAATGCTGGATTTAAAGCTGTAATTACTACAATAATTAATACTAGTCCAATTAAAGACCCAAGTTGTTGTAATACATTCCCCTTCTTAGCCATCCTTACTCTCCCCCTGTAGCTAGTGCCATAATAGACTCTTGTGATGCCTCAACTTTCTCTAAAATGCCGCCGACTTTTCCTTCATGAATAACAAGAACGCGATCACTCATCCCTAAAACTTCTGGAAGCTCAGATGATACCATAATAACGGCATCTCCTTGCTCGGTAAGCTTATTCATAATAGAGTAAATTTCTTTTTTCGCTCCAACATCAACACCCCTTGTTGGCTCATCTAAAATGAGTAGCTGCGGGTGGATACCTAACCATTTTGCAATAACTACCTTTTGCTGATTTCCACCAGAAAGAGATTTCACTGTTTGCTCTCCACTAGCTGCTTTCACATTAAGAAGTTTCATCATGTCCGCTGTAAACTGTTGTTCTAGTCCGTTACTTAAGACACTTCCCTTTGAAAGACTTTCTAAATTCGGTAAGGCTAAATTTTCTCGAATTGAGAAATCTAACACTAACCCTTCAGATTTTCTATCCTCTGTAATGAATGCTATTCTTTGTCTAATCGCATCTATCGGACTGTCAATCTTTACTTCTTGTCCATTTATAAAAATTTGGCCAGAATCTAAAGGCTCGTATCCAAATATCGCTTTCATAATATCCGTGCGGCCGGCTCCCATCAAGCCAGCAACACCAAGGATTTCACCTTTTCTAACTTGAAACGAAACATTTTCAAACTTCCCTTTTTTCGTTCCGTTACGCATTTCAAAAATAACATCGCCAATTTGACTATTTCGTTCTGGGTAACGATCACCAATGCTGCGTCCCACCATCATACTCACTACTTCATCAAACGATGTTTCTGGAATTAATCTCTTTCCTACGTATTCCCCATCACGTAAAATTGTAATGGCATCACATATTGAAAAAATTTCTTCCATTCGGTGTGAGATATAAACGAACGAAACGCCTTCTTTACGTAATTTATTAATGACAGTAAACAACGTTTCAATTTCACGATCTGTTAATGCAGCTGTAGGTTCGTCCATAATAATAACGCTCGCGTTTGTCATTAACGCTTTCGCAATTTCAATAATCTGCTGTTGTCCAACAGATAACTCTCCTGCTAACATAGCACCTTTTACGTGTAATCCTAACTCCGCTAGTTGCTGCTGCGCAATCGCGTTCATTTGACGCGTACGTAAAATACCTGTCTTCCCATACATTAACTCTTTACCGAGAAACATATTTTCAGCTACTGTTAAATTCGATAATATGTTCAATTCTTGATGTATAAATGCAATACCGTATTCTTCAGCTTCTTTTGCATTTTTAAAAGTTCGTTCTTGCCCATCGATCGTGATCGTTCCACCATCTTTTTTATATACACCTGTTAAAATCTTCATGAGCGTTGATTTACCCGCTCCATTTTCCCCCATCAATGCATGGACTTCTCCTGTTTCAATCATAAACTGTGCATTCTTCAAAACAGAATTGCCATTGAACGCCTTTGAAATGTTTTTCATTTCAATATGCATTCTCATCACTTCCCTTTATTAAAAAATCACGCCTGCATGTAAAATTACATTGGCATAAGGAGTAGCCTCTCCTGTACGAATAATGGCTTTTGCTTTCTTTGTATGCTCTTTAAATTGTTCATGAGATACATATTCAAACGCTGGTTCTATTAATTTCAGCTCAATCTCTTTATTTACTTCCGCATTCTTGTTAATGACTTCTTCTGCTAACGTCACCTTTTCAATTGCCATATCATCAGCTACCACTTGCAATACATCTAAAAAGCTAGGTTTTCCAATCTCAACAGCTAAATCAATTCGTTTTACCCCGTCAGGAATCGGTAACCCACAGTCTGCAATTACAATTGTATCTGTATGCCCAAGTGAAGCAAGGACTGCTGCAATCTCACTGTTTAATACACCATGCTTTTTCATCCAACAATCACCTGCACTTCACGTACTCTATCTCTCGTTGGCATACCACCTTGTGCCCCAAGTTTCGTTACAGAAAGACCACCAGCAATATTTGCAAAACGAATTGCTTTTTGAAGTGTTTCTCCTTCAGAAAGCGCAACTGCTAATGCGCCATTAAATGTATCACCAGCTCCAGTCGTATCTACTACATCGACAGCAATGCTAGGAACATGTACAATCTCCGTACCATTATGGAAACGCACACCATTAGAACCTTCTGTCATCAATAGTTTATTTGGATATTTAGCCAGTAACTCTTCAATTGGTGATGTGAAATCATCTAATACGATGCGGCACTCATGTTCATTTGGCGTAATATAAGTTGCCTTTTCTAAAATATCTTCTGATAATACTTGTGCTGGCGCTGGATTTAACATAACCGGAATTTTGTGTTCCTCACAAATAGCCAATACATATTTTACTGTTTCAAGTGGAATCTCTAGTTGAAGAACAACCATATTTGCTTTTATAAGAAGATCTTTTGAACGATCTACAATCGACTCATTTACAAGAGCATTCGCCCCTTGCACGACAACAATACTGTTATCCTCTTCTGCTAAAACGATATGAGCAATTCCTGTCGCTGCATCTGTAACCGGTACCACATAGTCGATAAAAACACGTTCGTTCTCTAAATTTTTCTTAACTACAGTTCCATAATTATCGTCTCCTACCGCACCAACCATCGCTACATTTGCGCCTAATCTAGCTGCAGCAACCGCTTGGTTGGCTCCTTTCCCTCCTGGAATTGTATGAAATGCTTCACCAATTACTGTTTCCCCTGCTTTCGGACGTTTTTTTGAAACGGCTACTAAGTCCATTGAAATACTACCTACTACTGCAATATTTGGCATCTGTTTCATCTCCTTACTTCGTTGTATTTC
This sequence comes from Bacillus basilensis, assembly GCF_921008455.1. Classification (NCBI taxonomy): domain Bacteria; kingdom Bacillati; phylum Bacillota; class Bacilli; order Caryophanales; family Bacillaceae; genus Bacillus; species Bacillus basilensis. The sequence goes on along the minus strand of NZ_CAKLBZ010000001.1, from coordinate 712,332 downwards.
GTTCTATAATTTCAATCGGTAAACGATAGTGTTTCTCTTCTAATACGTTTCCTTCCATCTGCTCTAATAACAGCTCTGTTGCAATTTTCCCCATTTCATAAATTGGCTGTGCAACAGTTGTAATAGATGGATACATCATCTCTGTTAAAGAAATTCCATCGAATCCGATAATTTGTAAATCATCTGGAATAGAAATCCCCTTTTGAAGCGCAGCCTTTACAATACCTATTGCAATTAAATCATTCCCTGCAACAATTCCATCAATATGTGGGTATTCTTCTAATAATTCCACCGCTACACGCTCACTATTAGCTGGATCAAATGTACTCTCTGCAATCATATAAGAAAGATTATTTTGCGTAATAACGTCTACAAAACCTTCAAAACGTTCATTAGCCGTGCTTACGTCACGCGGTCCGCGAATATGCGCAATATGTTTACAGCCTTTATCTATTAATAACTTTGTCGCTGCCTGACTCCCTGCATAGTTATCTGCATATACAGTAGGAATACGCTCATTAAACATACGGTCAATTGCAACAACTGGAACAGACAACTTCATGTAATTAACACTATTTTGTGGATTGGTTGCTACAATAAATCCATCCACATTATTTTGCCTAAGTACATCAATATATTGCTTTTCTTTCTCTAAACTCTCATCAGAGTTACAAAGGACAACTGTGTATCCTTGCTTATGCGCTACATCTTCTACGGCACGTGCAACTTCTGGAAAGAATGGATTCACGATATTTGGAACAACTAAGCCAATTAAACGAGATTTTTTATTATACAGTGAACGCGCTACTGTACTAGGTTTATAATCTAGCATCTCAATTGCTCGCTCTACTTTCTTTAATGTATCTTCATGAACATATCCATTTTTATTTAACACTCTGGAAACGGTCGCAACAGATACTCCCGCTAATTTTGCAACGTCTTTAATCGTACTCATTCTCTTTCCTCTCCATTTCATGTAACCGTTTACAGAAAATAATATAACGTATTTCTAGAAATACGTCAATCATTTCTCACAAAAAAGCTTTTAAGGTTATACTCAAAAAAGCACCGCCATAAGGCGATGCTTTTTCATTACGAATAGGATACAGTTTGTTCTTTTTCTTCTACAGAAGGCTCTTCAGCGTCTTTTTTACGATCTGATAGTTTAATCTTCTGTAAGAAAATCGTAAAGATAGCACCCACTACAATGAATACTAATCCTGTTAGGAAGACAGTATGAAGTGAGTCTACTAAGGAATTTTTCAAAATTGGTACAATGCTGTTAGCAAAAGCTTCTGGCATTTGTTTTAATGCCTCTGGACTAAATAACATCGAATATAAACCTTGTGGGTCTGTATGAATCATATCTTTAAATTTCGTTACCATTTGTCCCGCTTCTTTCGGGAACGTATCTAATACAGGTACTAAATTCTTTGTTAATGTTGTACCTGAAGTGTTATTCATAATTGACCCTAAAATTGTAATACCAAATGTTCCACCGATTTGACGGAAGAACTGACTTGATGATGTTACGACACCAAGGTCTTTTTTCGGGAAGCTTTCTTGTAACGCTAATGTTAATGTTGGCATTACAAGACCCATGCCTAAACCGATAACCATCATATAAGACGTTGCAGTTAATTTAGTTGTGTGCATATCCATCGTTGTTAATAACCAGAATCCTCCAGCCATTATAAGCATTCCTGTAATAATTTGTGGTTTTACACCAACTTTTAATACAAGTTGCCCACCGATAATACTCATCACAATCATTGTAATCATCATTGGCGTCATAATTGTTCCTGATTCAGCAGCACTTACTCCTACAATTCCTTGCATAAAGAATGGTACGAACATAATCGCACCGAACATGCCAATACTCATAAAGAATCCAATCGCATTCAGTAATGTAAATGTGCGATTTTTAAAGAAATGCATCGGTAAAATCGGTTCTTCAGCTTTCGTTTCAACGATAATAAATCCTACAATACCAATTACAGCTAGTGCAAATAACCCGATAATTTGCCAAGAATCCCATGGATAATCTTTCCCGCCAAATGTTAATGCAAGTAATAAACTTACAACACCGAGAATCATTGTAAATATTCCAGCAATATCAATTTTAATTGGTCCTGTTTGTTTATGTGATTTTAATCCCATTGCAATAAAGATTGTTGCTAAAATACCAACTGGTAAGTTAATGTAGAATACCCATCTCCAGTTCACTGCGTCTACAATCCAACCACCAACTTGTGGTCCAATTACAGAAGCAAGACCGTATAACGCACCAAAAACACCTTGCCATTTTGCACGTTCTTTTCCCGTGAACATATCTCCGATAATAATCATAGCCATTGGCATCATAATACCGCCACCAAGACCTTGAATACCACGGAAAATAATTAATTCTGTCATACCATTTGCCATACCACATAACGCAGAACCAAGCATAAAGATAACTAGCCCTGTTATATACACGTTACGACGACCAAGTAAATCCGCTAATTTACCTGCAATTGGTACAACTGTCGTTGATGTTAACATATAAGCTGTTGTTAACCACGTCATTAAGCTTAATCCGCCTAATTCACCGACGATACGCGGCATTGCTGTACCAACGATTGTTCCATCTAATGCAGCAAATAGCATCGCGATTATTAAACCAATTAACAGCAACTTTCTATTTATGTTTTCTTGTTGCTCCATGTAATCTCCTCAATTCCTCTTAGTTATTCTCTTTTTTCTCTTGTGTCCCGCAAATAATTGTTTCTAGCTTCTCAAAGAGACGTAACAAATCTTCTCTTTCTTGTAATTCTAAATGTGAGAAATATTTTGCAATGTGCTCATTACGAGCGATCATTGCCTCTTCTACTCTAGATTTCCCCTTTTTTGTTAACTCAATGATGACAACACGGCGATCATCTTTGTCGTGATAGCGTTCTACAAGCTCTTGGTCAATTAAGCGATCAATCATCACTGTAATTGCACTAGGCTTTACATACATCTTTTTTGCTAATTTTGTCGCTCTTGAAGCACCGTAATGATCTAAAATCTTTAAAATATAAAACTGCGGTGGTGTAAGTCCTGTTGCTTGCATTTGTTCTAATAACTCCGTCTGCATTTTCTTTCCAATCGAAAAGGCAAGAGCTTGAATTTTATCGATATGCGTCATATCATTTGGCATGTTATCCACCTCTTATTTAAGCAATAAAATATTTAATGTATTTAAATATTAATCCTACGAATAAAATCCGTCAACACTTTTTATTTATAAAAACGTTTACATTTTTGTCACAAAGTTGTATAATTTTCGACGAAGTTAATATTGACAGTCACGGAGAATCGGAGTACACGGCTATGAATCATAAAAAAGGAAACTTTTTTATATTTCATGGCCTTTTTATATTCTCTCTGCCTTACAACACTTCGAATTAATTAGGGGAGGATTTTCATTTTATGTTTTTCACACAATTATTTAAGCCTGCGCCCCACGCGGAACGCTTACCAGCTGATCGCGTTGATAGCGAATACCGTAAATTACGTTTACAAGTATTCTTAGGTATCTTCATCGGTTATGCAGGTTACTACTTTGTTCGAAAAAACTTTTCACTAGCAATGCCATACTTAATCGAACAAGGCTTTAGTAAAGGCGAACTTGGGGTTATCCTTTCAGCAGTATCTATCGCTTACGGATTAAGTAAATTTCTTATGGGTATCGTATCCGACCGTTGTAATCCTCGCTACTTTTTAGCAGCTGGGCTATTTTTATCAGGTATCATTAATATTATTTTCGGCTCATTTTCTTTCATTACAACGAGCATCATACTTATGTTTGTACTTCAGTTTTTAAATGGGTGGGTACAAGGTATGGGATGGCCTCCTTGTGGTCGTACGATGGTTCACTGGTTCTCTATTAGTGAACGTGGTACAAAAATGTCTATTTGGAACGTCGCTCATAATGTCGGCGGCGCACTTATGCCTTCTCTTGTAACATTAGGATTATACTTCTTTGCAAATGACTGGAAGAGTATTTTTTACTTCCCAGGTATTCTTTCAATTTTAGTTGGTATTTATGTGTTAATTACGATGAGAGATACACCTCAATCTTGCGGATTACCTTCTATCGAGGAACATACTGGAGAATATCCAACAGATGAAAAAGTACAAGATCGCGAACGCGAACTTTCGGTAAAGGAAATTTTATTTAAATACGTACTAAACAATAAATTTTTATGGTACATCGCTATCGCGAACGTTTTCGTATATTTCGTACGTTACGGCGTTGTAGACTGGGCTCCTACTTATTTAGTAGAGGAAAAAAGCTTTACTCATAGTAGCTCACGTACCGCTTACGCTCTATATGAATGGGCTGGTATTCCAGGTACGCTTCTTTGTGGATGGATGAGTGATAAACTATTTAAAGGACGCCGCGCACCTGCTGGTATTTTATTTATGGTTGGTGTATTTATCGCCGTTCTTGTTTACTGGCTAAACCCTCCTGGTAATCCAATGGTTGATAGTATCGCACTTGTCGCGATTGGATTTTTAATTTACGGACCTGTTATGTTAATTGGTCTACACGCTCTTGACTTAGCACCAAAGAAAGCGGCTGGAACTGCAGCAGGCTTAACTGGCTTCTTCGGTTACTTAGGTGGAGCAACTTTCGCCAGTGCCGCTATGGGCTTTATCGTAGATGCATTCGGATGGGATGGCGGATTCATCTTATTACTTGCATCTTGTGTACTTGCAATGTTCTTCCTTGCTCTTACTTTAAATACAGGGTCAGTAAAACAAAAGCAAGCTTAAGCACTAATATTATTCTTATCAAAAAAAGAGAGACTGTTCTTTCGAGAACACCTCTCTTTTTTCTACATATAAACCTTTTTTCCTACAAAAGATTTATTTCCCTACCTTATACATGTTAGCGTTTTCAAAACACTCCAACTACTTATATAAATGCATCCAATCTTTATATAAAAAGATTTTTGAATATTTTTTCAACTTGTGCTTGTCAAACATTGTCAATTTATATTAAAATAACAACAACATACAAAATATTTAGTCTTTTCAGAAAGATGGAGGGATAGCCATGAAGAATCCACTTCTTCGCATTGAAAACTTACAGACTTCCTTTCGTATACAAGATCAATATCATGCCGCAGTTGATGATGTTTCGTTAACTGTCCATGAAAATGAAATTGTCGCGATAGTTGGTGAATCAGGTTGCGGAAAAAGTGCACTTGCCCTTTCTATTATGCGACTGCATAATGAAGCAAATACAAAGTTACAAGGGCAGCTTAACTATAGAGATAAGGATTTGCTAACTATGTCAGCCGCAGAGATGAATAAAGTACGCGGCTCAAACATCGGCATGATTTTCCAAGAACCTCTTACAGCACTCGATCCTCTTATGACAGTTGGAAAACAAATCGAAGAAAACTTAGACTACCACACAAGCCTTTCAAAAGTTGAAAAGAAAGAACGCACCTTAGAACTACTTCATCAAGTTGGTATTCCAAAACCAGAACTTACATATAAACAATACCCACACGAATTATCTGGCGGAATGAGACAAAGAATTGTTATCGCAATTGCAATTGCTTGTAACCCAGCACTCATTATTGCGGATGAGCCAACAACGGCTCTTGACGTAACCATCCAAGCACAAATTTTAGACTTACTAAAATCTATTCAAGAACAAACGAAAATGGGCATCATTTTAATTACTCATGATTTAAGTGTTGTTGCAGAAACAGCTGATCGTATCGTCGTTATGTACGCTGGACAAGTTGTAGAAACAGGAAAAGTTGAAGAGATTTTTAACAATCCTCTTCACCCATATACTCGTTCTCTATTAAACTCCATTCCATCTGCGTATGCTGAAAAAGAAAAATTGCATGTAATTCAAGGGGTAGTTCCTTCGTTAGCGAAACTTCCTCGCACAGGTTGCCGTTTCCAAGCTCGAATTCCATGGATTAGACCTGATCAACACGAGGAAAATCCAATTTTACATGAAGTAAAACCAGACCATTGGGTACGTTGTACTTGCTACAAGCATTTCAACTTCCAAGATAAGAAAGGAGATGACGTAACTCATGGCACTGCTTAAAGTAGAAGATTTAAAAGTACACTTTCCAATTAAAGGTGGTTTCTTCGGACGCACATTAGATTACGTGCGCGCTGTCGATGGTGTAAGTTTTGAATTACAACCAGGTGAAACATACGGGATTGTTGGTGAATCAGGAAGTGGCAAATCAACAACGGGTAAAGCAATTATGCATTTAACGAAAGCAACAGAGGGTAGCATTCATTTTAATAATAGAGATTTAACAAAATTAAGTCGCTCTGAGCTACGTGAACAACGAAAAGATATTCAAATGATTTTCCAAGATCCTTATTCATCATTAAATCCGAAGAAACGTGTTCTCGACATTATTGCTGAGCCTCTTCGAAATTTTGAGAAGCTCTCACCTGATGAAGAACGTAGAGCAGTTCAAGAATATCTTGATAAAGTTGGTCTAAATCCAGAGTCTATTTATAAATATCCACATGAATTTTCCGGTGGACAAAGGCAGCGGATTGGTATTGCACGCGCTCTTACTTTAAAACCGAAGCTTATTATTGCGGATGAGCCAGTATCTGCGCTTGACGTGTCTGTACAGGCACAAGTGTTAAACTTCTTGCAAGATTTACAAGCTGAACTCGGACTAACATACTTATTCATTAGTCATGATTTAGGTGTAATTCGTCATATGTGTGACCGTATCGGTGTTATGTATCGCGGACGCATTGTCGAAGAAGCAACTAGTACAGAAATTTATAATAATCCGCAACATATTTATACGAAACGCCTAATATCAGCAATTCCTGATATTCGTCCTGAAAAAAGAGAACAACAGCGTAAGCTCCGTCAACAAGTAAGCTCTGAGTACGAGAAATCATACGAAAATTATTTCAATGAAAACGGTCGGGCTTATGACTTAAAAGCAATCTCGCCAACGCACCGGGTGGCATTACCATAAGGGAGTGATAAAACATGTGGAAGTTTATATTACGGAGATTTTTAGTGATGATCCCGCAATTATTCGTGTTAAGTATACTTGTCTTTCTACTAGCTAAAGCAATGCCTGGCGATGCCTTAACCGGCAGAGCGATGAATCCAAAAGCGGATCCAAAAGTGATTGAAGAACAACGTGAAAAGCTTGGATTAAATGACCCAGTTGCAACACAATATGTTCGCTGGATTAAAAATGCCGTCCAAGGTGACTTCGGTATTTCCTATGCACATAAAATGAAGGTAACCGATTTAATTGGAGAACGACTTGGAAATACAGTATCTTTAGCACTTGTCATTCTTATTCTTACTTATTTAATTGCCATACCACTAGGAGTTATAAGTGGGCGGTGGAATGATACCTGGGCTGATCGACTCATTACCATTTACAACTATCTAGGTTTTGCTACACCACTATTTATATTTGCATTAATTATGCTCTTCCTATTCGGATTTAAGTTTGCAATATTCCCAACCGGCGGTAGCGTTGATCCTCAAGTTGCAACAGGTACATTTGCTTATTATTTAAGTAAATTGAATCACATGCTATTACCAGCTTTATCTGGTGCATTAATTGCGACAGTTGGTACGGTTCAATATTTACGAAGCGAAATTATTGATACGAAGCATAAAGATTTTGTGCGTACAGTAAGAGCAAAAGGTGTTCCAGAATCAAAAATCTATTCTAGACATATTTTACGAAATTCATTCTTACCAATTGCAGCCTTCTTAGGCTATGAAATTACAGGATTAGTTGGCGGTGCCATCTTTTTAGAAAGTATTTTTAGCTATCCAGGAATTGGACAACTATTTATACAATCTATCTCTCAACGTGATTTTAGTGTAATAACTGCACTCGTTATGTTTACTGGATTTGCAACGTTACTTGGAACTCTCCTTTCAGATATTATTCTAAGCATCGTCGATCCACGTATTCGTATTGATTAAAGAAAGGAGATGACGTTATGTTAGCAAACCCTGAAAAACAAACTGAAGTTATTCATTACGAAAAAAGCCCTTCTGGTTTCTCTATTATGTGGCGAGAACTTCGTAAAGATAAATTAGCAATGTTTTCACTTATTTTCCTAGCAATCTTATTACTAGCAGTCTACACAACATCTTTTATTATGAAACAAGAAGATATTGTACGAGTTGATTTATTCGCTATTTATGCTCCTCCCTCTGCTGAACATTGGTTAGGAACAGATTACGGAGGACGCGACATTTTCGGCCAACTTATTATTGGTACACGTAACTCCTTTACAATTGGATTAGCAATTACTATTCTTTCTTGTTTAATTGGTCTTTCAATTGGATTAATTGCCGGGTATTTTGGAGGAGCTATTGATAATATCATTATGCGCATTATCGACTTTGTTATGGTTTTACCATTTTTAATGCTTGTAATTGTATTTATTACACTTGTTCCTACATTCAATATTTTTACTTTCATTTTAATTATGAGCGTGTTCTTATGGACAGGAAAGGCCAGATTAATTCGCTCAAAAGTATTAACTGAAAAAGAACTAGATTATGTCTCTGCATCTAAAACTTTAGGAACACCAAACTGGAAAATCATCCTTTTCCAAGTACTACCTAACTTAAGTTCAATTATCATCGTTAGTATTACATTAAATCTTGCTGGAAACATTGGTATTGAATCTGGTCTAACTTTCTTAGGATTTGGTCTACCAGAAAGTACACCAAGCCTTGGTACACTTGTTAGTTATGCTAGAAATCCAGATGTATTACAAGAAAAATGGTGGATTTGGTTACCCGCATCAGTCATGATTTTAACATTGATGCTGTGTATAAATTTTATTGGTCAAGCGTTACGCCGCTCGGCCGACGCAAGACAAAGAAAAGGATAAGGGGTGGAAGAAATGACGAATAAGCCAAAGTTTTTCAAAGTATTAAGTACACTTGCGGTTTCAACATTACTACTTTCAGCATGTGGGGGCAGTGGTGGTAGTGAAAAAACAAGCAGCACAAAAAAAGTAGATACAAATAAATTTAGTGCATCTGTTAAAAATGATAAAAAGGAAATTAAAGATGGTTCATTAACTTATGGTCTTGTTTCTAACACACCATTTGAAGGACTTTTGAACTTCGCTGTATATGAAGGAGATCCTGATAACCAGGTCATTACAATTTTCGATGAGTCTTTATTATCAAATGACGAAAACTGGGAATACACGAATGATGGTGCTGCTACATATGAAATTTCTAAAGATAAAAAGACAATTACACTAAAAATTAAAGATAATGTAAAATGGCATGATGGAAACCCTGTTACTGCTGAGGATTTAGAATACTCTTATCTAGTAATTGGTAGCAAACAATATGCTGGTTCTCGCTATGACACTCAAATGCAAATGATTGAAGGTATGGAAGATTACCACAATGGAAAAGCCGATAAAATTTCAGGTATAAAGGTAACGGATCCAAAAACAATTTCGATTACATTTAAAACAGAGAATCCTTCAGTGAAAACTGGGCTTTGGGCATACCCTCTTCATAAGAAATACTTAGGAGATGTACCAATCGATAAATTAGCAGAATCTGATAAAATCCGTAAAAACCCAATTGGTTTCGGACCTTTTAAAGTGAAGAAAATTACGCCAGGAGAATCCGTTGAATTTGAACGTTTTGATGACTATTATGGTGGAAAACCAAAACTGAAAAGCATGGTTTTAAAAGTTGTTAACCCTTCCGTTGTTAACGCGTCCTTAAAAAATGGTGATATTGATATCGCTGAAGTAAGTGCAGATCAATATCCAAATGTAAGTAAATTAAAAAATGCACAATTAGTCGGTAAAACCGATTTATACTATAGCTATATCGGTTTTAAATTAGGCCATATGGATAAAGAAAAAGAAGAAGTAGTGATGGATAAGGAGAAATTTAAAGATGTTCGTGTACGTCAAGCAATGGCGTATGCTATCGATCGAAAAGAAATTGGTGAAAAATTATATCACGGCCTACGTTATCCAGCTAACTCACCAATCCCACCATCTCTACCAAAATATCATAACAATAAAGTTGGTGCCTATGATAAAGATGTAGAGAAAGCTAAAAAGTTATTAGATGAAGCTGGCTATAAAGATACGAACGGAGATGGATTCCGTGAAGATCCGAATGGTAAAGAATTTAAAGCTAATTTCTTATCAATGAGTGGTAGCGATGTAAGTGAACCACTCGCAAAATTCTTTATCCAATCTTGGAAAGACATCGGCCTAAAAGTAGAGCTTCTTGATGGCCGCTTACATGAATTTAACTCATTCTACGATATGATTAAAAAAGATGATCCAAAAGTTGATCTTTTCGCTGCAGCTTGGGGAACTGCATCTGATCCAGACCCTTCTGGTATTTGGGCTAAAAACGCGCCGTTCAATTACACACGTTGGGCTACTGACAAAAACACAGAATTATTAAAACAAGGTATTTCTCCAAAAGCTGCTGATGAAAAGTACCGTAAAGATGTATACGATAAATGGCAAAAATTAGTTCATGATGAAGTACCATTAATTCCACTTCATTATAAATTTGACCTAAAAGGTGTAAATAATCGCGTAAAAGATTATAAATATACACCAGAAGATCAATATAAATGGGGTAACGTTAGCGTAACAAGCGATAAAGCAGAAACAGAGAAATAAGAAAATAGCTCCTGGCGCTGAGATACATGCCAGGAGCTATTTTTTCTTTACAATCCTTTTCTTGCTATTTATAATAACCAATTCCTTCCTTACTCTAAGATTAAAAGATTTGATGAATCATCTTTATTAAAATAGCTAACGTAACAGATGCAGCAAATCCCCCTAAACAAATTAAGCTTACCCCTTGACTATATGATAAATTTTGAAATGATTTCATTGCTTCCATCCTCCCTATCTCCCCTTTGATACTCTTATTTTACCAATGGGAAAAATTTCATAACATCGATTTTCCTAACAACTAACTTACAAATTTGTAAGTTAGTATTTTTTAAAACTTATATATCTAGTATGCCCACCCACTCTCCCTTTATACGTCAAAAAAGACCTCGAATTATATCAAGGTCTTAGTTACGTTCTATTTCGTTTTACTTTATAATCATCACCGGACATTTCACACGCTTTGCTATTTTATGACTGACACTACCAAGTACCATTTCTTGTAATGTATTTAATCCTCTACTCCCAGCAATAACAAGATCTATATCTCCTGTATTTACATATTGAACAATCGTATCTCCTGGATCGCCATGTAATATCGTAATTTTATAAGAAATGTTCTCTTTCTTTAATAAACCTTCAATCTCTTTTAATTTATCTTTTCGACTAGCTGATACTGTTTCTAAATCCGTTTGACCTTGTATAATATCTGACTTTGCCGTTCTATTATCTACAACATACACGACTTCAACATTTGTTTCTTCGTTAAATTTTGCAATATGTGTCGCGTGCTCAGCTGCTCGAAGTGCATGTTCAGAACCGTCACACGCTAATATAATTTGTTTATACATATGCTGAATCCCCTTTTCGTTATCCTACTCGTATTATATAATAAAGCCCCCTAAAAAGGAGGCTTCTAACTAGCAATTCTTTTATTATAAGTAGCTAAATTTGTAACAAGTTTTGCGCTACGTTCATTTAATCCTGTTATACTTACTTTCACACCAATTTGTTCATACTTCATGATAACTTTATCAATTGATGCCACTGCTGAGTCATCCCATACATGCGCATGAGTAAAGTTCATCTCAATTTCTTTCACATCTTCATTAAATGAAAAAGCATTTATAAAATCTGCCGTAGACGCAAAGAAAAGTTGACCGTGAATTTCGTATATTTTCTTATTTTCAATATATAAATGTTTCACGTGAATCTTTGCCATATTGAATGCAAATAATACAGCACTAATTACTGTACCAATAACTACGCCTAATCCTAAATTGTGAGTGATAAGAACGACTACTACTGTTACGATCATAACGAATGCATTCCCTTTTGGTACTTTATGAATCGTTGTTACAGAGTTCCAATCAAATGTTCCGATTGAAACCATAATCATAACTGCAACTAATGCTGCCATCGGAATATGAACAACATAATCACCTAAAACGAATAGTAATACGATTAAAAATCCGCCCGCTACAAACGTCGATAATCGTCCGCGTCCACCTGATTTAATATTAATAACAGATTGACCAATCATTGCACATCCTGCCATACCTCCGAAGAAACCAGCAACAACGTTTGCAATCCCTTGCCCACGTGCCTCCTTATGCTTATTACTTTCCGTATGCGTCATATCATCTAAAACTGAAGCTGTTAATAATGACTCTAATAAACCAATAATTGCAAGCATAACTGCATACGGTAAAATAATCCCTAATGTCTCAAGTGTAAAAGGCACGTCAGGAATGCTAAAGAACGGTAATTCTTTCGGCAAGCTTCCCATATCCCCTACTGTTTTCAACTGTAATCCGCTCATAAGTGCAATACTTGTCACAATAATAATGGAAATAAGTGTAGACGGAACAGCCGTCGTAATACGTGGAAATACATATATAATTACAAGTCCTAATGCGACAAGTGCATACATTTGCCAATTTGCATTTTTAAAATGCGGTAATTGCGCTGTAAAAACTAAAATGCCAAGGGCATTTAAAAAACCACTCATAACTGACTTAGGGACAAACTTCATAAATGAACTCAGTTTGAACACGCCAAAAATAATTTGGACAATACCTGTTAATATTGTTGTAGCAAATAAATATTGCAAACCGTGATCTTTAACAAGCGTTACCATTAATAATGCCATTGCACCTGTTGCAGCTGAAATCATCCCAGTTCTTCCGCCAACAAATGAAATGGTAACTGCGATACAAAAAGCTGCATACAATCCAACGGTCGGATCTACACCTGCAATAACGGAGAAAGCTATCGCTTCAGGAATTAATGCTAAAGCAACGACAATTCCTGATAACACGTCCCCTTTCACATTGGAAAACCAGTCATTTTTTATCGTCTGAAACAAAATATCACTCCTCTACTCTTTTATCATTTGATTTTCTCCGTAAGAAAATCTAAGCCGACTGCACGAAGGCTATTATATAACGAGTAGAGGATTTTGTGCTATGTAAAAGTTTCCTAAAGAAAAAGGCACTACCTTAGTAGCGCCCTTGTTCATTATATTAATGTCCACCGTGTCCTTGACCACTTTCTTGTACAATCTCTAACCTCTCATCCAATATACCTTGTGTTTCAAATGAAATATCACTCGTACTTCCTAATAAGAAACCGTGATTATACGGTCCAATCGTTGGGTCATCTTTAAAATTCGGTTGAATACTAGCAAGGAAGTCATACACTGGTTGTGAGGCTTTACCTTCTTCTAACACTACAACAGGTGCGTGTTTACCCATATGTGAAAATGGTGCTCCTGCAACTGCTAAGTCTGGTGTTTTGCTTGAAACAAATGATAAACCGTGGCCTGGTTTTGTGAACCCCCAGCCAAATTTCGTTTTCTCATCTTTAAATTTTGCAAATGCAATAGAATTTTCTGTTGGAGTCTCACCACTAATACGCGTTACTTTCCCGTATTTGCTTAACTCTTTTTCTACTTCTTTTGAAACGATTTTTTCTGGTCCTAATACATATATATTCGCTTTATCTTTTCTCATCTTTAATGCCTCTATCGTCGCTTCTGGCACCTTATCTTTCCCTGTATATAAAAGCGGTTCTGGCATATGAGAAATCCAGTTTACAGCTGGTGTTGTGTATAAACGTCCTTCTTCTTCAGACGAACCGATAATAACACTATTTGGGTAGCTTCCTGTTATATCGGCATATTCTTTATCCACATCTTTTGCAAATGTAGCTGGATCCGTTTCTTTTATTTGCTTTACTTTATACTCTTTTAATTGCTCCAGGATTGATGCACCGACATCCCCCATCACCATAATTTGTGTTCCATCTTTCGTTCCAAGCGGATTTAGCCGTTTTATTTCTTTTAACGTCATTTCAGGTACCTTTTCTTTTTCTATAAATAAGATCGGCCCGTTATTCGGATGATGAATAAGATCCGCACTTGCAATCCCTAATTGCCACTCTCTCACTGGCACTAAAATAACAGCGCCTGGCTGATTCTCCTTATGAGTTGCTGGCCATATCGTTTGTGAAGTTAATACAGCCATTTGCAATGGATCATTTGTGTTTAACCTCGTCACATTTTTTAAACTTGTCGTTAATAAATCATTCGATGCCCCTTCGTTCATTTCTTTCGGCGCAGTTACTCCCTGCTTCATTTTCATTTCCTTTTGCTCTGTTTTCTTCTCTTCTTTAGATTCATGATTTTTATGATCTGTATTCGTTTGTCCACATGCTGCAAGACCAACTGCTGTAATTATTGTTATCCCAAAAACCCGGGTCATCTTTTTCACTATACCGCCTCCGTATGAATCATTTTCGAGCCAATATGATTATCTAAAATGGAATTTCAACTTTACAATAACAAGCAATTCTGAAGAAATTATGCAGATGCATTATAATCTGCACCATTTCTTCATGATTTTGCATTAAACTTTAAGTAACGATTATAACTATGGAGGGCTCTCTATGATTGATATACTGCTCGTAGACGATGAACCGAGAATGCTTGAATTATTAACACTTTACCTTACTCCAATTGGATATAACTGCATATGTGCACAATCCGGAGAAGAAGCTATTTCACATATAGAAAATCAAAACTTTAAATTTATTTTACTCGATATTATGATGCCAAAGATGGACGGATGGGAAACGTGCAAAAAAATCCGTTCATTTAGTAACGTTCCTATTATTATGGTTACCGCTCGTGATCAAACAGTAGATGTCGTCCAAGGATTAAAAATCGGAGCCGATGATTACGTAACGAAACCTTTCCATGAGGAGGAACTTTTCGCAAGAATTGAAGCTGTTTTACGGCGTACGAATCAAGATGCGCAAATCGAATATCACGGCATTTTATGGGATGAGGCAAAACATTTTGTGTCTGTCCATGATGAAGAACTTCTTCTCACTCCAATCGAATTTTCTTTGCTCGGATTATTTTTACGCCATGTGAACTACGTATTAAGCCGTGATCAGCTCATTGAACGAATTTGGGGATTAAATACAAATACAGAAGATAGAACTGTCGATTCACATATTCGTAATTTGCGTGATAAATTACGAAAAGTAAATTTCCCTATTGATCACCATTTAAAAACAGTTTATGGAGTCGGATATCGATGGATTGATACTCTAGATTAAGGAGCAAAGCAATGAAGCGAATTTCTATTCAGCTCGGATTTTATTTTTTGATTGTTACACTTTTAATCGAAAGTGTTCTATTTGTCTCGCTTTATTATAGCCTTGTCAACAATAGAGTAAATGAAGAAATGACAGCTTTATTAAAGCGCGGAAATAGTCACAGAGATGTCCTTGAAAAGTATTTTGATAAGCAAACAATCTCCCATGTTGCACTAATGGAATCCGAAGCCGAAACCACTGTTGTTATTACAAATGCAAATAAGGATGTACTAGCTAAATCCAATGAAATAAATACTACTATAAAAAAGCATATTGAAAAGATGCAAACACGGACAGATCATGACGGAGCAATTATAGAGAATCATTGGAAAACATCTAATTATATATGTACAGTTAGTCCAATTATAGTCGCAGGAAAAACAGAAGGCTATGTATATATGTTTCTCGGAACAGCATCAATAGAAGAAATGGTGAATGGGCTAACAAGACAATTCATTATTGCCGGAGTCATTACTTTTCTATTAACAGCCATCACCATCTTTCTCTTATCACGGTTGTTAACAAAACCATTGTTACACATGAAACATGCCACTGAAAAAATGAGTAAAGGCGATTTATCTGTTTCATTAACGACTAGTCGAAATGATGAAATTGGTGAACTAGCATCGTCTATTCAAACGCTTGCTAATGATTTACATTATATGAAAACAGAGCGAAGTGAATTTCTAGCAAGCGTTGCTCACGAATTACGAACACCGTTAACATACGTAAGAGGTTACGCTGATATCGCTTTAAAAGAAAGCACATCTCCCGAGCAACGTTTGCGATATTTATCTATTATAAAAGATGAGTCTGATTACATTACAAACTTAGTTCAAGATTTATTTTCACTTGCACAAATGGAACAACATAACTTTTCTATTCAAGTAAAAGAAGTACATTTACACACCTTCCTGACTCGCATAACCGAAAAAGTAAACGCCATGTATAAAGAAAGATACATTAAAGTTTCTTTCTCTTGCCCTTCTACACTGCTAGTAAGCTTAGATGAGCAGCGATTTGAACAAGTTATAGTGAACATTTTGAATAACGCTTATAGACATTCAAAAGAATATTCTCATATCCACATTTCTGTTATAGAAGAAAATAAACGTATCTCCATTACAATTGAAGATGAAGGTGAAGGTATTCCGCCTGAAGACCTTCCTCACATTTTCGACCGCTTTTACCGCGTCGATAAAGCAAGAACACGCGCTACAGGTGGAACTGGCTTAGGACTCTCTATCGTGAAGGAAATTGTAGAACTACACGGCGGGAATATTACAGTCACAAGTGAAGTTGATCATGGGTCTTTTTTCACCATTTCATTACCATCTATATAAAAACACGGCTACTATCAGTAGTCGTGTTTGTTTATCCTTTAAGATTTTACTTTATAATATAAATTTACAAATTGCCCAAAACGTTTCGTATCCGTTAAAGTTAAATTGATTTCCGGGTTCTTGTCTTGAAATAACGGAACTCCAGAACCTAATATATGCGGTGTAATCGTAACGATATATTCATCAATTAGATTATTTTTAAAGAACTCTCTTAATAGACTTCCTCCACCGACCATCCATATTTTAGATCCTTCTTGTGCTTTTAACCTTGTTGTAAACTCCACTACATCTTCATTTACAAACTCTACATGTCCGTTCGTGCCTTTTGCTGAATTAGAAAAAACATAACATTTTTTATCTACATACGGGAATGTTTCCGTATGCTCTACTACATAATCGTACGTTCTTTTTCCTATGATTATTGTATCAATTGTTTCATACATTTCTGTATAACCGTTATCTCCCTCTCCTTCCGTTTCCATTAACCACTGTAAATCATCATCTTCTTTCGCAATATATCCATCCAAACTAGCTGCAATAAATAAAACTATTTCACGTGACATATCTTTTCCTCCTTGCATCTCATCTTGATAACATATGATGTAAACAATATACTAACAGTAAAACATGACAATTTATGTCATGTTAAAAAGAAAAAGGTGATACATTTGTCAAAAGCTAAACGCTTATTAGATATTCTTATATTTGCTTCTGCCCAAAAGACATTTACAGCTCAAGAAATAGCTGATGAATTTAATATTTCCGTTCGTACTGTCCATAGATACATTTTAGATTTAAGTGACATGGGATTACCCATTTATGCTGAACAAGGTCGTAACGGCGGCTATAAAGTATTAACGAATAGAGTTATTCCCCCTATTTTATTTACGGAAGAAGAAGCAGTCTCCATCTTTTTTGCTTTTCAGTCTTTAAGCTACTACCGAGACTTACCTTTTAATACCGAAATCAATTCTGTTACTCATAAACTGTATGGTTCTCTACAAGATGATGCGAAAGCGAAAGTTGATACAATACGTTCTTATATCGCTTTTTGGAATCCGAAAAGAACAATTGATACACCTCTTTTAAACGAAGTGTTAACAGCGGCTATCGAAAATAAAAATTTACACTTCCAATACGAATCTAAATCGGGGATAAAAACAAAGCATGTTCATCCGATCGGTGTATATGCTCACGACGGTTTATGGTATTTGCCCTCCTATGATTTTAGTAGAAAAAAAGTATTACTGTATCGCGTCGATCGTATTCTTTCCATATTATCAACGGAAGAAAATAAGGATACATTCATGAATTTAGAAGAGTGGTTTACCTCTAACTCTAACGTAGTATACAGTCCTATTCAGTTACATGTTTTACTGACAACAGAAGGTGTGCGCCAATGTAAAAGCGTGCCTTACCTTGAAGAATTCGTGGTAATAAACGAAGACGGGACAGGATATATACATTCAACAATTGATAAAGGAGAAATCAATTTTATTACGCCTTTATTTTATAGGCTTGGAAAAGATGCACGAGTTTTAGAACCGAAAGAACTAATAGATGGTTTGCGTATTCGTGCGAAAGAAGTTTTACATATGTATGAAGACGAAAAAAGCTGCTAAATGTAAGCAGCTTTTAGTGTATTTGTTCCTACTGTTTTACTATTGACGAATATCAAACCACCAACGATTTTTCGAATTCATGTTTTCAGTGTCACGAATCCCTCTGTAATTGAAAGCATCCAAAAAGATTGAATCTAGTTTATCTTCATCTACAAAATAACCTAAGTTAACTTTTACCGTTTCTCCTGGTCGAATACTGCCAATATTGTAGAAGCTTTTCCCATCTCCGTGAGGCTCTAAATAATCAACTTCGCCCGTCATAATATTTTTCTCGGCAATTCCATCTTCTTTAGCGTAGTTCCATGCATTACCTTTAGATTTAAGCAGTTTTATAGATGGATGCATATAAATTTCTTCTGTCGCCTGCTTACCTATATTTTTCACTGTTGTTGTTAGATAAATAAATTTAGGATGAACTAATTTTGACTCTACTAATTGATCAATTGAATCTTTACCATTTCCAATTTTATATTTATCCCTTCTATATGGTATCAATCGTCCAGCTTGATCCAAAGCCTGATTCCTGCTTAGTATTCCTAAGCCCATTTCATAAAAGTTCTCTTGTTTAAAATCTTTGATTGAATCAAAGACTTCAACTTTTTCTATCACATATTCAATTTGGCTGTTATCCATAGATATCGTTACTGGAACCTTTTGCCCTATATGAAATAGTCGTTTGCTATCTTTTTTCAAAGGAATCACCTTAGTTTTTTTAGATTCATCTGCTTCGCTAAAATACTTTTTATCATAATCCGTTATATATGATGCCTTTTCTTTTGAAGTAAGCTCAAGTGAAATATTCCCTAACACATCTATCATTTGTTCTTCGTTTATATCTGACCCAATAAAACTTTCTAACATAATCCCTTCTTTCTCAAAAAAGAGAAAGACCTTCCTATCAAACATTACATTGTTGTTTCCAGTTTCTTTATGAACAATTACTGCTTTCCTACCATTTATCTCTCTTTCTTCATAGCTTTTTGAATACAAAGTTTGAAAATCTGCATTTTCTCCTATTCTCCAAAGAGCAAATGAAAAACCCCCCATTGCGTCGTTATCTTTAAATGAATATTTCATAGCACTGTCATCAATTGCTTCCATATTTTCTGGCAATTTACCAACCTTCAACTTATACCACTTATTACCCTTTTTCGAATCCTTATTTGTTACTGAAACATTTACTTCGTAATTTTGTTTTTGGACAATCATATTATATACTTTCACTACACCAAAAACGGTTGTCGGCATACCAATCAATAAGCAAGCAGCAGCGATTAACATACAATGTCTTTTACGCTTTTTCTGCGGTTGTCCATCTTTCAGCTTCATTTCCTCCATAAACAATTTCTTTTTACGTGTATATGTATGTGAAAATTCATGTCGTTCTTCGAGTTTATCAAAATCATCTAAAGCAATTTTTTCAGCAAGTTCATATATTTCTTTGGAGTTCTTTGAATTCGTCATGTTGTATACCTCCTATCATATTTTGGACTCGTTTTCGAGCGCGTTCAAACTGCTTGCGGACATTAGCCTCCGTAATCCCCATTACACTTGAAATTTCTTGATACGTTAAGTTATAGAAGACTTTGTACTTAAACACCTGTCTGTTAGATTCATTTAACTCTTTTAGCAATGTATCAATTTGAACCTCAGACATTTTACGTTTTTCCCACTCTTCAATATTTTCATCTACTGCTTCTATTGATTCTCTTTGATATTCTTCTAAAAATGTTTCATGTCGTTTATTTTTCCGGTAGCTATCAATCGCCTTATTTTTCGCGACCCTCAAAATGTAGCGTTTAAGCTCTTGCATGTTCAAGCTATGGAGATTTTCCAAGTTCTTATAAAGAGTAATAAACGTCTCTTGAACTGCATCTTCAGCCTGCTGAATATTATTTAAAATAGAATACGCTACATAATAAACTTTTTGTTCGTACAACTCGTATAGCTCTTCCATCTTTTCGTAATCGTTGTTTGTAACTTTCATATAATTCCTCCTCTCACTCTATATAACGAATGAACGATATACTTTGTGACACTGCAAAATCTTTTTATAGATAAAATTTAATAATAGAATAAACAAAATCCCAATTTCTCTATTGTAACTAAGAAATTGGGCTTTTGTTTATTCGAATTTTCCTCACTGTTCCATTAAGAACATCCCTCTTATGCCTTTTCAGTAAGCAGTATTTGCTCTATCGCTTCTTTTAACAAATTCCTTGTCTCTTCAAAGTTATGATTCTTCTTTTCCCCCAGTTGCACCGTATAAAACTCAGCAAATGAACGCTCTTTATATCTTGGTACCACATGCATATGGTAATGTGTTAACTCGTTAAAGATTCCACCATTTTGACAAATTGTAATTCCATCTGGTTTATATAATGCCTTAATCGCTTTTACAATAATCTTAGAAGCATCCATAATCGATTTCGTTACAACGTCATCTAATTCGTCTACTTCTACAACATGCTGCTTCGGCACAATTAAAGTATGGCCTGGATAAAAAGGTTCATGATCTAAAAAGCATGTTACATATTCATCTTCATATACTTTATATATTTTTTCTTCTTCGTTTGCTAATTTACAACCTAAACAATCCATTACACTTTCCCCTCTCTCTAAAACATAAAAACGTGAGAACCGTATTCTCACGTTTTTATATTTCACTTTATTAGTTCAATTGTTTCCGTAACTTTTATACTATCTTTTACAGATTGAACAATCGTACAATTTTTCACTGCAAGTTGCAGCGCCTTGTCCAACTGCTCTTCTGTAATGTTTTGTGCTTTAATTTTATAGTGCAAATGAACACTTTCAACTGGTTTTGATAAAGCTTCACTTCTACCAATTTCAGTTTCAATTGTAAACGTATCGTATGGAATACGTTTCTTTTCTAAAATTGTTCGAAAGACAATTGCACTACACCCTGCGATAGAGGAAACGAGTAATTGTAACGGTGAATATCCGTTTTCTTTTCCAATCGCTAATTGACCATACGATAAATCTGCCTCTATATCATGGTGTTTGATTATTAGTTTCATTTGTTTTTTCCATCTCCACTTTCATCGGTTTCTGCCGTTTCTTACTCATATAATAATATATATAGCAGAAAATGATAAATGGAATACCACAGTATAACGCCATTCTTTGTTCTGGAATAAACGCTAAACTAATAACAACAATACTATTTGTAATTAAAGCTAAAATAGGAACAATTGGATATAACGGTGTTCTATACTTTAAGTCCTCTAACTTTCCTCCGCCTTTTATATACTGGCTTCTAAAGCGTAGTTGCGATAGAGCAATAATGATCCAACTTGATACAGCTGATAAACCAGCTATAGATAATAAATACATGTACACTGTATCTTCTGCAAGGAAGCTTGTGAATAAAGAAAGACCAGCTACAGCAATCGTTACGACTAGCGCTGTAATTGGAATACCACGCTTATTTACTTTCTGGAAGGAAGTTGGTGCCATTCCTTCATTTGCAAGTGACCATAGTATACGCGTCGCTGCATATAATCCAGAGTTTGCTACAGATAATAACGCAGTAATAATAACGAAGTTCATAATATCAGCTGCGTATGGAATACCGATTTTATCAAATACGACTACGAATGGACTTTCAATTACGCCTGCTTCTTTCCAAGAAATTAATCCTACTAAAATTGTCATTGTTAAAATGAAGAATAACATAATGCGCCATACTGTATTACGGATCGCACGTGGAATTGTTTTTTCTGGATTTTCACTTTCTCCCGCTGCAATTCCGATTAACTCTGTTCCTTGGAATGAGAAGTTAACTGTAATCATTGTAAGTAATACGGCAGCTAATCCATTCGGGAATAACCCGCCATCGCTTACAAAGTTAGAGAAAAGAGGTGCCGCTTCTTTTCCATCGTATGGTAAAAATCCTAGCAATGCACTACCACCAAGAACAACAAATGCAAGAATTGTAACTACTTTAATACTAGAGAACCAAAATTCTAATTCAGCATAACTTTTCGCCGAAATTGCGTTTGAAGCATATAAAATAACGCCGAATACAAGACACCATACCCAAACATCAACATTCGGAAACCATCTTTTCATCATTAAACCGATTGACGTTAATTCTAGTCCTACTGTTACAGCCCAGCCAAGCCAGTATAACCAGCCAATCATAAAGCCAGTTCCTGGTCCAATAAACTTCGTCGCATACTTTTGGAAAGATCCTGAAACCGGCATTGCTACCGTTAATTCTCCAAGACAAAGCATTGTTAAATACATAATAAATCCGCCCACTAAATATGAAAGGATGGCTCCCCCTGGTCCAGCCTGATTAATGGTGTAACCTGAACCTAAGAAAAAACCTGTCCCGATTACACCACCAAGTGCGATCATAAATAAATGTCTACTCTTCATCGTACGATGTAATTTCTCATTCGTTGGTTGCTGCATCTAAATCCTCCCCCTACCGATACCCCTATATCTTGTTAAAATTTTCTGATAATAAAAATATACACGAAAGCGATTACAATTTCTATATAAAATTAAAACTTTTCTGATAAAATAATATAAAAAATTGAATTATCACGAGATTTAGATTCTAATTAGAGGAAAATAAGGTTAAACAAGGAAAAAACCTTTACATATATTGTAAAGGTCAACGAAGTTCTAATCTTCTCGATAAAATTGATAAACTATAATTTACGATAAAGTACATACAAGCTACTACTATAAACGTTGGAATCATATAATTCACATTCTGTCCGCTAATAATTTGAGCATTATGCATAAGCTCTGGCAGTGATATAACAACTGCTAATGCTGTATCTTTCAGCAATGAAATAAACTGACTAACAAGCGGTGGAACCATTCTTCTTAATGCTTGTGGTAAAATGATATGCCAAAGCGCTTGAACATACGTTAATCCTGAAGATCTTGCGGCTTCAATCTGTCCTTTTTCAATCGATAATAAACCACTTCGAACAATTTCAGATATCATTGCCGCTTCAAATATTGTTAACGCAACAATTACAGCTGTTATAATTTCTAATTTCAATCCTGCTTCTGGAAGTGCAAAATAAGTGAAAAATATAATTAAAAGTAGTGGTAAATTTCGAATCACTTCAACGATAATTCCTAATATTTGTGAGACGACAGGTATTTTCATATAGCGCAATATCCCTATTACACTGCCAATAATAAAGCTAAGTACAATCGCTACAAGCGCTACCTCTAACGTTATGAGTAATCCTTTTAATAAAAAGAGGATATGATCCCCTGTTATAGCTCCCTTAAAATCCATTTACACCGCCTCCTTTGCCAAGCGTTTTTCTAAATAACGCACTAGCATACTGAGCGGAATTGTTAATATTAAATAAAACATCCCGACAAATATATAAACATCAAACGTAACAAACGTCTTCGTTGAAATTAAATCTCCTTGATACATTAAATCAGCACCAGCGATAATTCCGAGTATGGAAGAGTTTTTTACTAAATTAAGAAATTGATTTCCTAGAGGAGGGATTACGATTTTCATCGCTTGAGGTAAAACGACATGGTACATCGCTTGCGTATAAGTCAATCCTGAGGAACGCGCTGCTTCCATTTGACCTTTGGCGACTGATAAAATACCAGCGCGAATAACCTCGGCAATAAACGCTGCAGTATATACCGTAAGCGTAACTGTTCCTGCTACAAAACCATTTAAAGTAACTCCTATTACAGGTAAAGCGAAATAAAATATAAATGCAATTAATACGAGTGGAATATTTCTTACAAACTCCACAAAAGCTGATCCTATCCAGTTTAAAATACGAATCGGTGCAATACGCATTATAGCCAAAATTACTCCTAAAATAAAACTGCCTATTAATGCAATTACACTAGACATTACTGTATATTTAAACCCTTCTAAATACATATCAATGTTATTCGTTAATATAGAAAAATCAGGCACATATTCTCCCCTCTTTCTTTACAAGAAGAGGATGAGTACTCTCATCCTCTCACTTTTACTATCTACTTTTCTGGTTTTTGTCCAATCCACTTCTCATACAGTTTGTCATACTCTCCGTTCGCCTTCATATCTTTTAGCAAGCTATTAATCTCTTTCGTCAAATCATCTGCACCTTTTTGCACAGCAATTCCGTATGGCTCATCCGTGAAAATTTTCCCTACAACTTCATAATTCGAATCTTGTTTTGCCATTCCGTAAAGAATTGCATTATCTGTCGTTAAAACATCACCTTTCCCTGCTTTTAACGCCGTAAATGCCTCACTATAATTTTCAAATTCTAATACAGTCGCTTCTGGTGACTTTTGACGTATATTATTTGTAGACGTTGAACCTTTTACAGCTAACACCTTCACGCCTTTTTTCACATCATCAATACTTTTAATAGCGCTCCCTTTTTTCACAAGTAACGATTGCCCCGCTTTAAAATATACATCTGAAAAATCAACTTCTTTTTTACGTTCTTCCGTAATTGTCATTGTTGCGATAATTGCATCAATGTCACCATTTTTCAGTAGTGGAATACGCGTTTTAGACGTTACTTCTTTTAATTCTAGTTTCTTTTCATCTCCGAGGATTTTTTTCGCAAGCGCCTTTGCAATATCAACATCAAATCCTTCTACCTGCCCTGTTGAAGGTTTTTTCAATCCAAATAAATTCGTATCATTCTTCACCCCAACTACTAGTTTCCCGCGCTTTTTAATTTGCTCAATGGCCCCGCCTTGCTTCGTATTCATTTCTTTTGCCTCATCTGCTTTACTTCCGCACCCAGCAACGACAAGTACGAATAAACATGAAAATACGATTACGGTAAGCAACTTTTTCATTTTAAACATGAAATTCCTCCTTTAATGATTTAACACTCGGCTTAAAAATAGACGCGCTCTTTCTTGTTCAGGACTCGCAAAAAATTGCGCCGGTGTTGTATCCTCAATGATCTTGCCATCATCCATAAATAAAATCCGATCTGCTACCTCTCGTGCAAATCCCATCTCATGTGTGACAACGACCATCGTCATCCCTTCTTTAGCTAGCGTTTTCATAACATCAAGTACTTCCCCAATCATCTCTGGATCAAGAGCAGACGTAGGCTCATCGAATAGCATAATTTCTGGCTGCATCGCAAGTCCTCTAGCAATTGCTACCCTTTGCTGTTGTCCCCCCGATAATTGGTGTGGGTATACATTGGCCTTCTCCGGAATTCCTACTTTCTCTAAATAAAACATCGCTGTTTTCTCAGCTTCTTCTTTTGAAACTTTATTTACTTTAATAGGTGCTAGTGTAATATTTTGAAGAACCGTTTTATGTGGATATAAATAAAAATGTTGAAAGACCATCCCAATATTGCGGCGTAATTTATTCATATCTGTTTTGACATTGTGTACCTCCGTATTTTGTACAATTAACTCTCCATCTGTAATTGTCTCTAATTGATTTATACACCGAAGCAACGTGCTTTTTCCTGATCCTGAAGGCCCAACAACTACTACCACTTCACCTTTTTTCACTTGCACATTAATATCTTTTAAAACTTGAAAATTGCCATAATATTTATTTACATTACGAAACTCTATCAACATACTCCCCCCTTCCACTAACAAAGCATGTACATTCTTTTTATATTCAAAAATAGGCAAAAAAATAACTTCCAGCTCCATTTTGTCCATAAAAAAAGCCAAGGGATTTTCCCTTTGCTTTTTCATTCCTATTCTATTAAGATACTTCTTCTTTCTTATCTTTTCCGTATTCATGCTCCCAGAAATCAGCATTTTTAATGCCTAATGGTCCTGGATCGAATACTGGATCTTTTCCTTCTTTTTTCTGCTTTTCATAATCCTTTAATGCAACTAATGCAGGTTTTTGTAATAGTAAAATCGCAATGATATTTACCCATGCCATAATTCCTACACCGATATCACCTAAAGCCCACGCCGTTGCTGCTGTTTTGATACAGCCGTAGAATACAGCTCCTAAAAAGACAAATTTTAGTACCATAGACAACCAAGGACGGTCTTTATCTCGATTCAAGTACGCGATATTCGTTTCTGCAATGTAGTAATATGCCATAATTGTTGTAAATGCAAAGAATAGTAACGAGATTGCAACGAAACCGTTTCCAAATCCAGGGAAAACAGATTCTACCGCTGCCTGTGTATATCCTGGTCCTGGCTGAGCACCATTTAATTTATTTACGATAAAGTTTTTTCCGCTTGCATCAAATACGTTATACATGCCTGTAATAATCATCATAAATGCTGTTGCTGAACAAACAAATAATGTATCAATGTAAACGGAAAATGCTTGCACTAAACCTTGCTTAGCTGGATGTGATACTTCAGCTGCTGCCGCCGCATGTGGCCCAGTTCCTTGCCCTGCTTCATTGGAATAAATACCACGTTTTACTCCCCAAGAGATTGCCAAACCGATAATACCACCGAAAGCAGCTTCTAATGCAAACGCGCTTCTTATAATTAACATAAATGCTTCTGGCAATTTTTCAATATTCATAGCAACAATGACGCAAGCTACTAAAATATAGCCAACAGCCATAAACGGTACGACAACTTGCGCCACATTAACAATTCGCTTTACCCCACCAAAGATAATAAGAGCTAATACAACAACTAATAAAGCCCCTGATACTGTAGTGTTAATCCCAAAAGCCGTTTCTAAACTTACAGCAATACTATTAGCCTGCACACCTGGTAGTAAAAGCCCCGTTGCAAGAATTGTAGCTGCAACGAATACTAAAGCATACCATTTCACACCTAAACCTTTTTCAATGTAATAAGCAGGTCCACCGCGAAACTGACCTTGGTGTTTCGTCTTATATATTTGCGCGAGTGTTGATTCTACATAAGCTGATCCTGCTCCTAAAAAGGCTACTGCCCACATCCAAAATACAGCCCCTGGTCCACCGAAGGCTACTGCCGTTGCTACCCCAGCTATATTCCCTGTCCCAACGCGCCCTGATAACGAAAGTGCTAACGCTTGGAAGGAAGAAACACCAGCCTCTGATTTTTCTCCTTGAAATGTCAGCTTCACCATTTCTCCTACATGCCTTACTTGTAAAAACCTCGTTCGAATAGAAAAATATAAACCTACTCCTAAACATAAATAAACAAGTGCTGGACTCCAAACAATATTATTTAACCAATTTACGAAAGCTTCCAATATTCCCCCTCCTTTTTATCAAGAATATTCAGAATATATAAAAATTATAAATGTATACCGAATCTATGACAATATTATTTTAATAAAACAAACATATTTTTGTATAAAAAAACAAAGTATACATTTATTTTGTATACTTTGTTTTGAACAAAATGTATTATATATTCACAATTGCTTCTTCGCTTATAATTCTTTCATATAACTCTTCAGATAATTTTCGGAAGTTATCTGGCATATCTTTCCCCTTGAACTTCTTTTGGAGTGTGCCGTATAGACCTATGTCACGCAAACGTAAAAATAGTGGTAACGATTCATACCAACTATCCGCCAGCCTGTGCTCATACTCATATCCTTTTCGTAAAACTTGTAATTGTTTACGAGCAAAATCTGTCTTCTCTTCCACTGTCCACGGTGTAAATAGAACAGAGTAGTAGAGAACCATCGCTAAATCATGTATAAAGTAATTATAAGCCGCATCATCAAAATCAAAGATTGTTAGCTCTTTACCATCATAATGAAAATTACCTGGATGAATGTCACCGTGCATAAGGCCGAATGTTTCTCTTTCAATTGGAAGAGGCTTTATTTCATCCATTAATACCACAGCAATCTTTTTCACTTGATCATCTTCTAATTCATTAACAATCCCGCTCTCATCTTCTTCCCACGTATCACGATAATCTGTTTTAGGATAGTTCATTGTTAGGCGATGCAGTTGGCCAATCGCTTTTCCCCACGCTTCAAAGTAAGCATCTCCCCAATAATGCGATCCTTCGCCTTTTACTTGCTCACCTTTTGCATATGTAAATAAAGATGCAAAAAAGAAAGTGCTATCTTCCGCTCCAATTTCTTCTACAAGATTTTGAGAAGTTGAGTAAAGAGGTCCTGCTACCTTTGCTCCGTTCTCCGCAACATATCGTAAAAAATCTAGTTCAGCCTCGACTTCTTTTTTAGAACGATGCGACGAATGCGTTAAACGTAATACATAGTCTTCGCCATTATCACCCTTCGCCTTAAAAATATAATTCTCAAAATCTCCAAGCGGCTTGTCTTCCACTGTTACATGAAATGCCTTTGCTGCGCTTGCTAAAATCTCTTTTGTAAAAACTCGTTCTACAGCTCTTTCCATATGTATCCCTCCTATATATCTTCTTAATTCGACACAAATGTGAGAAGTACTGCTATGAAATTGAATAATGCACAAAAGACAATGTAACGTAACCTTCAACCCTCTTTTTAAAAAATAATTCAAGCATAAATTTCTCACAAACGACAAAAATTAACAGAAACAATTGTACTCTAAAAGAGGTGGAAATTATGACAGAGAAAAAAGAACAACAAGAGAGTAAAAAACAAAAGCATATGTTTCCATCACTTCCGGAGAACATTAATTACATTGAAAATAAACTTTCCCATTCTGATGATATAAAAAAATTAGATCTCCCATTTCAAAACGGCAAAGGAACAATCTTATATATCGAATCTTTAGCAGACCCAAATTTAATTCACCAATTAGCTCTTGAGCCTTTATTAACCCGTTCGGATTTACCTTTGGATAAAGCTTTCGCCACATTAAATATGAAAAAAGAAACAAATTTAAATTATGGCGTACAGCTTCTATTACAAGGTAAATCCTTATATTTTCATGAACACGTCGACAGTTTTTGTATTTTCGAAACAGCTTTATCTTTAAAGCGAGATATAGCAGAGCCTGATAATGAAGGGATTGTGCGCGGTCCACATACTGGTTTTGTAGAGGATCTAGCAACGAATTTAGCCTCTATTCGCAAACTCATAAAAAGTCCACATGTCGTCGTTAAATATTTCACGCTTGGTGAAGAAATGCACACGAAAGTGGCAATTGCTTATATGCAAAACATAGCTAATGACGATTTAGTTACAGAAGTAAAAAGAAGGTTAGAAACGATTAAGACAGATGCACTCATGCCACCAGGATACATACAAGAATTTATAGAAGATACGTCATTCTCACCCTTCCCGCAGCAATTAAATACAGAGCGTCCAGATAGAGTAGCTGCAAATTTAATGGAAGGACGAGTTGCTATTTTATCTGATGGAGATCCAACAGCTCTTATCGTTCCCGTTACATTATTCGCTTTTTATCAATCACCAGATGATTATAATAACCGCTGGATCGTTGGATCTTTCGTCCGAATGATTCGCTTAGTTAGTTTCTTGATTGCTTTTCTCTTACCAGCTATATATATCGCAACCGTAGCCTTTCATCCTGATGTATTGCCGCTCGAACTTGTGTATACAATTAAAGCCTCATTAGAGAAAGTACCACTTCCTCCTATTTTCGAAGCTCTCTTAATGGAGCTAATTTTCGAGTTATTGCGGGAAGCTGGTATTCGCTTGCCGAGCCGAGTTGGACAAACAATCGGTATTGTAGGCGGTTTAGTAATTGGTGATGCGATTGTAAAAGCCGGACTCGTTTCTTACACAATGATTATCGTTGTAGCTTTAACTGCAATCTCATCTTTTCTTGTTCCATCGAACGATATGAGTTCAGCAGTTCGAATTCTTCGTTTTCCATTAATGCTTCTTGCTGCTATATTCGGATACGTAGGAATATCATTCGGTCTCATTATAACTTTCGTTCATTTATGCCAGTTACATTCATTTCATACACCATATCTTTCTCCTGTTGCTCCGATGCGGATTAAAGATATGAAAGATTCTTTTGTAAGACTACCAATTTGGTCTTTTTGGGAACGACCACATGATCCAAAACCGAAAAAAATGCAGCGCCAACATGTAACGAGAGAGGATGAGGACGGTGACAAACACGCAAAGTAAAATTTCGCTTGTTCAATTTACCTTTTTCGTTATTCAATGCCAAATCGGGGTTGGTATACTTTCTCTACCTAACCGTCTTCACCCAATAGCAAAAGGTGGTGGATGGATTTCCGCTCTCATCGCTGGGCTTGCAATTCAACTTATTATTTTACTTATGTGGCTTTTCTTAAAACGATTTCCTGATGCAGATATGTATGAAAGTGTTTGTATGCTATTTGGTAATAAGTTTGGAAAACTATTAGGCTTTGCTTATGTTTTTTATTTTACTCTTATCGGTATGACAGTTATGTTAAATGCTTGTAATGTCATTAAAGTATGGGTTTTGCAAGCGACCCCTTGGTACGCAATTCTCTTACTATTTACGATAGCTTGCTGCTATATAGCCTATAACACATTCAAAGTTATTGTACGATTTTATGTCATGGCTTCTATTCTCATTTTGCCCATGGCTCTTTTAATTGCACTAGGGTTTTCACGAGCTGATTTTTCTTATATTTTTCCAATTACAGAAGCCGGATGGTGGAATATTATTCAAGCATCAAAAGAAACAATTACAGCTATGTATGGTTTTGAAATTATTCTTATCGCTTTCCCAAAAGTAAACTGGAGTTCTGTAGCAAAACTAAAGGCAATTTCTATCGCTAATGGATTTGTAACCCTTTTTTATACTTTTACTGTTTGGATTTGCTTTATCGTATTTAGTCCAAAACAAATTGAGCTTATTCCAGAACCAGTTGCTTACTTATTACGCTCCTTGCATATCGGGATTATAGACCGAACTGATTTACTATTCATACCAATTTGGATGATAACAGTTGTAGCTTCTATCGCTAGTTATTACTGCGCTGCTTCTATAGGAATTGGACATATATTCAATCTTGCTAATCATAAAAAAGCTGTCCCAATCGTTGGTATTATTGCCTTTAGTGTAGCCTTATTTATCGATACACCTGAAGAATTAAAAGTGATTGCAACTTTCACTGATAAGTTCACCTATATTTTCATCGTTGTCCTCCCTCTTTTATTTCTACTTTATTCAGTAATAAGAAATAAGAAAGGAGAACAGTATGTTCAAAAAAAGAGTTAAATTACTTTTTGTATTATGTACTAGTGCATTCCTTTCTGGCTGCTGGGATCAAGAACCATTAAGAGAAGCAAGGTTAGCTTATAGTATTGGATCTGATATTACGGAAGAGAATAAACTCCAGCAAACAATTGAGCTCGTAAAAAGTTCAAGCGGAGAACAAGCTTCATTCGAGAATGAAATACATTCAGCAACTGGGCATAACATAAGAGATACAAGCGATGCACTGAAAAAAAATGTAACCGGAAATATTCGTTATTTCAAATATGGTGTTCAATTACTAGGAACCAAAATTCTAAAAAAAGGTGTACTACCTTATTTAGATGTCAGCTTTCGGGACCCAACAAACCCAACTGCTTTAGTAAAACTTATTGCAGTAGATGGTGAAACATCCGAGATACTAGAAAAAAAGAAAGTAGGAAATTTACTAATTGGAGATTTTCTAAAGAAAAAAGTGAAAAGCTTAGAAGATATGAGTGTATTTCCAAAAGAAACTTTAGAAACAGCTGCTACAAAAATGTTAGATCCCGGTAAAGACTTTACCCTCCCTTCTATAAAAATAAAAGGAACAGAAGTAATTACAAACGGGTTAGCTTTATTTAACAATGATAAATTAACTGGGCATTTACCTTTAAAACATTCTGTTTTATTCGTATTATTAACCGGAAAGATGGGAACAAGTGCCCGTATAACCCAAAAACTTACTAGCGATGAATCAGAGAAAACATCTGATTATTTAACAATGGAAATTAGCAATCGAAAGTTAAAACGGGACTTAAAAATAACAACAGATAAAAAAGGAAATGTTTATGCTCACATTAAGCTTCAACTAAAAGTAATAGCACTTGAAGCCCCAAGAGATAATATTTATAAAATGGAAGCCAGAAAAAAACTAAATAAGGAACTATCAAAACAACTTACGAAAGAAGCGAAAAAAATAACAAACAAACTACAAAAAGCAAATTGTGATGCTTTCGGTATTGGAAGACATCTTATTGCTTATCATCCTGACTTATGGAAGAAAAAAAATTGGAATAAAGATTATGCAAAGGTAAAATTCAAACCAGAGGTAGAAGTAAATATTTTATACAGCGGTGTCTTAAAATAAAAGGTTGTATGCCACGCGGGCATACAACCTTTTTATTTCGTATATCGATACACAATTGATTCATATGGTCTTAAGTTAAGTTTTGTAATATCCTTGCTGGAATCTTTATAATTCGACAGTAGTACTTCTTGTTTCATTCCATCTACTTGAACATGGACTGGTACAGAATACGTTATTTCTTCTCCATAAAAGTTATTGATAACAAGTAATACCTCATCATTTACAATACGTGTATATCCCCAAATCTTAGGGTGATTTTCATCTAAAATAGCATATTTTCCTTCTGTAATTACATCATATGTTTTTCTTAGTTCAATTAGTTTTTTGTAATGATAAAATACAGACTCTTTATCTTCTAGTGCCTTCTCTACATTTATCTCTTTAAAGTTTTCAGCAACTGTAATCCAAGGTGTATTTGTTGTAAATCCGCTATTCACCTCTTCATTCCACTGCATTGGAGTACGGGAGTTATCACGAGATTTTTGTTTTAAAATCCCGATAATCTCTTCTTTTGATAATCCTTCTTCTAGCTTTATATCATATATATTTAACGATTCCACATCGCGATATTGCTCGATAGACTCGAATTTAGGATTCGTCATACCGATTTCTTCGCCTTGATAAATGTAAGGTGTGCCTTGCAACATATGCATAGCTGTCGCTAACATTTTTGCAGATTCATTTCTATACTTCTCATCATTACCGAAACGTGACACAATACGAGGTTGGTCATGATTACACCAGAATAACGCATTCCATCCTCCGCCCTTTTGCATTTCAATTTGCCAATTAGACATAATTTCTTTTAATTTAATGAAATCAAAATCAGCCTTCGTCCACTTATCACCATTCGGATAATCTACTTTTAAATGGTGGAAACTAAATGTCATGCTCAGTTCATTACGATCCGGATTCGAATATTTAATACAATTATCAATTGTCGTAGATGACATTTCTCCAACTGTAATGACATCTTTCCCTTCAAAAACATTTCGGTTCATCTCTTGTAAATATTCATGAACGCGCGGGCCATCTGTATAATATTTACGGCCATCGCTTGTCGCCGTACTTCCGTCATCATTTAAGAACTGTTGATTTTTTGAAATTAAATTAATAACATCTAATCGGAATCCAGTTACCCCTTTATCTAGCCAAAAACGCATCATATCATATACTTCTTCACGAAACTTTTCATTTTCCCAATTTAAATCAGCTTGTGTCTCATCAAATAGATGTAAAAAATATTGCTCTGTCTTCTCATCATATTTCCAAGCAGATCCGCCAAACTTAGATTGCCAATTATTTTTTTCATCACGCCAAATATAGTAATTACGATATGGGCTATTTTTATCTTCCTTCGCTTCTTTAAACCACTTATGCTCCGTCGAGCTATGATTTACAACGATATCTAGCATAATTTCAATGTTACGCGCTTTCGCTTCTTCTAAAAGCTCTTCAAACTCTTCCATCGTTCCGTAAGATGGATCAATGCTGTAATAATCACTTACATCGTATCCATTATCATTTTGTGGTGATTGGTATATCGGTGTTAACCAAATATAATCTACTCCGAGTTCTTTTAAGTAATCTAGTTTTTCTGTAACGCCTTTTATATCACCGGTTTCTTTATTGTAATAGCTATTAAAGCTCTTCGGATAAATTTGATAAACTACACTTTTATGCCAATCCTTCATGTTTAACTTCCTCCTACTTCTGTTTAACTCTTTTTGCAAATAACCACGTTAACGTAAACGGGATTACAACTGCGATAACCATTCCTACAATAAACATTGGAATCGATTTCGGAATGATAGAAATAAATGCTGGTAATCCGCCAATTCCGATAGCAGGTGCTAATACACCATTTAACGTAATGAATATCGCTGCCACAGCCGATCCTATAATTGCTGCATAGAACGGGAACTTATTTCGTAAGTTCACACCAAACATAGCTGGCTCTGTAATACCGAAATATGCTGAAATCGCTGATGTCGATGCCATACTTTTATCATTTTGATTTTTAGAAATCCAGAACATTGCAAGTGCCGCACTACCCTGCGCAATGTTAGAAAGAGCAATCATTGGCCAAATGAATGTACCACCGTGCTGTGCAATTAATTGTAAGTCGATAGCAATAAACATATGATGCATACCTGTAATTACGAGCGGTGCATATAATGCTCCAAACAATACTGCTCCAACTACTGGCACAGTTTCATATACACCTACTAATCCAGCTGTTAATAAATCTCCAATATGACGTGTAACTGGACCAATAATCCCTAATGCCAACACACCTGTTACGACAATCGTTGTAATTGGTACAACTAATAATTGTATTGCATTTGGTACATGTTTCTTTAAGAAGATTTCTACTTTACTTAATACAAATGCTGCTACTAAGACAGGCAAGATTTGACCTTGATACCCTACCTTTTCAATTTGAAATAATCCTAAAATATCGAAGTACTCAATCTTTTGTCCATCTAAACCAGTCGCTGCTTTTCCATAATCCCACGCGTTTAATAAGGCAGGATGCACAAGCATTAACCCCATAACAATCCCTAATATCGGACTACCACCAAAACGCTTCGTTGCTGACCAACCGACAAGTGCTGGTAAGAATACGAATGCTGTATTCGCCATCATATTAATTAAATCCCAAAGCCCACTTAAGTTTGGATACACATCTAATAAATTTTTACCTTCAAAAAATAAGTCCTTTGCCCCTAATAGATTGTTAATACCCATTAGTAAACCAGCTGTTACGATTGCTGGTAATATCGGCATAAATACATCTGAAAATACTTTTACAAACTTTTGAGCTGGATTTAACTTTTGGTTTCCGGAATCTTTTACGTCAGCTACTGTCGCTTCTTTCATACCTGCAAGCGTTATCAATTCGGCATATACTCGATCAACATCTCCTGGACCGATTACAATTTGAAATACCCCAGCATTATGAAACGCTCCCTTCACTAATGAAACAGACTGCAATTTATCGTTATCTATTTTACTTTCATCTTTTAAAGCGATACGGAGCCTCGTTACACAGTGCGCAGCTTGTTCAATATTGTCTTTCCCACCAATATACTGCAACACTTCCTCTGCTGTTTTACGATAGTCTTTCCCCATATTCCCGTCCCTCTTTTCTTTTTTTGATACCGTTTACACTTACATATTAACTCGTATATATAAGTTAGTCAACACTCGTATATACGAGTTTGTATTTTTTTTATAAAAAAAGAGATGAAACAATAGTTTGTTCCACCTCTTTACTTTCTCCGCGCCACATCCGAAAAATGAAAAATATCTAAACGGTGGCGGGATTCTGTATATTCGAACTGACTTCCATCATAAAAATGTGTAAAGTTTTTCACAACAACAACATAGTCTGTCCCATTTAAATCTAAATACTTTCTATCGTCTTCTGTACATGGTTGCACTTCAATTACCCTCTGTGAGTAACTAATATGAAGCCCTAGTTCTTTCTCAATGTATTTATAAATGGACTCCGCCGCAATTTCACTCGTTAATCCTGGAATATATTCCGACACAAAATGATTGATATCCAAAATTACTTTTTCTCCATCAATATTTCGTACGCGTTTAATATGATCTATTTCTGTTTTTTCTTTCACGTTTAATAGTTTTGCAACTTCTTTTGTCGCTTTTACTTTTTCTATTTCTACGACTTCTGTAATACAATGACGTCCTAAACGTTCATTTTCTTCTTGGAAACTTACAATACCACCAAAGTTGAATTCAATGTTTTTTCTCTTTAAAACAAAAACACCTTTTCCGTGTATTTTTTGAACATATCCACGCTCTTGCAATAAATCTACTGCTTTTCTTACAGTACCTCGACTTGCTTCATACTGCTTCATTAATTCAGTTTCTGATGGGATTTTGCATCCCTCTTTTAATTGTTTATTATCAATAGACTTACTGATTTCTGTATAAATTTGCTCATACTTACTCATCATCTACAATAGCCCCTTGTCACCTTCTAATTCTATATGTATTATACCATGCTATACTCTTCTGCCAATCTCTCACTTATTTTCCAGTATAGGAAAAATACAGGTAAATATTTAGTCTCTAAAGCGTATTTTTATAAAAATTTTTATATTTTTCTTTTCATTCAAAAAAACATGTAGTATACTAACTTCAAAATCAGAGGAGAAAGGGAGCAAAGAACTATGCTTACTTATACAACAATTGTAGTTACATTTGCACAAAAACATCATCATCATACGTAACCCTTGAAACCTAGCGGAAAAATTACGCGTAGGTACAAGGGTTATTCCCGTTGTACCTACGTTAGGCGAAGAGCCATGTAGGTATTTTTTATCTACATGGCTCTTTTTTTATTGCCAAAAAGCTAGTAAAAAATGATGTTTAAGCAAATCTTACTACAAAGGAGTTAACAAAAATGGAAACGAAAAAATGGGGATTATGGATTTTAACAGCTTTTGTTATCGGGAATATGGTTGGCGGTGGCGTATTTATGCTTCCAGCAAATTTAGCGCACGTATCAGGTCCAATGGGTTCTACACTTGCATGGAGTATTACAGGCCTTGGCGTATTTATGATTGCACTCGTATTTGGAAATTTAGCAATTCGCAAGCCAGAATTAAAAGCAGGACCACAAAGTTACGCGCAAGCGATGTTTCCTTCAAAAAAAGCGGGTAAAGTTGCTGGATATAGTATGGCATGGGGATATTGGGCTGCGAACTGGGCTGCAACAGCATCTGTTATTATTTCCTTTGCTGGATATTTATCAACATTCTTTCCAGTGTTACAAAGTAAGCAAATTCTCTTTTCAACGAACGGATTTTCACTAGAACTCGGAAAAGGATTAACTTTCCTCGTATGTAGCCTTATGTTATGGGGAATTCAATACATTCTTTCTCAAAATATTGATCGAGCTGGAAATATGAATCTTCTTGCTACCATTGCAAAAATTATCGGATTTACAATGTTTATTGTAATCACATTATTCATTTTCAATGCCTCTAATTTCGGAGACGGCCAAACATTTATGAATGAAGCAGGACAATCAATTTCGTTAGGTGGACAAATCAATTCAGCTGCTATTGCAACGCTTTGGGCATTTATCGGTATTGAATCTGCTGTAATGCTTTCTAACCGTGCTAAATCTCAGCGTGATGTTAAAAAAGCGACTATTTTCGGATTAATTATCGCTCTTCTTATTTACATGTCAATTACGCTACTTACAATGGGAGCTCTTCCACAAGATGCTTTAAAGGAATCTCAAAAACCATTAGTAGACGCATTAAATTTAGCAATTGGCAATAAAGGCGCATATATAATGGCTTTACTTGCACTTGTATCTTTATTTGGATCTACAGTTGGCTGGATCGTTGTTAGTTCAGAAGTACCTTATCAGGCAGCAAAGAATGGACTTTTTCCTAAGTTGTTCGCGAAAACAAATAAAAAAGGGAGTCCTTCAAAATCATTATTTATTACAAATGTGATGACGCAAATTTTCTTATTCTCAACGATTTCTGGTACTGTATCAGAAGCTTATAATTTCGCTATCATTGTAGCAACATTAGCTTATTTAATTCCATACCTTGTTTCGACGCTGTACCAATTTAAATTGGTTATTACAGGGGAAACTTATGATATAATGCCTGGCTCTCGAATAAAGGATGGAATCATTACTACATTAGCATTTGTATACTCTATTTGGGTTATCAAAACGGGAACTGCTGATTTAAAAACATTCTTCTTAGGGATTGGATTATTCGTATTAGGTCTTATTCTTTATCCAGTACTAATGAAAGACTCACAAAAAATGAATTAAAAAAAGAGAAGCTACCGGCTTCTCTTTTTTATTCAAAATCTGTAATTAACTTTTCTTTTAACTCTCCTACAGATAAAGGTTTCGCATAATAAAATCCTTGTACATAATCACAGCCCATAGATTGTAATAAGCTTTCTTGCTCTACTGTTTCTACCCCTTCAGCAACTACTGCTAAATTTAAGCTATGGGCAATTTCAATAACAGACTTTACAATCGTTCGCTCTGGCTGTGCGTGATCATAATGAAATTCACGAATAAAATTACGATCAATTTTCACTATATCCAGTGGCAGTTGTTTTAAATAGTATAAGGAAGAATAGCCCGTTCCGAAGTCATCTAAAGCAATTAAAACGCCCATACTTCTTAATTCTTGTAATGTAGCAATAATATAATCAAAATGACGAACAGCAGTGCTTTCCGTTATTTCTAAAATTAAACGATTTGGAGAAAAGCCAGTTCTCTTTAAAATACTACGTACAGATAAAATAAAATGCTTTTGCATTAATTGTTGTATAGATAAATTCACAGATAACTTTAGTCCTTCTTCGTACTCTGGCAATGTTTTAAATAAGCGACATGACTTTTCTAATACCCAGTCTCCTAATTTTATAATAAGTCCAGATTCTTCAGCTATAGGGATAAATTCGCTTGGGGAAATAGGCCCTTCTTCTGTCGTACAACGTACTAAAGCCTCGATACCAGTATATTTCTTCGTTTTCAAATCAATAATAGGCTGCAGTGCCACCTCTAACTCTTCATCACGAATTGCCTTTTGCAAAGTAAATTCAATTTTCATTCTACGATTTATTTTCGCACGTAATTCATCTGTAAAGAAACACGCTGCATTTCTGCCCTGTTCTTTTGCGCTATACATAGCTAAATCCGAATTCTTCAATAACGTTTCCACATCTTGTCCGTCTTGCGGATATGAACAAAGTCCTAGACTAGCTGAAATATATACTTCATGACCTTCAAGCATGAATGGTGCTTGAAAACACGACAACACAGATGTCGCTAGCTGCCTCATCTCATCTTGTGTATGATTTTTTGTTAACAGCACAAATTCGTCGCCACCCAGCCTAGCCAGAACGTCTTTCTCTCCTAGCACATAATGCAACCGTGAAGCAACTTCGCTTAAAAGTAAATCTCCTATCATATGACCTAGCGTATCGTTTACTAATTTAAAACGATCCAAATCAAAATAAATCATACCAAACTCTTTTTTATCTGCAATCAATTCGTTAACAGTCGTTATTAATTGTAAGCGGTTCGGTAAACTTGTTAAAGCATCATGATACGCAAGCTCTCTATAACGACTTTCGCTTAACCGCAACCTCTGTTCTGCTTCTTTCCTACTACTAATATCATTTCGGATCGCAATAAATTGATATGGCTCTCCTTTTTCATTTAAAAATGGAACAATTGTTGTTTTAACCCAATAATATGTACCATCTTTTGCTTGATTTCGAATCTCACCTCTCCATACTTTTCCGCTTAAAATACGCTTCCATAGCATTTGAAAAAATGTTTTTGGGTGATATCCTGAATTTAAAATACGATGATCTTTCCCTATTAACTCTTCTCGTGTATATTTGGAGATTTCACAAAACTTATCATTTACATATGTAATACGACCATTTCGGTCTGTAATCGCAACAATTGAAGACTCATCTAATGCTAACTTTAAATCTCGCAATGAAGAGTCATATAATGCATGACCTCTTTGTTCTAGCATGCGCATCTCTCCTTGCTTCCTATCTGACTAAAACACAACTTGTTTCTTTTCATAGAAATAGAGATATTTCATTTCCTAATAATCGTCCTTTACATAAATCACATTTTGAAATATGTCGATTAAAATAACATAATATTATTTGTAATAAAAAGCAATATAATACCGTTTCAATTATACATAGTAGCTTCTTATCGCTATAATTAGCTGACTTTATTATACCTTATTCATTCTCTTACATTCCTTTATAAAACTAGCTCTATACGACCTCTGTTTCCTACTAATTCTGCTCACATCTAACCTTTTACTAGCGAAATAGAAGTTCGAGCACACTATACAACTATTCACGAATAATAATATAAAATTAGTATATATGTCTTTGAATTACAATAACAAAATATTAACATATTTCCACCTTTATTTTGGAAGTATTTTAGAAATAAATGCTTCATTAAACTAAAAAAAGAGGAAAGCCTCTTTTTTAGTTTAATAAGGATATGGTATTTGCTGATAACCCGGATATGGCGTTGGATATGGTGCTGGGTATGGCGCTGGGTAAGTTACTGGGTACGGCGCTGGATAGTAGCCTCCACTTGCTGCACCCGTTAATGCGCCAGCTGTAAGCCCACCTAACACGCCTCCAGCAAAACTTCCAGGGAAAAATCCACCGCCCCATGAGCCGCCACCCCAGCCCCATCCACCTCCGTGATGGTGATGATGATCATGGTGATTGTGCCCTCCATGGTGGTGATGTCCGCCGTTATGATGGTGCCCTCCATGATGATGATTACGATAATACAATCCGTTATTTTCTATATAATTCATGTTTCCCCGCTCCTTTTCCATTTTCTTATCTTAATAGATATTGTATGAATAGTACGGACCTTGTTGGCAACCTATATAATAGGAAGAATCCACGTAATATGGTTATCCCCTTTCCTATATAAGGGGCAAGGATTTTGTCCCCCTACACTGTTTATTAACCAGCAAATAGCGGGCTAATAACGTAACAATATACTGTATGTAGGACAAATGCGGAAAGCATGGGGAAAATGTCTATATTTTGTAAAAAAAACAAAACACTTTATAATAAGAATGTCGGATTGTACCTTTTTATATAAGAAGTCTATATTTAAGAAAGATTAGAGGAATTTTATAGCAATGAAGAAGCCTATCGTTCAATTATTATTGGTATTTATAATTGTATCTATCGTACTCTTACTTTTAGATACGTCTATCCTCTCACTATATACCTTTTTCGGTGTATTATGGTCTCTTACAATCATAGGAATATCTTTCGTTATTTTTATCGAAAATAGATCTCCACAAAGCACTTTAGCATGGTTTTTAGTATTAGCACTTCTTCCCGTTGTAGGTGTGCTTTTATACTCTATTTTCGGGCGTAGCCGTTGGAGAAGAAAAAAACATCTCCATCGTTCAGAAGAACAAAGAAAATTATTCCGTGAAATATTAGAAGGAAGACGAGTAGAATTATCACTCACAGTCCCCTTACATGAGCGTTCTACACATTTAACAAAAGTTATACAAAAATTTGGAGGCGGACCTGCCGCAGATAGAACAACTACAAAACTTTTAAC
The DNA here is from genome assembly GCF_921008455.1 of Bacillus basilensis. Taxonomy (NCBI): domain Bacteria; kingdom Bacillati; phylum Bacillota; class Bacilli; order Caryophanales; family Bacillaceae; genus Bacillus; species Bacillus basilensis. The sequence continues at coordinate 670,636 of NZ_CAKLBZ010000001.1, read as the reverse complement.
AAACGGAGATCAAACATTCTCAGAAATTTTGCAAGCTATCGAGCAAGCAAAACATCACATACATATTCAATACTATATTTATAAATCTGATGAGATTGGTACAAAAGTTCGGGATGCGTTAATAAAAAAAGCAAAATCTGGTGTTATTGTACGCTTCCTTTATGATGGATTAGGAAGTAATACGTTAAGAAGACGCTTTTTAAAGCCTATGAAAGAAGCTGGGATTGAAATTGTTGAATTTGACCCTATTTTTTCAGCTTGGTTACTTGAAACAGTTAATTATCGTAACCACCGTAAAATCGTCATTGTAGATGGAGAAATCGGTTTTACTGGTGGACTCAACGTTGGTGATGAATATCTTGGCCGTTCAAAAAAATTTCCCGTTTGGCGTGATAGTCATTTAAAAATAGAAGGAAAAGCGCTATATAAATTACAAGCAATTTTTCTAGAGGATTGGCTCTATGCATCTAGTGGATTGAATACTTATTCTTGGGATCAATTTATGAATAGACAATACTTCCCAGGTAAAGAAATTTCAAGTGCAGAAGGTGCTGTGCAAATTGTAGCGAGCGGACCAAGCTCAGATGATAAAAGCATTCGCAATACATTATTAGCTGTTATGGGATCTGCAAAAAAATCGATTTGGATTGCTACACCATACTTTATTCCGGATCAAGAAACTTTAACATTATTACGCTTAAGTGCGATTTCTGGCATAGATGTACGCATTTTATATCCCGGTAAAAGTGATAGTATTATTAGTGATCAAGCATCTCAGTCCTACTTCACTCCACTTTTAAAAGCTGGTGCCTCCATTTATAGTTATAAAGATGGTTTTATGCATGCGAAAATTGTACTCGTTGATGATAAAATCGCGACAATTGGAACAGCAAATATGGATGTACGCAGCTTCGAATTAAATTATGAACTTATTAGCGTACTTTATGAATCAGAAACTGTTCATGATATTAAACTTGATTTTGAAGATGACTTTAAGCATTCCTATGAAATTAAATGGAACGCCTTCCAAAAAAGAAGTATCAAAAAACGAATATTAGAGTCTTTCATGCGACTCATTTCTCCTTTACTGTAAGCAATCAATGTAACATTGATTGCTTTTTCTTTTCCATTACTCCCCTCTCCTTTTCTTTGCATACCATATTAAAACAAGTTATCATAAGATGTATTACTTTATGAAAATAATGTTAGGTGGGAAATACATGTTAGAACAATTTCATATACATGCTGATTTAAAACAGCAGCTTTCTACAATTCACGAAAAGAATAAGCAAGAAGCTGGTGAAAATGCACATTTAATTGGAAAGAAAATATATAAAGCATCTGATAACAGCATTATTGAAGATGCTATTACAGCACTTCTTCTTGGCAAAAACATTCTATTAAAAGGGCCGACTGGTAGTGGTAAAACAGTACTAGCTGAAACTCTTTCTTCTTTATTCCAAAAACCAATGCATAGCATTAACTGTTCTGTCGACCTAGATGTAGAAGGTATTTTAGGATACAACACACTACAAACGAGAGATGGCGCATCTGAAGTTACATTCGTTAACGGTCCTCTTATGAAAGCAATGAAGAACGGTCATTTCCTATATATTGATGAAATCAATATGGCAAAACCTGAAACATTACCACTTCTTCACGGTGCATTAGATTACCGTAAAATGATTACAAATCCATTTACACAAGAAGTTGTATACGGTGATGACGAATATCGCGTAATTGCAGCAATTAATGAAGGTTACGTTGGAACAAGCGAACTAAACGAAGCGTTAAAAAACCGTTTCGTTATTATTGAAGTTCCTTACATTCAAGGTGATACATTAAAAGAACTATTATTAGCTGAATCAAAATTAAAAGATGTTGCAACAATTGAAAAGTTCGTTGCATTTGCAAGCGACCTTATGCCTTTAGCTCGTGATGGACGTGTAAGTGAAGAAGCAGCAAGTATTCGTGGTATTCTCGACGCATGTGATTTAGGTGTGTATATTCCTGTTATGCGCGCTATCGAACGAAGCATTATCGCAAAATTAAACGATGAAACAGAACAAATGACTGTCCGTGAATTAGCAGAAAGTTATTTCTTTGAGGGATAATTCATGAGACAAATTTTTAGTGACAAAAAAATTGATGCGTCGCTGTTTCTACAAATGGAAAACTTAATGTATGCTCTTCTAAAAGAAGACGATGCCTACCTTGAGTATGGCTATAAAGCATACTACGACGAAATTGAAAAAAAGGTTGTCATTAGTCACTTTTGGGATGATCGAAAAGAAGAGGATACAGTAATCGGATTAAAAAGCGAAGTGTTTTTAAAAGCACTTGGTAATAAACATTACTCGGACATGACTTTAATTCGTTCTTATGCGATTGAATTACAAGAATCACCCTTAAAAAAGTTTTTAACACAATTATTTGTTCTATTAGAAGATTTACGTGTTGAGGAAATCGTAAAAAACTTACGCCCTGGCACAAAGCATGTTTTTAAAAGAAGAAAAGAAATGTATCGCAACTACTTCGGCTCACAAAATGAAATCAATCGCGTTCGTAACTATCACGGTGATCGTCTATTTTGTCTATGTTATCTTTCGTTAACGAGCGATAAATATGAAATGTTTAATAATGAATATTTCGAGCAAATTGAAGCAATTTTGCATGAAACATTCCAAGCTCGTAATACGGAAGATATTATGTATATCGTTGAGAAAATTCGCTATCGCTTAGAGGAGCTTCTTGAAAGTGACATGCTGAACAATTATTTCGGACATGCTCCGCTCTACTTATCTGTTATTGCAGATGAGAAAGACAGTCGTCCTGAAACATTAGCAAATGATGATACGCAGCTCATAGATGACGATGAAAATAAAAACAAAATGGATGAAAGTTTCTCCACATGGCATCGTGAAAATAAAAATAACGAAAACGAGAACTTTTTACGCTTTGAATTAGAAAGTGGAACAAAAACAAATATGATGGGTGATACTGCTCGTGAATCAGAGGATGGCGACCAAGCACTTGGTTCTGTACAAGGTACTTCTCAAAAAAGTACACAATCTAACTTTGATGGTGCTGATACAGAGGAAGCAAGAGCTTCCCATGCTTCTAGTCAAAACGACGGTGTATATGGCAAGTATAACGTTGGTGCCTCTCATACATTTAAAGAAGCTCGCAAATCAAACCCTGACGAGAAAAAAGATTACCAAGCTATCAAATCTGTCGTTAATAAAGATGTAAAAGAATTAAAGAAAATTATCGAAAAAACGATTGAAAATAAAACGAATGCAAATAGTGATAAATACTACGGAAGACTTCGTAAGAAATTCCTTCGTATTTATACTGAAAAGCAACCGCGCATGTTTTATAAAAAAGGACAAGAATCGCAAGAGCTCGATGTTGCATTCCAACTATTAGTGGACTGTTCTGGTTCTATGTATAACAAAATGGAAGAAACGAAGAAGAGTGTTGTCCTATTCCATGAAGCGTTGAAATCTTTAAAAATCCCGCACGCTATTAGCGGATTTTGGGAAGATGCTTCTAGTGCTAAGCCTGAAGATAAACCGAACGTTATCCATGAAGTTGTGACATATAAAAACTCAACGTTACCAAACGTTGGTCCCGAAATTATGCAACTTCGCGAAGAAGAAGATAATCGCGACGGATATATTATTCGTATCGTTTCTGAAAAGCTCGCGAAAAGACCAGAAAAGCATAAATTCTTACTTGTCTTCACAGACGGTGAGCCTTCTGCACTAGACTATCAACAAGACGGTATTTTAGATACGCATGAAGCTGTCAAACTTGCTCGCAAAAGCGGAATGGAAGTAATTGGAATATTTATCGAAGAAGGCGAAGCGAAAGAAGCAACTTATCAATTAATGAAGAACATTTATAACCATCACTTCTTAGTTGCAAATCACGCTGAAGATTTACGTTTGAAGATTAAACCACTATTGAAAAAGTTATTACTGAAGACGATTGAATAGAAAAAACAGGAGCGTTGTCGCTCCTGTTTTTTTCTTCCAATCACTTTGTTTCTGGCTGAAACTTGTATGGAATGGCTACTTCTAATAATGACTCGAATCCTCCATCGTAGAATGGGAATCGTTCATTTGCGATTGTTCGATCTAACCACTCTATTGCGGAAATTTCCTCTTCATCTTCTGCCATAAGTTCACCTTTTACTACATTCGCTCGGAATGTAAATAATAGTGCATGATTCGTGGATTCTTCAAAGAATTTTTCATTGATCGCAACAAGTCCACCTGCCATAACCGTTAAACCTGTCTCTTCTTTTACTTCCCTTACTAAAGCTTCCTCTAACGTTTCGCCCTTTTCAACAGCCCCGCCTGGCAATGACCAAACATTTTGTTCTACATTATGTACCATTAATATTTTATCTGTTTCTTCGTCATGTATTAGTGCATATACGACATCAACTCTTTGCATGTTGCTTTTCTCCTTCAATTAACTCATCCATTGTAAATAAAGAATGTAGTTGTAAGCCATCTTCTAATAAGTTTTCTCTTCCTCTTTTGTTCGTTCGATTACACCTAGAACATGATGTACTTTCGCACCTAGTTCTCTTAAATCTTTCGTGCTTAATAATATTTGACCACCTGTCGTAATAACATCTTCAACAACACAAATATTTTTCCCAGTAATATCAATACCTTCTGCTAACTTACATGTACCGTACTTCTTCGCTTCTTTTCTTACAAATACAACTGGTATACTCGTTTGTAAAGATAATGCTGTTGCTACTGGAATACCTCCCATCTCTAAACCTGCGAGTACTTCTGTTTCAGGAGGAATGAGCTCTTTCAATTGTTTAGCAACTTCTAATAATAGTACTGGATTAGATTCAAATAAGTACTTATCAAAGTATTGATTTGATACTTGTCCCGATCGAAGCTTAAATGTTCCCGTTAAACGTGACGCATTGTAAATTCCCTTTGCTAACTCCCATTCTCTGTCGCCCCTTTATACACAAATTAACTCATTTTATCACGTTTGTAATTATTTGTATATTCTTAAAATAAAAACAAAAAAGGTCAATTCCTAAGAATCGACCCTTCCTATTAATTCATCACTAACTCAGCTGCGAACTTTTTTTTTAACTTCGCCAGCATGTCAGTTGTCATTTTGTCTAAATCGTATTCCGCTTTAAAGCCCCACTCTTTCATTGCTGCTGTTGCGTCAATAGAGTTTGGCCAGCTATCAGCGATTGTTTGACGAGCAGGATCTACAGCGTAATCCATTGTAAACGTCGGAATATGTTTACGAATTGATGCTGCAATTTGCTCTGGCTCAAAGCTCATCGCTGTAATATTAAATGCATTTCTATGCACTAGCTTACTTGGATCAGCTTCCATTAATGAAATGATTGCTTGTAAAGCATCTGGCATGTACATCATATCCATGTATGTTCCTTCTGCAATGTATGAGGTGTATGTGCCTTTTTTAATTGCCTCATAATAAATTTCAACTGCATAATCAGTTGTTCCGCCTCCTGGAGGAGCTACGTAAGAAATTAAACCAGGGAAACGTACGCCGCGCGTATCAACGCCAAACTTTTGATGATAATAATCACATAGTAATTCTCCTGCTACTTTGTTTACCCCATACATCGTAGTAGGTCGCTGAATTGTATCTTGTGGCGTATTATCTTTCGGCGTTGATGGACCGAATGCACCGATAGAACTTGGCGTGAAGAACTTACAGTTTAATTCACGAGCTGCTTCTAATGCATTTACAAGTCCGCCCATATTTAAATTCCATGCAAATAACGGATTTTTTTCTGCTGTTGCCGAAAGTAAAGCTGCTAAATGAATAATTGTATCTACTTCATTATGCTTTGCGATATCATGTAGTTTTTGTCCATCTGTTACATCTAACGTTTCAAATGGACCAGACGTTACTACTTCACTATCTGTTTCACGAATATCTGTTGCAATAACATTTGATGCGCCGTATACATCACGAAGTTTCATTACTAGTTCAGAACCAATCTGCCCTAAAGAACCGGTTACTAGAATTTTTTTCATTTTCCCCACTCCTCATTTGCAAGCTATTCAAAAGATGTCGTTACTTAAATGATGCCCATTTCTTTCCCTACTTTTTCATACTTACGAATTGCTTCATCTAACATTTCTTTCGTATGAGCTGCTGTAGGCATATTACGAACGCGTCCGGTTCCTTTTGCTACAGTTGGGAACACGATAGATTTTGCGTATACGCCTTCTTCATTTAGACGTTTACTAAATTCTTGTGTTAACACTTCATCCCCAATAATACAAGGTGTAATTGGCGTTTCACTTTCTCCGATGTTAAAGCCAAGTTCTTTTAATCCTTGTTTTAAATAGCGACCATTTTCCCACAGGCGATCATGTAACTCTGTGCTTTCCATTAAGATTTCAATTGATCTCATGCAAGCTGCTGCATCAGCTGGTGTTAATGCTGTAGAGAATAAGAATGGACGTGAACGAACTTTTAACCAGTCAATTAAGTTTTGTTTCCCAGCTACATATCCACCAATTACCCCAATTGCTTTTGATAATGTACCAATTTGGAAATCAACTTTATCCGACAGACCGAAGTGCTTTACAGTTCCTGCACCTTTTCCAAGTACACCTGAACCGTGTGCATCATCTACGTATGTCATTAAATCTAACTCTTCTGCAATTTCAACGATTTCTGGTAGTTTTGCAACATCTCCATCCATTGAAAAGACACCGTCTGTAATTACCATTAATTTATTGTAAAGACCTGATTCTTTCGCCGCGATTGCTTTTTGGCGTAAATCTTCCATATCAGAATGTTTATAAACGATAATTTTTGCTTTTGATAGACGACTACCATCGATAATAGAAGCATGGTTTAATTCGTCTGAAAGAATCGCATCATTTTTATCCATAACGGCTGAAATCGCTGCCATATTACAGTTAAATCCTGATTGGTAAGCAATTGCTGCTTCTGTATGTTTAAACTTTGCAATTGTTTCTTCTAATTTAATATGCAAATCTAAAGTACCGTTAATTGTACGAACAGCTCCTGCTCCAACGCCGTACTTATGAATAGCACCAATTGCTGCTTCTTGCAAACGGCTATCTGTTGCTAATCCAAGATAGTTGTTTGAAGATAAGTTAATATATTCTTTTCCGCCAATTGTAATGATTGGTCCATTTGAACTCTCAAGCGGATCAATTACGTTATAAAGCCCCTTTGATTTTAAATCCTCTAAATTTTCTTCTAAAAATTTTGCAAGTGTTTTACTAGACATCGTGAAGCCTCCCATCGTTCATGTAAGCGGATTATTGTCTTAATAGTTCTAATAATCCCTCTACTAGCTTAACACGTTTTCAGAATTTATTATAGAAAAATAGTTTAAAGTAACCGCTTACAATTTTAGATTATATATGATTCATTACAAGAAATCTATCATTTACTTTTCATATTTGGTAGAATAAAAAAAATATTTAAGGGGGGCTTCAATCATGGCATTTACTGAATCTGATGTATATAATAACGAAGCATTTTTTGAACAATATATGAAACGAAGATACCGAGAAAATAGCCCAAATGAGTCACTTGAAAAACCAGCCTTCTTTCAACTCATTGGTGATGTTAAAGGAAAGCAAATCCTCGATTTAGGCTGTGGTAATGCTAAGTTTGGCGAGGAATTATTAGAAAACGGATGCTACTCTTACACCGGTATTGAAGGCTCTCAGCTTATGTATGAAAAAGCTAAAAAACAACTAGAAAATAAAAATGGATCTGTTCATTTTATAAACCTCAAAGATTATACCTATCCCTCTTCCACTTTTGATTTAGTAACATCTAGACTCGCTTTACATTATATTGAACATCTTGATATCATTTTTCAAAATGTATTTCAAACTTTAAAAACAAATGGAACCTTTACCTTTAGCGTTCAACATCCCGTTATTACCTCTTCATTTGAAAGCTTACAAATGAGTGGTAAAAGAACTAGCTGGCTCGTCGATGATTATTTTAAACTAGGCAAACGGGTTGAACCATGGATTGACCAGGAGGTTATTAAATATCATCGCACAACAGAAGAGTATTTCATATTGTTACAACAAGCCGGATTTACAATTACATCCTTAAAAGAAGCTACACCAAATCAGACTTATTTTCAAAATGATGAAGAATATGAACGTCGTTTACGAATTCCTCTCTTCCTCCTATTTTCTTGTACCAAATAAAAAAACGATGAATCACTCATCGTTTTTTTATTATCTCATTGCCTGAACAACTTCTTTAACTAACCGTCTCCCTCTTCCGTGCGGGATACAAAGTGGCGTCCCAAATAACGGATCCGTACTAATTTGACATTCCATTCGGAATACATCACGTACTAGTTTCTCATCTACTACTTCTTCTGGCTTACCTTGTGCATATATTTGTTTATCTTGAATGGCTACAATATTATCTGCATAACGGCATGCTAAATTTAAATCGTGTAGTACCATAACAATTGTTCTTTTTTCTGTTTCATTTAATTCGAATAATAAATCTAGCACTTCAATTTGGTGAGTCATATCTAAATAGGTAGTAGGCTCATCCAATAAAATAATATCTGTATCTTGTGCAAGCGTCATTGCAATCCAAGCACGTTGACGTTGCCCACCTGAAAGAGCATGCACATCACGCTCAGCAAATTCTGTCATACCTGTTGCTTCAAGTGCTTTCTGTACCATTTCCTCATCTTTTTCTGACCATTGCTTCAGCCATGTTTGATACGGATAACGTCCTTGCTTTACAAGTTGCAATACTGTAAGCCCTTCTGGCGCTTGTGGTCCTTGCGGTAAAATTGCCATTTGACGAGCAATTTGCTTCGTTTGCATACTTTGAATGGCTTGATTATCTAACAAAATGTCACCAGTTGTTGGTTTTAATAATCTAGCTAGTGAACGCAATAAAGTTGATTTCCCGCAACCGTTAGAGCCGATGAAGATTGTAATTTCGCCTTTTGGAATTTCTAAATTCAACTCGTCAATAATAATTGTTTCACCATAAGACAACGTCAAACGTTTCGTCTCCAATGCTTTTTGCATATTCATCTCCCTTTATGAATTCCGACTTTTATAAAGTAAATAAATAAAATAAGGTGCACCAATTGCTGATGTAAATACCCCTGCTGGAATTTCAAGTGGGGTGAAAACTGTACGCCCAATTAAATCTGCAGCAAGTACTAAAATTGCACCAACAATAGCCGCAACTGGGAGTAATGCACCGTATAAAGAACCAATTAGTCTTCGTGAAATATGAGGTGCCATTAAACCGACAAATCCAATTCCTCCAGCAAAAGCAACCGCACCGCCAATTAAAGCTGTACTAAGTAATAACATGAATATGCGTGACTTCGTTAAAGGAACACCAAGTCCTATCGCAATATCATCCCCTAGCTCTTGCGCATTTAAATGTCTAGCAGCTATAAATGATATTACCGTTAAAATGAGAACCCACGGCGCAAGCACCATAACGTTTTGCCATGAAGACCCGTAAACAGTGCCTGTAATCCATACATTCGCTTGACTCGCTTGGTAAATTGGCGCTAACAACATAAACAAAGTCGTTGCCGCTTTCGTTAATGCCCAAAAGCCAACACCAATTAAAACAAGACTAATCGGTGATAATCCGTCATTTCTCCATGCAAATAAATATACAAAAAGTGCTACAATCGTTGCCCCAACAAAAGCTGCTAACGGCATATAATGAATGCTTACAGTTAGCGCATTATTTTTATCACTAAATATAGCTAAAAATAATACAACTGCAACACTTGCACCACCTGTAATCCCGATGATATCAGGAGAAGCCAGTGGATTTCGAACGAGACCTTGTAAAATACATCCTGCTACAGCAAGTGCGATTCCTACAAGGATGGCAATTAAAATACGCGGCATACGAAACTTATTTACAACCATATTGGACATCGCATCGCCATTTCCAGTGATTGCTTGCCATACATCATAAGGAGCAATTTTCATGTCTCCCATACCTGCACTCGCAAAAAATAATCCTATTAAAACAACTAGTAAACTGAATAAGACGAGACAAGCTCGTTTATACATTAAAAACGAGAGCCCGCCTTTTCCTATACGAAACGGAATATACTTCTTCATTTGCTAAGCCCTCTCTTACGTGCAATATAAATAAAGAACGGTGCACCAATAAATGCTGTCATAACTCCTACTGGTACTTCTTGTGGCATAATGACATATCTTGCTGCTATATCAGCCAAGATTAGTAGTATTGCCCCTAACAAGCCGCTATACGGTACTCTCCATCTGTGATCTACTCCAACAAGAAATCTGGCAAAATGCGGGATAATAATTCCAATAAATCCAATTGGACCAGCAACCGCAACTGAACCACCAGACAACAGGACAATAATAAGTAACACGAATGATTTCATTAAAATTGTTCGTTGTCCAAGCCCCTTCGCGACGTCTTCCCCCATCATCAATGTATTTACTTTCCCTGCCATCATAATAGATGCGATCCAGCCTATTAATAAATATGGGAATACAGATTGTAAAATTTCTAACTTTCTTCCTTGCACAGATCCGGCAAGCCAAAATAATACTTCTTCAAGCGCCTTTTCATTTAACACAAGTAATCCTTGTGTTAATGATGAAAATAACGCACTAATTGCGACCCCTGCTAATGTTAACTTAAGAGGCGTTGTCCCTTCTTTTCCTAAAGAACTAGAAGCAAATACAAGTACAGCTGCAACTGCTGCTCCTAAAAAGGCAATCCACGTGAAAGCTGATAATGATGTCACGGAAAAAATAACAATTGCTACAACTATGAAGAAGGCAGCACCTGAATTTAATCCAATAAAATCTGGAGAAGCAAGCGGATTCTTCGTTAAAGTTTGCATAAGACAACCCGCAATGGCTAAACTAGCACCAACACTAGCTGCAATTAATGCCCTTGGTAGACGTACATTTTGAATAATAATATGTTCATTGGAACCATTGAAATGAAAAAAAGCATCTAATGCTAATTTCCAGCTCGTATTTGTATATCCGAAAATAATACTTCCCCAAATACAAATAATGACTGCAATGATCCCAACAAATAATCCAATCCATTTTGCTTGATTTGTTTTTAATAACATGCAGCGTTTCCCCTTCAATGTATAATGATACGTTGTAAGTGTATTTCAACTTAATTCTCATTGTCAACGGAAATGAGAATTATTTTCAGCCGTCTATATTGACAATCAAAGAATAAAGGCTTAATATCATGCTTGCTATTGAAAAAAATTCTCAGTATGTAGGGGGTACATAATGAAATTCATGCAAAAGAAATCGTTTACAGTATTTGTATTTTTACTAGCCTTTTCATTACTTTTAAGTGCTTGCGGAAAGCCAAATACGAAAGAAGAATCAAAAGAAGATACGAAAAAAGAAATGATAACTGTGGAACATGCAATGGGTAAAACAGAAGTTCCTGCTAATCCAAAACGTGTAGTTATTTTAACAAATGAAGGTACTGAAGCTTTACTTGAATTAGGTGTGAAACCAGTTGGAGCTGTAAAATCTTGGACTGGTGATCCATGGTATCCACATATTAAAGATAAAATGAAAGATGTAAAAGTTGTTGGTGATGAAGGACAAGTGAATGTGGAAACAATCGCTTCTTTAAAACCAGACTTAATTATCGGTAACAAAATGCGTCACGAGAAAGTGTATGAGCAACTAAAAGCAATTGCACCTACTGTGTTCTCTGAAACATTACGTGGTGAATGGAAAGATAACTTCAAGTTTTATGCAAAAGCATTAAATAAAGAAAAAGAAGGTCAAAAGGTTTTAGCTGATTACGATAAACGTATGAAAGATTTAAAAGCCAAACTAGGTGATAAAGTAAATCAAGAAATCTCTATGGTTCGCTTCATGCCTGGTGATGTTCGTATTTATCATGGTGATACATTCTCTGGTGTTATTTTAAAAGAACTTGGATTTAAACGTCCTGGTGATCAAAATAAAGATGACTTCGCAGAGCGTAACGTATCTAAAGAACGTATTTCTGCAATGGATGGTGACGTATTATTCTACTTCACATTCGATAAAGGAAACGAGAAAAAAGGCTCTGAATTAGAAAAAGAATATATCAATGATCCTCTATTTAAAAATTTAAATGCAGTGAAAAATGGTAAAGCATACAAAGTTGACGACGTTATTTGGAATACAGCTGGTGGTGTAATGGCTGCTAACCTACTATTAGATGATATCGAAAAACGCTTTGTTAAATAATATTTCCCTAACCAGCTCCCCTTCTATGGAGCTGGTTTTTTTTCAATTCACTTAAATGTCACATTATTTCATTTTGTATTTTTATTCCCAATATGTTATATTATAAAAGTAAATAGAATATATTTTCTCTATATCAGAATAAATATTTTAATCTAAATTTTCTGATTAATCACTATTTTATTTTCTTTTAGAATTCAATTATTACATTTGAAAACGCTTATCATCTCGTTTTCAGGGCAAAATACAGTAACGGTTGAAGAAAAATAGAACTTTTTTAGAAATTTTCTTTCTATTTCCATATAATTCTATTGACTTCTAAATATTTTGTAAATTAAAATGATTACATAAATATCCGTTATACAGGATTAGGGGGAAACAAAAATGGATGCAGCTTTAAAATTAGACAAAGCTGGAGAGCAACAATCACCAAAAAAACATCCACCAGGGTTATACTTGTTGTTCTTTACAGAAGCATGGGAAAGATTTAGTTATTACGGAATGCGTGGCTTATTAGTTCTTTATTTAACAACGAGCTTAGTAAGCGGCGGTTTAGGATTTGATAAAGCAGTTGCCGTTCAAATTTACGGTATTTTCACAATGTTAGTATACTTCACACCAATTATCGGTGGTTGGTTAACTGACCATTTCATTACGAAGCGACACGCCATTACTATTGGTGGTATCATCATGGCAATTGGTAACTTTGTACTATTTTCAATGAACACGAAAACTGGACTATTTTTAGGATTAGGATTATTAGTTATTGGTAACGGATTCTTCAAACCAAATATTTCGACTTTATTAGGTCAATTATATAGCGAAAACGATTCTCGTCGTGATAGTGCCTTCACTATCTTCTACATGGGAATTAACTTAGGAGCTCTTATCGCTCCATTCATTTGCGGTTATTTCGCAGATTATAGATACGGTTTCTTAACAGCTTGTATCGGTATGATTATTGGGCAACTTGCCTTTAATTTCTTAGCACCTCGTTACTTAGGGTCTATCGGAACAACTGTTGTAGGTAAAAAGTCTAAAGAAAAAAATGCAAAAGCAATTGAGAAAAAACCTTTAACAACACAAGAGAAAAAGCGTACAACTGCAATTTTAATTTTAACTTGTTTCGTTGTATTCTTCTGGGCAGGATTTGAACAAGCTGGTAGTTCTTTAACACTTTACACGGATAAGTTCGTGGATCGTACAATTGGTGGATTTACAATCCCAACACCTTGGTTCCAATCTGTAAACCCACTATTCATTATCTTACTAGCATTACCGGTTTCAGCATTATGGATTAAACTTTCAAAAACGAAAAATGGTGACTTAAAAATCCCAACAAAAATGGCATTTGGTATGATCTTACTAGGGATTGGATATTTAGTTCTAACTTTAGCTGTATTAAAAACTGGTAGCGATGAAGGTAATATTACAATGAAAGCAAACTTACTATTCATTGTATTCACTTACATGTTCCATACAATTGGTGAATTATTCTTATCACCGATCGGATTATCTATGGTAAGTGCAATCGCTCCTGTTAAATTAGCATCATTATTAATGGGTGTATGGTTAGCTGGTACTGGCTTCGCAAACTTATTAGCAGGACAATTAGCTGCTTTCACTCAATCTTTAGGATATTTAGAAGTATTCGCAAGCATCGGTGTTATCGTAATCGTACTCGGATTAGTACTTCTTATGTTCTCTAAGAAAATTGCACATATGATGGAATAAATAAGAAGACGCTTCTAAAATTAGAAGCGTCTTTTCTATTACTTCTCCTCTAAAGCCGTCACGTTTACGTGAACGCTTTCTCCAGGATTAGATACATCATACACTTGAGCAATTCCACTCTGCTCGTCACAGCTCTCAATCCATACTGGTACGCCCTCATATGTAACGTCAATTCTACTTGAAGAAGATAAAATTTGTTTCACACGTTTTACATCCATACTATTACTCCTCCTTTTAGTTACTACACTCCTTTCTATCTTCTCTTTTCTATTTAGAATATATTCCGTAAAGCAGCATGTTAGTTAATAGTCATTTCTTCCACACATGCTAATATTTACTCTCTTGTTACCTTTATGACAAATAAAAAAGACGTATATTCCACACGTCTTTTTCCATAATATTCAAATTTTAAGAAAATAATGTTTTTACAACTTCACTTACTTTATCATTATGAATTTGATAATACACTTCTAATCCTCGTCTTTCAAAGCGCACTACTTTATTTTGTTTTAATTTTGTTAAATGTTGCGAAACTGTTGATTGCGGAATTTCTAACACTTCCTGTAATTGTGTTACATTACAAGTTCCACGTTGCATTAGTTCCATTACTAGACGCAGACGCAATGGATGCGCTAACGCTCTTAACATTTGTACATCTTCTTCTGAAATACGACATTCGAATTGATTTTGGCTCATAAAGTTCCCCTCATTTTCGTTTTTATTTTCTTTTTATTTATTTATATATCTGTTCTTATATTTCCTGTTACGACATAACTTTATCAACCTATAAAGCCGAAAAATTTTTCCATCTTTATCAGCAAAAAATTCAGGAAAAAATCCTTGCTGATTTTGAATATTATACTATATGATATAACGAAAAAGCAAAATAATGGCCTACGAATACTTTGCTTGTAAACGTTGTTTTATCAGGCTTTTTGTTATATTTTTACCTCATTGAAACGCACAGTAATGGTATTGTAAAATACCGTCTATAATTGATAACCTATCGTAATGTAGTTGAACCATATTTAACCTCTTTGTTACGCTAAAAGGAATTTTCAGTAAAAAGAGATGCTGCGGTATTAAAAATTTGTTTCTTATTTTTTATTCGTATTGCAAGCGGCTGGAATGTTGTGAGGAACTTCCTATTAAATACATATACCGTTCCTCATCACTAGATCCAACAGGACAGATACATGCTACGTATTAAAAATTTATACTCGATGCAAAAAACGGCATCTAATATACACCTGTAGGAAAAATACCATATTAATACGTAAAAAAATATGCAAATAATTCAAAAAGCACACTCAAATAAATTCGAGTGTGCTTTTTGTCCACTTTATGAACAAAGTATTTCTTTTAACACTATTATGGAATAATTATACTTTTTTACGTTGACAATAGTGTTGAAGGAGAATATACTAAGCATGTAAGTTGATTGTGAATAGTTTCACAAATAATGTGAATTTCTTCACATAAAATAGATAGGAGTTGTCATTATTATGAGTACTTGGACACAAATTTATGACCCATTAAACAATATTTGGCTATCTGCACTAATCGCAGCACTTCCAATTTTTTGCTTCATTATTTGTTTAGTGGGATTCAAAATGAAAGGTTACATGGCTGGTCTTTACAGTGTAATTGTTGCTATTATTCTTGCTATATTTGTTTATAAAATGCCTACAACTGCAGCAGTAGCATCTGCCGGATTTGGTGTTTTATCTGGATTTTATCCAATTTGTACTATCGTTATCGCAGCTATCTTCCTTTACAAATTAACTGTTAAAACAGAACAATTCAATGTCATTCGTGATAGCATTTCAAGTATTACAAATGATCAACGTTTACAAGTATTATTAATCGCTTATTCTTTCGGCGCTTTCTTAGAAGGCGCAGCTGGTTTCGGTGTTCCGGTTGCTATTACAGCTGCATTACTTGTAGGTATGGGCTTTAATCCATTAAAAGCAGCAGGTATTTGCTTAGTAGCTAATATCGCTGGTGGTGCTATGGGGGCTATGGGTATTCCAGTTACAGTACCTGCACAATTAACTGGAATAGATGCATTAACTGTCGGTCGTCAAGCAGTTTCCATTTTGCCATTCATTAGCATTGTTTTACCGTTCTTACTTGTTTCAATGGTAGATGGATTTAAAGGCATTAAAGAAACTTGGCAAGGTATTCTTGTAAGTGGTGTTTCTTTCGCAATTACTCAGTTCGTTGTAACTTACTTCTTAGGCGCTGAACTTACTAATATTTTCGCAGCAGTCATAAGTATGGTCGCTCTTGCATTATTCTTACGTGTTTGGCAACCAAAATCTTCTGCTAAAGAAGAAAAACAAGAAGAAAAAGAATCTCATACATTCAATCAAATTTTATATGCTTGGTCTCCATTCGTATTCTTAACTGCATTTGTAACAATCTTTAATTTAAAACCAATTAAAGCTTTATTTGCTCCGGATGGTCCATTAGCAAACTTAGTATTTAACATTCAATTCCCTGGTCTTCATAATCAAGTTATAAAAACTGCACCAATCACAAAAGCTGATACACCTTTCGCAGCGATTTTCAAACTAGATGTATTCTCTTCTACAACTACTGCGATTGTATTAGCAATTATCGTTTCACTTATCGTCTACCGTGTAAACGGCAAAATGATTAAAGAATTAATGATTGAAACAATAAAAGAATTAAAGGTTCCAGTATATACAATTTGTAGCGTTATCGCTTTAGCTTACGTAGAGAACTACTCTGGTATGTCATCTACACTTGGACTTGCATTCTCTTCTACTGGAAATGCATTCCCTATTCTTTCTCCAATCTTAGGATGGATTGGCGTATTCATTACTGGTTCAGTAGTATCTAGTGGTTCACTATTCGCACCACTTCAAGCAGTAACTGCCGATCAATTAAACATCGTCCCATCTACTCTCGTTTCATTAAACGTAGTTGGTGGCACAATAGCAAAAATGGTTTCACCACAATCTGTAGCAGTTGCTTGTGCGGCAGTTGGACTAGTTGGTAAAGAATCTGCTCTATTTAAAACAGTGATGAAATATAGTTTAATCTTCTTAGCTATTATTAGCTTACTTCAATTAAATGCTGTATTTAATATCTTTTAAAAATAAAACACCGATCCAAATGGATCGGTGTTTTTTCACATTACATCTTCTTATTCTTTAGTAAAGAAGCTCCAGCAATTTCAGGATGCGTCATTTCGAATGGATCTAAAATAATATCCAATTCTTCTTCTGTCAGTACACCATGCTCTAAACATAGCTCCCTAACAGATTTTCCTGTTTCAATCGCTTCACGTGCAATACGAGATGCTGCTTCATAACCAATATGAGGGTTAACTGCCGTAATAATTCCAACACTTTTCTCAACATATTGCTTCAGCAATTCTTCATTTGCTGTAATTCCTTTAATACAATATTCACGGAATACACGGAATCCGTTATTCATAATACTAATAGATTGAATTAAATTAAACACGAGTACAGGCTCCATTACGTTTAACTCTAATTGTCCTGCTTCTGATGCTAAGCAAATTGTATGATCATTACCAATTACTTGGAAAGCAACTTGATTAATTACTTCTGCCATAACAGGATTTACTTTACCTGGCATAATAGATGAACCTGGTTGACGAGCTGGTAATTGAATTTCCGCCAATCCAACACGTGGACCAGATGCCATAATACGAAGGTCATTCGCAATTTTAGACATATTCATCATACATACTTTTAATGCCGCAGATACTTCTGTGTATGCATCTGTGTTTTGCGTTGCATCAACTAAATGCTCTGCACCAACAAGTGGGAATCCGCTAAATGTACGCAAGTGTTTAACCACTTGTTCAATGTACGTAGGGTTTGCATTTAATCCCGTACCAACAGCTGTCGCCCCCATGTTCACTTCATATAAATGTTGGCGAGACTGTTTGATTCTTTTTATATCACGCTCCAGCACTCGGCTATACGCTTCGAATTCTTGTCCAAGACGAATCGGAACAGCATCTTGTAAATGTGTACGTCCCATTTTAATGACGTGATCGAACTCTTTTGCTTTTGCACGGAAAGTAGAATGAAGTTCTTCCATTGTAATAAGAAGTTCTTCTAACATCATAAGAGTTGCGATATGAATTCCCGTTGGAAATGCATCATTCGTTGATTGAGCCATGTTCACATGCGTGTTTGGGCTAATTTTCGCATACTCGCCTTTTTCATGTCCCATACGTTCTAACGCTCGATTAGCGATTACTTCATTTGTATTCATATTAATAGAAGTTCCAGCACCGCCTTGGATTGGATCTACAATAAATTGATCATGAAATTTTCCATCAACAATTTCTTGCGCTGCCTCCGCAATTTCATGTCCAATGTCTTTCGCTAAGTAACCAGTATCTATATTTGCAAGTGCCGCCGCTTTTTTCACAATTGCCATTGCCGTAATGAGTGACGGATGAATGCGATATCCTGTGATCGGGAAGTTTTCTACAGCACGTAATGTTTGTACACCGTAATAAGCTACACTTGGTACTTCTTTTTCACCTAAAAAATCTTTTTCTATACGTATATCCTTCGTTGCTATCATTTTCATCACCTATACTTTTCATTCTAAATCCTTATCCAAAAAATTCACCCTTTAAAAATACGAGTATCATTCAGAAGAATTTTTCAGTATCCACCTTCACTATATAGCACCTTTTTTGAAAGCGCAAACATTTATTTTTCTATATATATCTTTTATAAAAATCTATAGAAAATCATTCTTCTACCTTCTTTATTTCCACTCGTTTAATTTGATGCATATCTTTTTCAAGAACTTTAAAAGAAAAGCCGTGTTTTTCAATAATATCTCCTTCAGCAACGATTTGCTTTTGTACCATAATCCAGCCACCAATTGTATCTACATCATCAGCGAATAAATGTATGCCAAATAAATCATTTACTTCACTAATAAGCACTTTTCCTTCTACAATTTTACACCCTTCACTTATATGCTCTATAGGCGGGTGTTCATCTTCATCGTATTCATCTCGAATTTCTCCAACAATTTCTTCTAAAATATCTTCTAATGTAACAATCCCTGCTGTACCTCCATATTCATCGTACAACACAGCTAATGGAATGTGTTTTCTTTGCATTTGTAATAGTAAATCATGAATTGGAATATTTTCTAGCACTTCAATAACTGGCCTTGTATATGGCATAATCGAGCACTCCTCGTCCCGATTACCATCCATATAACGAATAAATAAATCTTTTACATTAACCATCCCAATAATTTCATCTTTATCTTCACCGAATACAGGATACCTCGTATATTTTTCTTGTGCGATTATTTTAATATGTGTTTCAAATGGTTCGTCCTCATATAAACCTACAATTTCCGTACGCGGCACCATAATTTCCTTTGCGACTCTATTATCAAATTCAAAAATGTTATTTACATATTTAAATTCCCTTTGATTAATCTCTCCGCTCTCATAACTCTCAGATAAGATTAATCGTAATTCTTCTTCTGAATGAGCTACTTCATGTTCAGAAGCTGGATGTAAACCAAATAATCCGGTTACAAGCCTTGCCGAACCATTTAAAGCCCAAATAAACGGATACATTACACGGTAAAAGTAAATAAGTGGCTTCGATAATAATAAGCTAACTTGCTCCGCTCTTTGTATGGCGAACGTCTTTGGAGCAAGTTCACCAATAACAACATGTAAAAACGTAATAACTGCAAATGCAATAATAAATGAAACGGTACTTGCAATTGCAGGAGATAAGTGTAGTTTTAAAAACAACGGCTCAAGTAAATGTTTTATAGTCGGCTCGCCTAACCACCCAAGCCCTAAAGCAGTAATTGTAATACCTAACTGACATGCTGATAAATACTCATCTAAGTTCGAAGTTACTTTTTTCGCTGCCAATGCTCCTCGTCGTTTTTCACTAACGAGTTGATCAATACGACTGCTACGCACCTTAATAATTGCAAACTCAACAGCTACAAAAAAACCTGTTAATCCAATAAGGACGGCTACCATCAGTAATTTTAAAATATCCACATATACCCTTTAGCTTTCTTAGCTAAAGTTACACCTCCTTTTAAAAAGAAGTTTCACTTTAGTTTCTTCATTTACTCAAAAGCAACCCTATATAAAATTCACCAATTTCAAACCTCATACAATTCTAAAGGTAGACCGTCAGGGTCTTGGAAAAAAACAAATTTTTTTCCAGTTATCTCATCAATACGTATCGCCTCAGTTTCAACGCCACATTGACTTAAATGTTGTACAGCCTCTCCTATATTTGTAACAGAAAATGCTAAATGTCTAAGTCCAGCTGCCTCTGGGAAACTTGGCCGCTTCGGCGGATTTGGAAATGAAAATAATTCAATTTGATACTCTTGTCCTATACATAAATCTAACTTATAAGAATCTCTTTCCTTTCTATATACTTCATTTATCGCTTTAAAACCTAATATCCTAGTATAAAAATCCTTTGACACTTCATAATTCGAACAAATAATTGCAACGTGATGCACTTTACTTATATTCATGACTTCTCTATTCCTTTCTTTACCAAAGATGCATATTCTCCCTTGAAATGAAAAACATATATAGCAGAATATCTCTTTTAGGGGGCTTACTATGAAATTTATTACCTTTTTCGTGGGACTTATCGTTGTTTTCTTCCTTGCTTATATCGCTAGCAATAATAAGAAACATATTAAATTTAAACCAATTTTCATCATGCTTATTATACAGTTAATTTTAACTTATTTATTATTAAATACAGAAATCGGCCTCATACTTATTCGAGTCATTTCCAGTCTGTTTACAAAGCTACTTGAGTATGCTGCTGATGGTATAAACTTCGTATTTGGCGGTCTTGCCAATAAAGGTGAAATACCATTTTTCCTTACTGTCTTATTACCAATTGTCTTCATTTCCGTCTTAATTGGTATACTACAACATTTCAAAATACTACCATTTTTCATTCGTTGGATCGGTTACTTCCTCAGTAAAATAAATGGTCTTGGGAAATTAGAATCTTATAATGCTATCGCATCTGCCATTGTCGGCCAATCAGAAGTTTTTATTACGGTAAAAAAACAATTAGCTCAAATTCCGAAACACCGTCTTTATACACTTTGTGCATCTGCCATGTCAACCGTGTCTATGTCTATTGTAGGTGCCTATATGACAATGATTGAACCTAAATATGTAGTAACCGCACTCGTTCTCAATTTATTTAGTGGTTTTATTATCGTACTCATCATTAACCCTTACGACGTTAAAGATGACGAAGATATTTTAGAGATTAAAGGCGAAAAGCAAAGCTTTTTTGAAATGCTTGGAGAATACATTCTAGATGGCTTTCGCGTAGCCATCGTTGTCGGCGCTATGCTCATCGGATTCGTCGCATTAATTAGTTGCATTAATGACTTATTCCTCATTATATTCGGCATTACTTTCCAACAATTAATCGGCTACGTATTTGCACCTATTGCATTCCTTATCGGTGTACCAAGTTCTGAAATTGTCGCGGCTGGTAGCATTATGGCAACGAAGCTTGTAACAAATGAATTCGTTGCCATGATGGATCTTAGCAAAATTTCCAGTACTCTCTCTACCCGTACGATTGGTATCATTTCTGTGTTCCTCGTTTCTTTTGCCAACTTTTCTTCCATTGGAATTATTTCAGGTGCGGTAAAAGGATTAAACGAAGAACAAGGCAATGTCGTTGCTCGCTTCGGCCTAAAATTACTGTATGGAGCCACTCTCGTTAGTATTTTATCTGCAATTATCGTAAGCATTATGTTGTAATTAGGTAAAATTTTATCATTTTCTTATCCCTATCTTTTGTATACAATAACGAATAGATGTCTTATAAAGTGAAACTTTAATCAGAGCGGGATTTCCCCCTCTGATTATTAGTTGAACCAATCGGGTATTTACGGGCAGTTATCTCCCGCCTAACTTCCTTGCATTCGCTGGACTTTGAGGTGGGAGTTTTACTGCCCGTTAATACGGGATAAATAATCAAGACATCTATTTTTTATACATGTACAATCGCTTTTATTTAGCGTACAATATTTTTTATGTGTTTGAATGCGCTTCTAAGATGTATACACTTTGATAGTTTTAAAGGAGAAAAAATGATGAAATCCGATATGAACAAAGATACTCGAGCCAAAAAAGGACACTCAAAGAAAAAACGCCTACTTTGGTTCCTTCTTATTCCATTACTGATTATAGCACTTGGAGCAGGAGGCTACTCCTTCCATATATACAGTAAAGCAAAATCAATTTTAAGTAATGCCTATTCTGAACTTGGTCGCGGAGATAAATCCAGCAAACGTGAAAAAGCCGTTAAACCTATGACTGATAACATTTCCGTACTTATTATGGGTGTTGATGAAAGTGATATTAGGGACAAGAATTATGGGAAAGCAACTCGTACAGATGCACTATTACTTGCAACAATTAATAAAAACGATAAATCTGTTAAGCTTGTCAGTATTCCACGTGACTCACGTGTCTATATTAAATCACGTGATAAATACGATAAAATTACACATGCGCACGTATTCGGTGGTGTAGACAGTACAATTGATACAGTTGAGAATTTTTTAGACGTTCCAGTTGATTACTATGTAAAATTCAACTTTAAATCCTTTATCAAAATTGTTGATTCCCTTGGTGGTATTACTGTAGATGTTCCAGTGGAGTTTACAGAACAAAATAGTAAAGATGAAGCAGAAGCAATTCACCTTAAAAAAGGACGTCAACATTTAAACGGAGAAGAAGCACTAGCACTAGCGAGAACTCGTCATATCGATAGTGATTATATGCGTGGTCAACGACAACAGCTTGTTTTAGAAGCTATTGCTGAAAAGGCATTATCGCTTAATTCCATTAATAAAATTGGTGGTCTATTAGACGCTGTTGATAAAGACTTAAAAACAAATTTAACTTTTGATGATATGATGACAATTGCCAAAAATTCAATGGGTTCAGACTTAAAAATGGACAAATTGCAAGTAGAAGGTATTGATAAATATATAGGCGGTATTTATTATTACGTTCCAAACGAAAAAAGCGTCAATAATATATCGACAACACTTCAAGAACATCTCGGTGTTACGAATAAAAATCAACATAAAAAATTATAATAAAAAGGCTGCTAGATCTTTCTAGACAGCCTTTTTATTATAATTTTCAACATATTTCTCATGCATATTGTGACAAAAAGAGACAATTATTACATCAGTGTAACAATTTTTATAAAAACATTACACGCGTAGTGAAAATAATAGTATACTAGTACGTACATAATGTTATTTTCATCATTTTTATACAAAAAATGTAATACATATATTTATACAAAAATTTCTGGGGGGAAATAAATGAAGCTAGGTAAAATACTGATCGGTTCTGCAATTGCTGGGGGCATATTACTTTGTGTAGGCGGTGTTAGTGGATATCAATATGTATCCAAACTAAATAATCAATTAGATACTACTGCATTACCAAATACTACATTTGAAGGTATTTCTCTCGATGGAAAAAATAAAAAAGATATTCAAGCAATTATTAATCAAAAGATAACTGAATTAGATCAAAAATCTCTTACCTACATATTCCAAAATGATAAACAAACTTACACATGGAAAGATTTAGGGATAAATTATAAAGAAAAAGATATTATCGACAAGATCTTTAAAGAACAAGAAGGAAACGCAATGAATCGTTACAAAATGCGGAAGCAGGCTGAAAACGGTGAATTGAAACGCGACTATAAATTAACACCTCAATTAAATACAACTACCTACGAAAGCTTTATGAAGGATAAATATAATGAAACATTAAAAAATCCTGTTAATGCAGAATTAAGTATTGAAGGCGCTACAGTAAATATTAGCCAAAGTCAAAATGGAGAAAAAATTGATAAAGGCAAGTTAACCGATTTAACGAAACAGGCCATTACTTCTGGTACATCTGACGTTACGTTGCCAGTTACACTATTAAAACCTGAACGTTCTACAGAAGATATACAGAAAATGGGGATTAAAGAAGTAATCGCTGAATATTCGACTCCAATGGCTGGTCGTAACGGGAATCAATCCTTCAACGTAAATAAGTCGGCTAATACTTTAAGTGGCGTTATTGTCGCACCTGATGAAACGTTTAGTTTTAATGGTCGCGTCGGCGTAACTGATGCTGCACATGGTTATAAATCCGCAGCTGTATATTCACAAGGTAAGGTTATACAAAGTGCTGGCGGAGGCGTTTGCCAAGTTAGTAGTACTTTATATAGCGCAGCTTTAAGGGCAGATCTAGGAATTGTTTCTCGAAGCAATCATTCTATGCCTGTAAATTATTTACCACTTGGGCAAGATGCAGCAGTAGCAGATTATGGTCCAGATTTAAAATTTAAAAACAATACAGGCAATCATATTTATATTCAAGCATTTTCAAATGGAGGTAGTATTACTACACGCATTTTCGGTACCAATACTGGTAAAAATGTTGAAGTTTCTTCTCAAGTAGTTAGTAGGACTGGTGATAAAATAACAGCAGTTACGTATAAAAAAGTAACACAAAACGGTGAAGTAGTATCTAATGGACAAATTTCAAAAAGCGTATATAAAAGCGCTCCAACACAATGAGGTACTATCAAATCAACAAAAAAAGGCGTGATCTACTCACGCCTTTTTCTTTTGCAATAATAATAAAAAGGTTGCAAGATGGTCTTTCGTTTCTTCTAAAGACCACATACGATTTCCTTGCTTCGCAACTAATACGCACGCCTCTTCCCAAGCGTTCTTTTTCTTCATATATAATAATTCATCGCGTAATTTCAAAACAATTTCTTCGTCTTCTTGCTCTATAAATTCTTCCATCACGCCTACTATTTCATCTTCATGGATACTTAACGTGCAGTACGATTTGAGAAAATATTGTAATGTCGTATACATATTTACTCCCCCTTCTATTTATCAAATGGATAAGAAGTAATAATCTTATATCCTAAATCTCCTGACTTATCTCTCGCTAAAACAGTAACAGTTTTTACTAACTTGTCTTTTACATTCATATTTTTCTTTATTACCGTTTTACCAACAGGGAATGAATGAGTGGTATTTAATACGAGACGAGCCTCTTTAGAGTTTTTCAACCAATCTTGAATTTCCTTATCATGCTGCTTCAAACTATCTTTTACAGCTTTCGTCGCTGTTTCCTTATCATAGTATGTACTTGCCGCTGATACTTTATCTGTCTTCAAGCGATTCTTCAAATCCTCTTCTGATTTGCCTACATGTCTTTCAATTGTATGACCATTTTTAGGCGGCCCTTCCATTTCATCTAAAATATTATCACTAATTTTTTCTACTGATGTCGATTGATTCCCTGTTTGTTTCTCTGTTTTTTGTTCTTTTCCTGCACATCCACTTAAGATCAGCATTAATGCCAATAAACTACTCAAGAAAAGACTACTTATTCGTTTCATCATATCACCTCTTTCATGATTATTATCGTAACTTCACTAAAAGTCAATTTCACAACAAAAAAACACATTTTAAAAATTCCTCATCTATTTGCCATATTACCACCCTAGTTTCATTAAATCGCTATTTTCGACCCCCTTCATAAATATACCCCTATGTTTTTATGATTATTTCCCGAATTAAACCACCCATAAAAACACCGAATAAACCCTTTATTTAAAGGGTTTATTCAGTGTTTTTTAATCTAGAAAAATATACCCCTACTTTCATATACTCAATACCCATATAAGGTATATGAAAGTAGTTTTATCAACGTTTTCTACATTATGTAAATTTCCACTTGCCTACACAACAGAAATATGGTGTAATGCAAAAAAAGATAAAGGATTTTAAACAATGGCTGAAACAATTCAAAACTTCTTAACAGACTATTATTCAATTGCAATTCCACTTAGTATCTTAATTAACATCATCATCAGTCTTTTAGGTTTTATCCCTAGTATTTTTTTGACGGCTATTAACATACAACTCTTCGGTGTAACAAACGGAACCATTATTTCGATCGCAGGTGAGGCATTAGGAGCTATTATCTCGTTTTATATTTATCGTATAGGCCTTCAGAAATTCACTCACAGTAAAGTAAATAAGTATCCAAGGGTAGAGCGCCTCCTTTATGTAAAAGGTAGAGAGGCCTTTCTACTTGTCCTATCGTTCCGATTGATACCTTTCATCCCATCCAGCATCGTTACTTTATTTGCAGCTCTAGGTAAAATGTCATTACTATCCTTCAGTATTGCCAGTACAATAGGTAAAATACCGGCTTTATTGATTGAAGTATATTCGGCATATCATGTTATCAATGGAACAAATGAAGCGAAGTGGATTGTAACCATTGCAGGCGCTATTGGGTTGTTTTATTTGTGGAAAAAATGGAGAAAAAAATAAAGAAGGAGCCTATGCTCCTTCTTTATTTTTGAGTTATTTTATTATAACTATCCCTTAAAGCCTTAGTTTACGCCAACAGCACTATATGATTGCTTAACTGCTGCTACTTCTGCAGAGCTAGCACCATATAAGTCAGCTGCAGCTTGTACTAATCCAGCACGAGCTTGACTAAAGGTAGTAGATTGCGTGAAATATTGCGTATTTGCACGGTAATAAATCGCTCCTACTTTATCTTTACCAATACCGTTTACAGTAACACCGTAATGCGTACCACCATTCGCTAATAAATAAGCTGCTTTGTTAATAATACCGCTATTTGTATGAACGCCACCGTTATCACCAGTGCCAGTGTAACGCTTAGAATAATGATCTGGATCACCATATTTCGTTGGATCACTCATAGAGCGAAGTGCATCTCCTGCTTTACCAGGCGTGTAAATATCTTCACCAATTTCCCAATCCGGATTACGGTTATCATAATACTCTACTAATGTACCAAAAACATCTGAAATAGCTTCATTTAATGCTCCTGATTCATTTTGATAAATTAAATCTGAGCTATACTCTGTAACAGCATGCGTTAATTCATGACCAATTACATCAATTCCACCAGACAATGAAGTGAATGTTACACCATCACCATCTCCGTATACCATTTGAGAGCCATTCCAGAACGCATTATTATATCTACTTCCATAATGAACTGTTGATTTTAATGGTGCTCCTGCATCATTAATAGAGTTTCTATTAAATGTAGCTTTATAGTAATCATATGTTTTACCCGCATAGTAATGAGCGTCTACTGCCGCCGCATCATACGCTGCATTGAAAACATTATCCGCATCTACCCATAATGTTCCCGGTAATGTAGTACGGTTTTTCGCATCATATGTGAAAATCGTTGCTCCGCGCGTATTATCTTGTAAATAGTAAGATGATGCAGATAACGTTGTATTAAGT
The DNA here is from genome assembly GCF_921008455.1 of Bacillus basilensis. Lineage (NCBI taxonomy): Bacteria > Bacillati > Bacillota > Bacilli > Caryophanales > Bacillaceae > Bacillus > Bacillus basilensis. The sequence continues at coordinate 643,175 of NZ_CAKLBZ010000001.1, read as the reverse complement.
GACTTCGTATCTCCTAATACACCTTTACCAGTACCCACTGCATTTGTTCCTGTTACAGGCTTTACAGCCGGTTTCGCTTCTTGTTTAGGTGCCTCTTGCTTAACTGGTGACTTATCTTCATTTGCTACATGATCCAATTTATTATATTTATTTAATACTTTACCGCTGTCTGCTTCAATGAAATAGTAGTAGTTTCCTGGGCTTGGCTCTAAGAAGTTTAGATTCACAACGTATGCATATGTTGTTTCCTCACCGTTTTGATATACATATAAGTCCGCTTTTGGTTCTACCTCATATTTAGGTGTTACACCTAAATCTTTTTGCGCAATTTCAATTGCTTTTGCGCCTTCAATCTTATTTTTATTTTTCAACTTTTCTTTTTTGTCTAAATCAGGTGCAACTGTTCCAGACAATACTTTTAAAGAACCATCTTTACTTACGTGAGCTACTTGAGTAGAACCCCATACAGGTACTCCTTCATATACTTGTTGCATACGTACTACTGTTGAATCAGTTACACCATCTTTTTTCACTTGTTTCACTTTGAAAGAATCTTGCGCACTCTTTTCCCCTAACTTGTAATCACCTTTTGCTGCGTTTAAGTAATCAAACACAACAGATTCTGCTTTCTTACCAGTTGCCCCAGTTAAATCACCAGAAATAAACTCAGGTGACTGTACCGTCTCATTGTACTTCTTCGTAGAGAGTACATTTTTAGAATCCGCAAATGCAGACCCTGCCCCTCCAAACGTTGTAACTGCCATTCCTGTCGCTAACACTAACGCTAAACTTTTCTTTTTCATGAATCTTCCCCCTAATAAATTATTTTTTTGAAAAAGAGTAGTTTCATATTAGCATTATGTTTTCACTATTAATATACTAAAAATTCAATTAATTTATTTCTCAAGTTTTGTAGAATTTTGGGGAACAAATATTGAAAAACCCCTTTCCGATTGGAAAGGGGTTTTTCAATATTTTCTTAACCATAAATATCTGGATTAGAATAATTTATGAAACTTTTTTCTGAAAAATTAAAGCCATAAATATCCGGATTAGAATATTGTATATTTTCTTCTTTTAAAGACTTAAATCCATAAATATCTGGATTAGAGTAATTTACTGATCCTTCTTTCAAGGATTTTACTCCATATATATCTGGATTAGAATAATTAACTCCTAAAGAAAGAATTGCTACTATTCCCAACCCTACTACACCATATATACGCTTTTTCAATTCAATTCCTCCCTTTCTTCCAAAACTTTAATTGCTTCTTTATAATATTTATTGCTTTCCTCGTACTTAAATTCATTCTCTAAATACATAGCCAATTCTAAATAAGCATTTTTTAATTCCTTCATACTACCTACACTCTTAAAGAACGGAATAGCCTCGTTCTCTAAAAATCTCTTAAATTCTTGAGATTCCCCAAAATATTTGTACTTAAATATACAGAATGAATAAATCATTTTATTATACTTTTCATCACTCCGCGAGCAATCAATTCCTTTTTCTATCCATTCCTGCGCTTCTTCATAACATTTAAGATGAATGCATTGCTTAGCTAGCCCATAAATTGTTTCAATATAATTCATATTGACAGTCTTCTGCAATTGGAAACTTTGAAGAAAATAGTTTTTAGATTTATCATGCTCATTCTTATAATGGTATAATTCTCCCATATTATTTAAAGTCATAGCTTTAATCATGTCTTTTTCCGCAAAAGAATCCACTTCTCTTAATATACTTTCATAAATCTTTAGTGCTTCTTCATACTGTGCTTTTTCCACATAACTTAAAGCAATAATTGTTTGACAATTTATTACATAACGGAATTTGTATTCATTACGGAACCCTTCCATAGCAATATGAGCAAAGTGCATGGCTAAATGTGGTATATTTAGGTGGCTATACGCAAGGCTCAAATTATAATATATACCAGTTTCATAATATCCTTGCTCTTTAGCCATTTCTTCCGTTTCAATTAAATACTTCAAACTTTCCTTATGCCTATATTGCAGGCTAAGTAGCAATGCCTTACTGTACGTATACAACATCTTCTGAAAAGGTGAGTATTTCTTGTAAACTTTTTTCAATCTTTCTAACTCTTCTTCAACAGCAGGAAAATCCCTTTTCATAATTAAATAACGCGTATAAAGCAGTTTATAATAATTTATAATTTCAAAATCCAAAACATGCTTCATTTCACCTTGTAATTCTTCATATATGCGTTCTACTTGTGGCTTGTCCAAATGAACTAATGCATTTAGCCATTCATCCAGCTTCCCCTTCACATCTTCCTCTACATCCCTCAAATCCGTCACGGCAATTTCTAATCTTGCGCAGAGCAATTGTAGAATTTCTTCTGATGCTTCGATCTTTCCATTTTCGATTTTACTTAAGTATGAGACAGAACAAATGCCCTGACATAATTCTTCTTGTGTCATTTTTTGCTGTAGCCGTTTGTAAAAGACTTGTTTGCCTATTTTTTCTAATGTTTGTTGCATTGTCCTCCTCCATTCTCATTACCCCCATTACTCTAATAATACATAAAATCTTGAGAAATATAAATTGATAAATGTTAATTTTCTAAAAAATATGCATTATTTCATTTTTTTCCCTCTTGACTCTACTTCCATATCCATTCTTTGCTACGAGCGGTGAAAAATTGGTATACTATAACCAAATTATGGAGGTGTTTTCGCGATGACTTATTATAAAGACGATAGCTATGCCTTACATACAGATTTATATCAAATTAATATGGCTTATACATATTGGAAAGATGGTATTCACAATCGCCGCTCGGTGTTTGATTTATACTTTCGAAAACTTCCATTTGAGAACGGTTATGCTGTTTTTGCTGGTCTTGAAAAGATTGTAGAGTACATAGAAAACTTCAGCTTTACCGAAAGCGATATCGCTTATTTAGCAGAATTACAATTTGAAGAAGAATTCCTTCATTATTTACAAAATATGAAATTTACTGGGACGGTTCGAGGTATGCAAGAAGGTGAAGTTGTATTTAATAACGAGCCTTTATTACGTGTTGATGCACCGCTCGGCGAAGCACAAATTATTGAAACTGCCCTGTTAAATATTGTGAATTACCAAACATTAATTGCAACAAAAGCAGCTCGTATGAAGCACGCTGCAAATAATGATGAACTTTTAGAGTTTGGCACAAGACGTGCCCATGAGTTTGATGCAGCCCTTTGGGGCACACGCGCTGCCTTTATTGGTGGTTTCTCCTCTACAAGCAACGTACGGGCTGGGAAACGCTTTGGAATACCTGTAGCCGGCACACATGCTCACTCTTTCGTTCAAGCGTATCGCGATGAATATGTTGCTTTCAAAAAATATGCTGAGACACATAAAAAGTGTGTGTTTCTTGTCGATACATACGACACTTTGAAATCTGGTGTTCCAAATGCAATTCGCGTTGCGAAAGAGTTTGGAGATCGTATCGATTTTTACGGCATTCGCCTTGATAGTGGGGATATGGCTTATTTATCTAAAAAAGCAAGAAAATTACTAGATGAAGCTGGGTTTACAAATACAAAAATTATTGCTTCTAGCGATTTAGATGAATACACAATTATGCACTTGAAATCTCAAGGAGCAAAAATTGATGTATGGGGCGTTGGAACAAAATTAATTACGTCTTTTGAGCAACCAGCGTTAGGGGCTGTTTATAAACTAGTTGCGATTGAAGATACTGATGGAAAATTAAATGATACAATTAAAATTTCATCTAACCCTGAAAAAATTACCACTCCAGGACTTAAGCGTATTTATCGCATTATCAATCGAGTGAACGATCATGCAGAAGGCGATTATATTGCATTAGATTCTGAAGAGCCAGGAAAAGAAGAACGTTTAAAAATGTTTCATCCTGTTCACACGTATATAAGTAAATTTGTAACAAACTTTGAAGCACGCGAACTGCATAAAGATATTTTCGTTAACGGTGAAAGAACATATGAATTACCTGGCATATTAGATATTCAAAAATATAATGAACAGAGTCTCGCACTATTTTGGGAAGAATATATGCGAACTTTAAATCCCGAAGAGTACCCTGTCGATCTAAGTCAAGAATGTTGGGATCATAAAATGAATTACATTCAAACTGTTCGAGAACAAGTTGAAAAAAATATACAAAAATAAAACAGAGAAGCTTCTCCTTCTCTGTTTTTTCAATACTATATGTATCTTTGTGGAAAATATATTAAAATAATAAGACAAATATTTTTTATTTGTAAATTTTAATATTACGTTATTTTTTTATAAAGTAATATTTGTTATTATTTTATTGAGTCAATTTCAACAAAATAACCTAAAAAAGAGGACGCAACCTGCGTCCTCTTTTTTATAAATCTTTCACTTGTAATACACGCATTGCATTTAATACTGCCAGTAGTGTCACACCAACATCTGAGAAGACAGCTTCCCACATTGTTGCAATACCAAAAGCACCAAGTAATAAAACTAATCCTTTTACGCCTAATGCAAAGATGATATTTTGCCATACAATGCGTCGTGTACGTTTTGCAATGTTTACAGCTGTCGCAATTTTTGAAGGCTCATCAGTCATAATAACGATATCTGCCGCTTCAATTGCTGCATCTGATCCTAAACCACCCATTGCAATACCAACATCAGCTCTTGCTAATACCGGTGTATCATTAATACCATCACCAACGAAAGCAACTTTTTCTTTCCCATGCTTCGCTGCATCAATTTTTTCAATCTCTTCTACTTTTTGTTGCGGTAATAGTTCTGCATGAACTTCATCTAAACCTAATTCTTTACCAACAGCTTCACCAACTAGTTTTGCATCACCAGTTAACATGACTGTCTTCTTAATACCTAGTTCTTTTAACTTTTGAATTGCTTGTTTTGAATCTTCTTTTACCTCATCAGAGATAACAATATAACCTGCATATTTTCCATCTACAGCAACGTGAACTAATGTACCTACTGTTTCTGGTTGCTTAAATGTAATGTTTTCTTTTCTCATTAATTTCGCATTACCTGCAAAAATTTCTTTTCCTTGTACTTTTACGACTGTACCGTGACCAGAAATTTCGCTATAATCATCGATTATTTTTTCATCAATTGATTTTCCATATGCATTTCGAATCGACTGTGCAATCGGATGATTAGAATACACTTCAGCAAATGCTGCATACTCTAATAATTCTTCATTTGTAATACCTTCGCTTGGTTCCATTTTTGTAACTTTGAAGACACCTTTTGTTAATGTTCCTGTTTTATCAAAAACAATATATTTCACATCATTTAAAGCTTCTAAATAGTTACTTCCTTTTACTAACACACCACTTTTAGATGCACCACCGATACCTCCAAAGAACCCAAGAGGAATAGATACAACTAACGCACATGGACAAGAGATTACTAAGAACACTAAAGCTCTATAAATCCAATCAGCAAATGTAGCTCCTTCTAAAATAAGTGGTGGAATAAACGCCATAATCGCTGCTGTAATAACTACAACTGGAGTGTAATAACGTGCGAACTTCGTAATAAAGTTTTCTGTTGGCGCTTTTTTACTGCTTGCATTTTGAACTAAATCTAAAATTTTCGATACAGTTGATTCACCAAATTCTTTTGTAACTTCAATTGTTAATACACCATTTTGGTTCACAAAACCACTTAGTACATCATTTCCAACTTCAACTTCACGTGGTACAGATTCACCAGTCAACGCTGAAGTATCTACCATTGATGTCCCTTCAACTACTTTTCCGTCTAACGGTACTTTCTCACCAGGTTTCACGATGATATAATCGCCGATTTGTACATCTTCTGGTGATACTTGTTTCGTTTCATTTCCAACCTTTACATTCGCGTAATCAGGACGAATATCCATTAATGAAGTAATTGACTTTCGAGAACGGTTCACCGCAATACTTTGGAATAGTTCTCCTACTTGATAGAATAACATTACTGCAACTGCTTCTGGGTATTGCTGAATCGCAAAAGCTCCTAGTGTTGCAATTGCCATTAAGAAGTTCTCATCGAACACTTGGCCACGAGTTATGTTTCTTACCGCTCTCCAAACGATATCTCCACCTATTAATAAATACGCAAGGACGAATAACGGAATTGTTATCATTTGTGGTAAGCCAGCTAATGCAGCAATTGCTGTCAAAATTCCGCCGACCACTAATCGTCCTACCATCTTTTTCACATTTGCTTCACCATGGTCGTGACTATGCCCGTGGTCATGGCCACCCTTTTCTTCACGAACAACTTTCACATCTGGTTCTAACTTTTGAACGACATTTGTTATATTGGCTACAGTCGCTTCTAATTCTCTTTTATTCGCTACTTCAACTCGTAATTTCTTTGATACGAAATCAACAGTTGCTGCTGAAACAGTCGGCATTTCCTTAACCTTATTTTCAATCTTCATCGCACAGTTCGCGCAATCTAAACCTTCTAATATAAATACTTCTTTTGCCACTTTTGTATTTTTTTCTTCTTGCACTTTAATGTGTGGCTCTAATTTTGTAACGAGTTGTTTTGCTTCTGTAACAACTTCGTTTTCTTTATTTTGTGCTGTCTCTAAAACCATTGTTTTTGTCGCGAAATTTACAGAGCAAGAATTTACTCCTTCTATATTCCCAACACCTTTTTCAATTTTCATTGCACAGTTCGCACAATCTAAACCTTCTAACATCAGTTTCTTTTTCACTAATGCTTCAGCCATCGTTCTCCCTCCTCGCGTTCTTTTTTATTCTTCCTCGTTTACATGTTCAAACGCTTGCTCGAAGATATGAATTACGTGCTGGTCAGCTAACGAATAATAAACGACCTTTCCTTCTTTACGATTCTTTACAAGTTTCGCTTGCTTTAACACACGAAGCTGATGTGAAATAGATGATTGTGTCATTCCTAATAAATAAGCTAAATCACAAACACACATTTCAGCTTCAAATAATGCATGTAATATTCTCGTACGTGTACGATCGCCTAATACTTTAAATAATTCTGCTACTTTACTTAAACTGTCATCAGTTGGAATTGTTTGTTTTACTTGATCCACAACTTCTTCATGGATTATCGTTTGAGAACATGTCTCTTGTGGTGTTTCTACTTTATTTCCAGCCATTATAGCTCACCTCTTTATTTGAACATATGAACAATCATTCATATATCTTATACCTTTATTATATGAGCGTCCATTCATATGTGTCAATGAAATCTAATACATTTTTTTGAACATTTCGTTCACATTTTAAAAAGATCTACACATATTTTCCGCATCAATTACATTCTCATACAAAAAAGGATGTACACTTTGCACAAAAGAAAAAGCCTTGCGCGTTCCCTAGACGCACAAGGCTTACTATACTTATATCCCTTTTAATTAAGCTTTTAATTAGCTTGTTCTAAATTATCCTGCGAACTTCCATCGTCTTTTAAATGACTATGCTTTTTCGAATATACAAAGTATACAACTACTCCAATTGCTAACCAAACACCGAAGTATATCCATGTTTTTAATGGTAAATTTACCATTAAGAATACACAACATGCAACTGAAATAATCGGTAAGATCGGTACAAGTGGTACCATAAATCCACGTTGTAATTTCGGATGCGTTTTACGAAGAATGATAACAGTTACACCAACCATGGCGAATGTTAATAACGCTCCAATATTCGCTAAATTCGACAATTCTTTTAAATCGATAAATCCAGCAATTAAAGCACTACCAATTCCTGTTAACCAAACTGAAAATGTTGGTGCTTCAGTCTTCTTGTTAATTTTCGCGAAAGATTTTGGCAATAAACCGTCACGGCTCATCGCGAAGAATACACGAGTTGTTGCATAAATGTAAGCGAAAATTACAGCCATAATACCGATTACAGCTCCAATAGCAATTACACCAGCCACTTTATCTTGTCCTACAACTTCTAACACATATGCCATAGCTTCAGGTACATCTAATTCCTTATAAGAAACCATACCTGTCATAACGAGACAAACTACAACATAAATGATTGTACAAATAACTAGCGAAGCAATAATACCAATTGGTAGATCACGTTGTGGATTTTTTACTTCTTCAGCAGAAGTTGCTAATGCATCAAATCCTAAGAAAGCAAAGAATACTGCTGCTCCCCCTGCGAACACTCCACTTAAACCGTAAGGTGCAAATGGTATCCAGTTTTCTGGTTTCACGTAGAATACACCAACTGCAATGAATAAAACAACAATACCAATTTTAATTAATACCATTATGTTATTCACACGTTTACTTTCTTTCGTACCTCGTGATAATAACCAAGTTATCACCAACGTAACAATAACTGCTGGTAGGTTTACCATACCACCTTGTGCTGGAATCGTTAGCAATGCTTTTGGAATTTCAAGTCCCAATCCACTCACTAAGTTATGGAAATAACCCGTCCATCCACCAGCTACTGCGGCAGTCGTTACAACATATACGGATAACAATGTCCATCCCATTAAATGGGCAACAAACTCACCAATTGTTGCATACGAATATGTGTACACACTACCTGAAACAGGAAGTGTAGATGCAACTTCTGCGTAACATAAAGCTGCAAATCCACAAACAATTGCTGCAATCATAAATGAAAAAATAACTGCTGGACCAGCATCTCTTGCGGCTACTAATCCAGTTAATACTAGAACTCCTGTACCAATTATCGCACCAATCCCTAGCATTGTTAGGTCAAATGCCCCTAGCGTTTTCGTTAAAGTTTTACTTTTACTTTCCCCTAACAATTGCGTAACGGATTTCTTTTTAAATAGGTTGGCCACGATGAATGCCCCCTTTTACCAAGAAGAGCTAAGAGGTATTATCTCTTAGCTCTTATCATGTTGTTTTATATAGTGTTCGATTTTGTTTTGTATAATGCTTCTATTAGCAAGATACTGTTTCTGCTTCTAGTAATTCTTTAGCACCTTTGTACTCTACACCGTGAGCTTCTGCAACTGCTTCGAATGTTACATAGCCATCTAATGTGTTAATACCTTTTAGTAATGCAGTATTGCCTAGGCAAGCTTCTTTGTAGCCTTTGTTAGCAATTTGTACTGCATATGGTACTGTTACGTTTGTTAATGCAAGAGTTGATGTACGTGGAACCGCACCTGGCATGTTTGCAACTGCATAATGAACAACGCCGTGTTTTTCGTAAGTTGGGTTATCATGAGTTGTAATACGGTCAGTTGTTTCGAAAATACCACCTTGGTCAATTGCGATATCTACAACAACAGAACCTGGTTCCATTGATTGAATCATTTCTTCTGTTACAAGTTTTGGCGCTTTTGCACCTGGGATTAATACTGCACCGATTACAAGATCAGACTCTTTTACAGCTTCTGCAATATTGTAAGGATTAGACATTAAAGTTTTCACTTGATTTCCGAAAATGTCATCTAATTGACGAAGACGTTCTGCACTTAAGTCGATGATTGTTACATCCGCACCTAGTCCAACTGCAATTTTAGCAGCATTTGTACCAGCTTGTCCACCACCGATAATTGTTACTTTACCACGTTTAACCCCTGGAACACCTGCAAGTAAGATACCTTTACCGCCTTTGTTCTTCTCAAGGAATTGTGCACCAATTTGTGCAGCCATACGACCAGCTACTTCACTCATAGGTGCAAGTAATGGTAGAGAACGGTTTTCTAATTGTACTGTTTCATATGCAATAGAAACAACTTTCTTTTCAATTAATGCTTTTGTTAATTCTGGTTCTGGAGCTAAGTGTAAGTATGTGAATAAGATCAAACCTTCGCTGAAGTGTTTGTATTCGCTTTCAATTGGTTCCTTAACTTTCATAACCATTTCCATGTTCCAAGCTTCTTCAGCTGTATCAACAATTTTCGCTCCTGCTTCAACATACTGAGCATCTGTGAAACCAGATCCTAAACCTGCACCCTTTTGAATGAATACTTCGTGATTGTTACGAATTAAATGTACAACACCTGCTGGTGTCATTGCTACACGGTTTTCGTTGTTTTTAATTTCTGCTGGTACCCCAATACGCATAATGAAATGCCCCCTTATAATTAACAGAAAAAAGAAAGTCTTTTTTCTTTTTGTAATAATTAATAACTTATGTCCTTATTCTAGCATAACTTAAAAGTTATGAAAACGCTAACATACTATTTTTTAAAAGTTTATATATTTAGAATAGTGTAAATATATAAAACATTGATTCTATTAAGTTTCTCATTTCATTTCATTATCTATCACTCTATTTTTATTATACTTCTTCAAAACAAACAGTAATCTTTTATTATTTGACAATAATGTAACAATGTAAGAAACCCTACTGATGCCGTATACATATACAGTCATTAATTTACACAATACTTTAGAGATATATTCTTTTCATAAAAAAAACAGCTGCGGGCATTTAGCCAGCAGCTGGGTAACTTATAAATAACTTGGAAAATAAATCATCTGTTGTTTCAGTAATTTTATCAAACAAATCACTTTCTTCCGCCTCTTGCTCTTTTAATATCTTAATTGTTTCACGTGCATCTTCAGGATAATCGGTAATGATACCATCTACGTTTAGTTTATAATATCCCTTTAAACTTTCCATATCATTTACCGTCCATACGTAAATTGGCTTGTTTAACTTTCTTGCTTCTTTTACTAATTTCTTATTTAACATGTATTCTTCTGCTACATAAAAGTCAGCTTTCACATTCTTTAAGTTAGCTCTACTCGCATACAGTATATATCCTACTTTTATATCTGGATTTGCCCGCTTAAACTCTTTAATAAGCGGATAGTGTAACGTTTGAATTACACATTGTTTCTCAAATTCATTATCTTTAATCGCTTTTAATACTTTGTTTACGAAATCTTTTTCGCCACCATGAAGCTTCACTTCAATATTGAGTTTGATTTTTCCCTTTGCCAGCTTAATGATCTCATCAAGTGTACTTATTTGTCCTGAAAACCCATCTTGACTAAGCGTAAGTTGTCTTAACTCGTCCATCGTTAAATCTGACACATGAACATTAGCATTAGCAAGGCGTTTCAACTTCAAATCATGTATAACTGCTAATTCACCGTCTTTTGTTTGCAGTACATCAATTTCAGCGTAGTCTGCTTTCGCATCAATAGCCCCTTGCAAAGCTTCTTTTGTATTCTCTACACCTTTTGAAATATAACCACGATGAGCCATAATAATTGGTTCTTTATATGTGTTTGTAATAAAGGTCACAATGAAGGCAACAACCATTCCCGCAGTAATAATTCCTACAATATATACGCCAATAAATTTCCAACGATGTTTTTGGAAGAAACATTTATCTGCTTTCGTTTTCGAATAATCCAATCCTTCTTCTAATAAAACGTCTTCAACTGGAACCTTTTGTAAATATAATCGCGTAATCGCCATAATATAAAATGGTGTCACGATAAAGCTAAATAAATACAATGTACTCGTTAAAAATACAGACATTGTTGATTCCGCTAATAATGCAAATGTCCCTGCTGGGTTTGTAAATTCATATACTCCCCACAGACAAAGTAAATAAATTCCTATAAATAAAAGAAAGACAATTCCTACAGATATGAAAAAACCTACTAAAAAGAATAATACTTTAAAAAAGCTTTCTTTTACTAAGTTTGCACTTTTTCGTGCTGCGGTGCGGAACGGCTTTTCCTCTAAAACAATAATAGGTAAAACAAAGATCCAACGAAGATTTAAATAGGCAACTACAGCAAAGAAAGCATAATATCCAACTTGACCCATTGTTGTCTTAAATAGTTCACCTGTAATAAAATTAGGAATTTGAATCTCAGGAATCAATGCAGATTTATACCCCGTACTTAATAGTGGTAATAACACAACTGCGTACAAAATAAATCCTGGTAAGCAATATGTAAAAAGGGAAGGTAAATACGTTACTGTTTTATACAAAATCGGACGTAATCTCACCTTTTGCCTTTTATGAGCAAAGTACGAAATAATAATAAGCACCGCAAATTCCGTAAAGATAAGAAACAGTGCTAACAATGATAAAATTACGATTGCCAATATGCCGTATGGCGTCTTTAAAAACGCTAATAATTCATCATTCGTCGCATTTGCATAACCACCAAAATACAATAACTTATTAAAAATGATCCCAAATAGCGGGACAAATACAATCGCTGCTAATAATTTATAAGCAAGTTGAAAGGTTAATACATTCCAAAAAGCAAATCTAACTGTTTGAAAGGAATGTCCAATTACTCCTGGTATAGATAGTCTTTTACGGTGTTGCATATATTCCTCCACATTCTAAAACGATATTTGAGATGGATTCCACATTTCCATTTCTAATCCATCTTTTTAATAATAATAATAATATATTCCGCTTAACATGAACACTCTTATACATACAATGAAAAAAGTGATGGTTACTCCCCATCACTTTTTTCATCTACTTTATTTTTTCTCTAACCCTTGTCCAAATGCTTTCAAGAAGCTAAAACCGAATGTAATGGCTCTATTGATATCTGGATCTTTTAACACTTTAAAGAAATCCATCACTTTTGTTTTTTTACCACTATTTAATTCATCTGTTGCAAATTGTAATCCAGTGACTAAACTCGATGTGATTTGTTTTGTTACTTCTGGGTCAACTGAGGATAGCGCTTCCCCTGCCCCCATCATATTATTGAGTGCATTTTTAACTGGTTCACGATTTAATTGCTCCACAGCGATTTTTGAAACATCTTCCTTCGCAGCAAGTAAACTAATCGCCGCATCTAATATACCAGCCTTTTGCAACTGTGCTAAAAGCTGCATTGTTTCTTCTACTGCTTCACGATTATTAGATAGCTCATTTAGAAGTTCATCTGCTACTTGCTGTTTCTGTTCTTCCTCTGTTATAACTTTCTTTTTAATTAAAGTAATTTCTTTCGCCACTATCTCCGCCCCCTAGTCCACAAGTGATACGTATTGTTTTCTTTGCCACTTTTGCTCGATTTCAACACCATTTTGCGGATTACGCTTTTTATCTCGCGGGTTCGAAGATGGTAACGGGCGGTTTCCTTTTTCACGTAATACACGCATTTTCACCATCGTTTGTTTATACGCCGGTGTACACGTATAAATGTCTGTTGCCGTCCCAGTTAAAATATTAATTGCTTCTTCATTTATCGTTGCATGCATCGGTAAATATAGCTCTTTCCCCGTTACACGATCAGTAATAAGCGCTTGTACTTTAATTTTCCCAAATGGTGATGCTAATTCCACAAGACCACCATCTTTCACATTGCGCTCTATAGCAAGTTCCGGTGAAATTTCAACGAATACTTCAGATACTTTAGATAAAATACCAGCCGACTTATTCGTCATATTCCCTTCATGGAAATGCTCGAGCATGCGTCCATTATTTAAAAGTAAATCATACTCATCTGGTGCTACAACCGGTGGTACCCATTCATCTAATGATAGACGAGCAAGTTTATCTGGGAAGTTAAATCCGTCTACATATAATAGCGGTGTATCGCTACCATCATGACTACCCCAACATAAACTATTCCATCCTTCTAGACGGTCGTACGTTGCTTGAGAATATAATGGTGCAAGTGATGCAATTTCATCCATAATTTCACTCGGACTTTCGTAATTCCAATCCCCACCAAGTGCACGAGCTACTTTTTGTAAAATCCACCAGTCTGGTTTTGACTCACCAAGCGGCTTTAATACTTCATACAACCTTTGGATACGGCGCTCTGTATTCGTAAATGTTCCTTCTTTTTCTAAACTTGGTGCTGCTGGTAAAATAACATCAGCAAAACGAGCTGTTTTCGATAAGAACATATCTTGAACGACAAGAAAATCTAAATTCGCTAAAATATGTTGCACATGGTTCGCATTTGAATCGACTAAAGCCATTTCTTCACCCATGACATACATACCACGTAGTTTTCCTTCTTCTGCCGCAAGTAACATTGCAATATTATTTAATCCTGGCGCTTTCGGAATAGTTGTACCATATGCTTTTTCAAACTTAGCACGAAGCGTATCATCTGATACTGCTTGATAACCTGGAAGCCAGTTTGGCAATGTTGCCATATCACAAGCACCTTGTACGTTATTATGTCCTCGTAATGGATATGCACCTGCACCAGGACGACGGTAGTTACCCGTAACGAGTAGTAAATTTGAAATTGCAGCGGACGTCGTACTTCCTCCTGTATTTTGAGTTACGCCCATTCCCCAAAGTACACAAGTACCATCTGCTTCATATACCATACGAGCCATTTCTTTTAGATTTTCTTTCGAAATCCCTGTAATTTTCTCTGTATAGTCCAGCGTATATTTCTCTACCATTTTGCTATATTCATCAAAATTCTTTACGTTTTCAGCTATGAACTTTTTATCATGCCAATCTTGATCAATAATATATTTCGTAATACCAGCAAGCCATACGTAATCCGTTCCTTGGCTCGGATGAATAAATAAATCCGCACGCTCTGCCATTTCATGTTTACGAAGGTCTGCTACAATTAGTTTTTGCTCGTGTAATTTATGAGCACGTTTTACACGCGTCGCAAGTACAGGATGTCCTTCTGTTGGATTCGCACCAACAATAATGACAAGTCCTGCTTCAGCTATATCTTTCACTGTTCCAGCATCCCCGCCCATACCGACAGTTTTAAATAAACCATCTGTCGCTGGCGACTGACAGTAACGAGAACAGTTGTCTACATTATTCGTTCCATATATTTGTCGAGCTAGTTTTTGCATAAGGTAATTTTCTTCATTCGTTACTTTTGAAGAAGAAATAAATCCAAATGCATCGCTGCCGTATTCTGATTTAATATGCTGCATATTAGATGCAACCACTTCAAGAGCTTCTTCCCAAGAAGCTTCAACAAACATATCTCCTTGGCGAATTAATGGCTTTGTAATACGATCTTCGCTGTTTACAAAATCCCATCCAAATTTACCTTTTACACATGTGGAAATACCATTAACAGGTGCATCTGAAACAGGTTGCACTTTCAAAATTTGACGATCTTTCGTCCATACTTCGAATGAACAACCGACACCACAAAATGTACAAACTGTTTTTGTTTTATTAACTTTCGTCTTACGCATCGCAGCCTCTACTTCTGAAACCGCTAAAATACTACTATATCCAGGCTCTACATCCTTTACAAAATCAATCATCGGATCTAACACATCTGGTTTTAATCCTGTCATGAATCCAGCTTCACCTAACATTGATTTTTCCATCAACGCATTACATGGACATACTGTTACACATTGCCCACAACTCACACAAGATGAGTCATTTATGCTTATACCATGATCCCATATAACACGTGGACGATCTAAGCTCCAGTCTATCGATATAGTTTCATTAACCTGTAAGTTTTGACATACTTCTACACACTGTCCACAAGCAATACATTGATTTGGATCATACCGATAAAACGGATGTGACATATCCACTTCACAAGCACTTACTTTTGGCTCATACGGATATTTCTGTTCTTCAATTCCCATCATATGCACTGTGTTATGGACTTTACAGTTACCATTATTGTTATCACAAACAGTACAATACAATAAATGATTCTCTAATATTCGATCCATTGCCTCAGTCTGTGCCTCTTTTGCACGCTGTGACTGTCTTTCAATATGCATACCATTCTCAAGCTTCGTTGAACAAGCACGCATTAACTTTCCATCTACTTCTACAATACACGTATCACAAGTTTGAATTGGATCTACTTCTGGTACATGACAAATTTGAGGATGTTCCAAATTACTCTCATTAAATAATTGTAGTATTGTCTTTTCACCTGATGCTGAAAATTCTTTACCATCTACGGTTACACGGACTGTCTGTTCTGCCATAGTTTCCCCTCTCCTTACAACCAACTGTACAACATATTTATGAATCCGTTTTCATAAATAGATTACTGTACATATTTTTGAAACGCTCTGTCCAAATACTTTTCTTATGAAGTCGATTCTAGATGTTTATAAGGTATCACTACGAAAGCTTGAAAATTTCACTATTCTACATTTCTATTATATCGTATATATACAATAATAACCAAAATAATCTGATACCTTCCTTCTAATAGATGTTTTTATTTTTTCAATGTTTTATGATAAATGTGGGAGAGAAATACGTATAAAAGGGGAATTTAATATGGGGCCTACGCAAGAGAATTATACAATTGTACGCTATCAGTCTGGTACATTTTCAAAACAACTTGATGAGATTGTTACAGAATCTCCTATCACTATTAAAATAAATGGCGAAGAGTATGTAACAGTCGTATGTACACCAAATTACATCGAAGATATGGTAATTGGTTTTTTAATTTCTGAAGGAATTATTTCTTCCTATAAAGATGTTGGAGAACTATGGATTCAAAAAGATAATGGAATTGTCCATGTAACATCATCAAAAGTAAATCCTCTCTATCAAAATTTATATAATAAACGATATATCACTTCCTGTTGTGGAAAAGGTAGACAAGGTTTTATTTTCGCTAACGATGCTGCAAAAGCAAAAGATTTACATGATATACATGTGAAAATTAGTCCTGAAGAATGCTTTCACTTAATGAATACTTTACAACAATCTTCCACTACATTTCGCCAAACTGGTGGGGTTCACAATACCGCGCTATGTGATCGAAACAATATCCTCATATCAAGAATGGATATTGGAAGACATAATGCATTAGATAAAATATATGGTCATTGTTTGCGCAACGATATATCCGTTAAAGGAAAAATCATCGCATTTAGTGGGCGTATTTCATCCGAAATTTTACTCAAAGTTTCAAAAATCGGATGTGAAATTGTTCTATCTAAATCCGCTCCAACAAAACTAGCATTGCAACTCGCTCAAGATTTAGGCATTACAGTCGTAGGATTTATTAGAAATAAATCTTGCAATATTTACACACATCCACATCGAATTGATGGTTATCAATCGAATAACTAAAATAACTCCTCGATCGAGGAGTTATTTTAGTTATAAAAATGTAATATATTAAACACTTGAATAGTTAATAAAGTTAATATATAATTTCATTACATAAAGTGAAACTTTAATCAGTGGGGAGCTTTATTGCCCGTTAATGCGGGGTAATTAAAAATAAAACATTATAGCATATATCTTTTCATTCTTTTACAAATTAAAAGAGACTGCTAACAAAACGCATATACAATCTTATACAAGTAATGGATTTATTTGAAATCAACCAAGGAGGTTACAACGATGGAAATTCGCTTATTAACGACAGAGGATGCAGAAATATATTTAAAAGTTTGTATGGAAGGTTTAACGAAGAACCCGGAAGCTTTTAGCTCTTCTTATGAAGATGTTCTTAAACATGAGGATCCTGTAGTTGCTATGGCAAAACGATTAAGCAATCCGGATAAGTATACTCTAGGTGTCTTCAAAGATAACGATTTAATTGGTATCGCTACTTTAGAAACAAAACCATTTATTAAACAAGAACATAAAGCAAAAATCGGTTCCGTTTTTGTTTCCCCAAGAGCTCGTGGCCTTGGAGCAGGACGAGCGCTTATTAAAGCAATTATTGAAAATGCCGATAAATTACATGTAGAACAACTTATGCTCGATGTTGTAGTTGGTAACGATGCTGCAAAAAAATTATATGAATCATTAGGTTTCCAAACTTACGGCGTACAAGAGCGTTCATTAAAACATAACGGTCAATATTGGGACGAGGAACATATGGTTCTGTTCTTAAATAATTAATACTTCAATATAAGTTTTCCAAAAGCACCTTTTTATTAAAAAGGTGCTTTTTTCATTACAACAATGTAATCTTCATGTCACCTTTATCGATCGTACCAAACCTTTCCATTCATTATACTAAAAATATAAAGTGAAACTTTACTTAGTGAGGAAATCCATCCTTAACTGCTCATGAAATGAACGTATAGCATTCAATTGATATGTAGAGGAGAATGTGACATGAAACAAAACAAACGAGCTATGCTTTTAATATTTACTACAGCGATTGTAACTTCTGGGTTAGCAATTTTACCTTGGTTTATTATATAGAACTATTCCCCTAATAATGAAAAAAGCTCATTGCTTCTTACGAAGCAATGAGCTTTTATATATTATAAAATCCCCAAAATTTTATTTACACAACTTATAATAATAACCATAGATACGGCAATGCACATGACAACCGTATTACGATCTTGCTTTTCTTTTTTTGAAATTTCTTCTTTTGGATTCATGTGTATGATCTCCTTTTAAAAAAAGTGTGAGATAGGAAATTTTTCTTATCCGATGCGAGGTGAATACGAAAACCCTCTCTATCTCACATACACAATAGAATGGAATTGTCATTTTATAAATAAAATGACATGACGTTATGTCGCAACATAGGGTATTTTGTGTCGCTACGTTTTCTATTATAAGAAATAGTTGTGCAAAACTAGTGCATTTTTTATGTCAATTACTCTGAGCGAAAAATAACTCTTCCACTCAATCACATAAAAAGAGTTTTTTATTATTTTCATGTAAACTATACAAGTAGAATGAACAGTTTGGGGTGCACAAGATTATGGTAAAAATTTTATTAGTAGACGATGAAGAACGTATGTTACGATTATTAGATCTGTTCTTAAGCCCTCGCGGCTATTTTTGTATGAAAGCTACCTCTGGCCTTGAAGCGCTAAAATTAATAGAACAAAAAGACTTCGATATTATTTTGTTAGATGTCATGATGCCAAATATGGATGGATGGGATACTTGCTATCAAATTCGTCAAATTTCCAACGTTCCAATTATTATGCTAACAGCTCGTAATCAAAATTATGATATGGTGAAAGGTCTTACTATGGGCGCAGATGACTATATTACAAAACCATTTGATGAGCATGTATTAGTTGCACGCATTGAGGCTATATTACGCCGTACAAAGAAAGATGGATTTGTTAGCTTCAATGGTATTGAGTGGGATAAAACGAAACATACTGTCACAGTTTATAATGAGAAAATCTCACTAACACCTATCGAATTTTCGTTACTTGGACTATTTTTACAAAATACAAACCGCGCTTATAGCCGAGATGATTTAATCGAAAAAATTTGGGGTTATGAAACAGACATCGAATATAGAACAATCGATTCACATATTCGCAATATCCGTGATAAATTACGCAAAAAAGGATTTCCAGTTGAAAATTACTTAGAAACTGTTTATAAAGTCGGATATAAATGGAAAAGTGAATAATTACTTCGGTCAGTGGAAATATCATACCACTGACCCTTTATTATGAATAAGGTATGGTGAGAAAATGAGTAAACTTTCACTTAAAATTGGGACATACTTTTTAATATTAGCCTTATGTATTGAAACAATTGCTTTCGTTTCTTTTTACAAAAGTATTTCAACAATGCGGATTGAGGAAGAAACACTTGCTCTTTTAGAAAAAGGTAATCGCTATAGTGACAAAATTACAAAACGCGCAAAGTGGAATACAGTTGCTAAAGAAAAGAAACACGTCGAACGCGCTGAATACAATAAAAATCCTAACCGTCCTGTGTACCCAGAGTTCGATATCGCTGATGAGGCTGAACACTTAGTTGAATCAGAAGCAATCGCTAACTCTGATATAGCTATCATTATAACAGACGATAACGGAAAAATTATTTCCACTTCAGAACCAGTAACAAAAGCAATGCAAAAACAACTTACTTGTAAAACAGAACCTATTCCAAAAGGCGGATTGATCGTCGAAAAGAACTGGAAAAAATCAAAATTCATCACAACGGTAAGCCCACTTAACACAGCAGAGTTTCAAGGAAAGTTATATATGTTATTAAAAACATCTTTCTTAGAAAATATGTTACTTAAACTCATGAAGCAATTTCTTATCATTAGTGTTTTGACAATTATTTTAACGACTATTTCTGTCTTTGTTTTTTCTCGTGTTATTACTGAACCGCTTATCAAAATGAAGAGGGCAACAGAAAAAATGTCAAAATTAAATAAGCCAATTCAATTAGGTATTAAACGGAATGATGAACTTGGAAGCTTAGCAAAAACGATTGAAGATTTATCCAGTGAACTGACTTATATGAAAAAAGAAAGAAGCGAGTTTCTCGCTAGTGTTGCTCACGAATTATTAACTCCATTAACCTATATGAAAGGTTATGCGAAAGTGGCAAAGAGAGACTCTTTAACGAAAGAAGAGCGTGAAGAATACTTGCAAATTATTGAGGATGAAACAGATAGTGTAACCGATCTCGTCCAAGATTTATTTATGCTGGTGCAATTAGAACAACACCAGTTTGTTATAAAAAAACAAAAAGTGCTTCTTAGGCCATTTTTAGAACGAATGGTTGAAAAAACAAAAACTACATTAACAAATAAACAAATGCAACTCCATGTATATTGCAAAGATGATTTAGAAGTTTGCATAGACGAAAGACGTATGGAACAAGTTATGTTAAATTTATTACACAATGCTTATCAACACTCACTAGAAAACACAACTATTACGATACGCGTACTCATAGAAACACATTCTTTTACAATAAGTGTAGAAGATGAAGGAGAAGGTATTCCTGAAGAAGATATTCCACATATTTTTGATCGTTTTTATCGTGTTGATAAATCCAGAACGAGAGCTACTGGAGGAAAAGGTATCGGGCTAGCTGTTGCAAAAGAAATTATAGAATTGCATAACGGTTCCATTCTAGTAACAAGCCAATTAGGAGTAGGAACAAACTTTATAATCGAACTACCTTTTGAGTAATATGTGTGTGAAAACACCAGTAGTAGTAAACACTACTGGTGTTATTTTGTTCATAAAATCAGCTCATATAAGCTAAGCTTTTGAAATTATTCTTATTTCAATATAAAATAAAGTGAAACTTTAATCCACGGAAAGGTTCACCCCATGGATTATTAGTTGAACCAATCGGGCATTTATAGGCAGTTATCTCCCACCTAAATTCCGCGCATTCGCCGAATTTTAAAGTTGGAGTCTTACTGCCCGTTAATGCAGGGTAAAGATACATTTGTCAAAGATTTGGAGGGTGATATAATTGGATATCCATGTATTAACAAAAGACGAAGCGGAAATTTACTTAGAACTTCGTGTAGAAGGATTAAAGCAAAACCCTGAAGCTTTCAGCTCTTCTTATGAAGATATTATTAATAAAGAGTGTGCGATTGAATATAAAGCACAAAAATTAGCACAAGATGAAAACTATACGCTAGGTGCATTTAAAGATGGGCAATTAATCGGGGTTGCAACGCTGGAAACGAAACCATATGTAAAACAAGAACATAAAGCTAAAATCGGTTCTGTATATGTGTCTCCAAAAGCACGCGGACTTGGAGCAGGAAAAGCACTTATTAAAGAATGTCTTGAACTTGCTAAATCTTTAGAGGTAGAACAAGTTATGCTTGATGTTGTTGTTGGCAACGATGGCGCAAAAAAACTTTATGAATCATTAGGATTTAAAACATTCGGTGTGCAAGAACGTTCATTAAAATATAACGGACAATATTGGGACGAAGAGCATATGGTCTTATTCTTAGATGAAAATAAATAATAAAAAACATCCTCTCATGTATGAGGATGTTTTTTACTTTCTTGTAACCCATGCCTTATGTAATAATTGAATCGCTTTCGCAATTTCTTCTTCTGATAAAATTGCAAACCCAAGTAAAACTACATTTCCAGGTGCAGTACCGTCTTCATAGTACGTAGAAACAGGATATATTTTAATACTATATTTTGCTGCTTCTTTAATTAGTTCTTCTTCGTGCATTCCATTATGCACTTTTAATAAAATGTGTAATCCCGAATCTTCTCCTATCACTTCAACACAATTAGAGAAATACCTCTCTATTTCAAAAACAAGTCTATCTCTCTTCTTTCGATAGACGACACGCATTTTATGAATATGTTTTTCCCAATAGCCTTCATTTAAAAATCTTCTTATCACTTCTTGGTCCATTCTTGAAACACTTTGTGTATAAAACAAATATTCCTTTTGATACTTTATAATTAAATTCTTCGGTAATACTATATAACTCATCCGTAATGAGGGTAACAAAGCTTTTGATAGCGTCCCCATATAAATAACTTTCCCCTCTGTATCTAACCCTTGTAGCGCTGGAATTGGCTTTCCTGAATAGCGAAATTCACTATCGTAATCATCTTCAATAATATACCTGCCTCCTTCTTTCTTCGCCCATTGTAAAAGTTGCGTCCTTCTCGTAATAGGCATAATCATTCCATATGGGAATTGATGAGAGGGAGTTACAAATACAACATTTGCATCGCTATTTTCTAAATCTGCCATACAAATGCCATCCTTATCTAAAGACAACATTTGAACCTTTTGTTCTCTCTGTTCAAAAACGACCATTTTCCTATGATAACCTGGGTTTTCAACAGCATAATTACTTCCCTTCAACAATTGAAAAAGTAACTTTACTAATATTTGTGTTCCCGCTCCTAATACAATTTGACTAGCAGAACAACGCACACCTCTAGATTCATACAAATAGTTCGCAATTTCCTCTCTTAAGCTCAATTCCCCTTGAGGGTGTCCAAGAAAAAGCAACTCATTATTATGTGGCTGCCATACATCATTTATAAGCTTGCGGTACATAGTGAAAGGAAAAGTATTCGTATCCACCCCTGTTTGAGTGAAATCAAATGTATAGTTCTCCTCCTGAAACGGTATTTCTTCTACTTCCGCTTCGCTTCCTTCTACATCAATCATTTGTTCAATTTCACATACAAAGTAACCTTTTCTCGATGCCGACTCAATATAACCTTCTGCAAGTAATTGCTCGTAAGCCGCTTCTACTGTATTCTTACTCACTTGTAAATAGCCCGCCAGCTTTCTCTTTGCAGGTAATTTTGTAAAAGCTGGAATCGTTCCATCTTTAATCTCTTTTTTTATATACTCATACAATTGCACGTACAATGCCTTTTTACTATTCATATTTAAATTAGGCGTTAATTCTAACATAATATCTGACCCCTTAACAAAACTAAAATCTGATACTTTTTACAGTACCAGAAGTTATATATAATTCCTTTTATCATGTCACACATAAAAAATCAAATACTCGAGAGGAGATGCATGATTATGAACAATAGTAGACGTATTGGACTCATTATGATTATTACAGGAGCTACCTTATGGGGATTATCTGGCCCAATGATTCAGTGGCTATTTCAACATACTAACGTATCATCAATTGATTTTTTAACAATTCGCTTGTTGCTTGCGGGAGTATTTATTTTATCTTTTTTACTTATAAAGAAACAAAACATATTTCAAATTTGGAAACATCCTAGATATTCTATACAACTTATTATTTTCTCTATTCTCGGGATGCTCGGTGCGCAATACGCCTTTATCGAAACGGTTCATATTAGTAATGCGGTCACAGCAACATTATTTCAATTTCTTGGTCCTGTTCTTATTACTATTTATGTTGCATTTGAGCAAAGAAAATTCCCTGTTTCTATGCAACTATTCGCAATTATAGCCGCGCTAACAGGGACATACTTTATTATTACAAACGGTTCGATTGAAAATATTGTTTTATCAAAAGAAGCGATTATTTTTGGTCTATTAACGGCAATTGGATTTGCATTTTATACCCTTCATCCAGCTTCTCTTATTAAAGAATGTGGAACAACTATAGTAATTGGCTGGGGGATGTTAATCGGCGGCATCGCCCTGCTTATTTGCAATCGTTCGTTTGGATGGAGTCAGCTTTCACAAACCTTTACACCAAAAACTTTTTCTATGCTTATCCTTATCATTATAAGCGGCACTCTTTCTTTCCTTCTTTATATCGGTAGTCTGAAATATTTAGCCGCAACAGAAACAAGCATTCTATCTAGCATTGAACCACTTGTAGCTGCCATCGTTTCAATCGTTTGGCTGAATGAATCCTTTGGAGCCTATCAATTATTAGGTGGCGTATGTATCGTTCTTTCAGTTATTTTCTTAACAGTGCCTCAAAAAGAGAGAGAACCAATCTTTTCAACTGAGCAAATATAAAAAATGTCAAAAGAGGTCGTACAAAACTTACGACCTCTTTTAACGTTTTAAAGGAATTGTCCTGCTTTCTAGCAAATACAATTACACTAACAATAAAAATTAGGAGTGTGGCACCATGAAAAAAATCGGAACTATGCTACTTTTCTCCTTTCTCATCACTGGATGCGCACAAGCACAGCCTGATTCAGAAGTACCTAAAAAAGAAGCCATCACAACATCATCCACTCAAGTTAACGCACCTTCCTTTTTTCATCTTAGCGTTTTAAAAGATGTGAATTGGGAAGAAGCTCCATCCTTCGTAGATGGAAAAATACCGTTAAAAGGCATTGAAGGAAAAATCGCAATGGCTGATACCTCTATTATCTCAAATGAACAAAATGAAATAATGTGGTACTTTCTAGATCCTGAAATACCAACTGGAAAATTGTCTATCATTGCGCTAAAACAAGGATCTGTCACTCCGGCGCCAGTACTCTTTCAAAAAGACACTTCTAAACAAACTTGGACTACTTCAAATATAGTCGATACTACAATAACAGAACTCCCTCTCGTAATGTCATTACCTTCATCTGGATTATGGATATTAAACATATATATAAATGAAAAATATTATGATCAGTTTGTAATTACTGCTGAGTAAAGTGACAAAACTAAAACACTTTCTTACAACAATGTAATTTCTACGTCATGTACTTCGATAGTTGAAGTAGCTCTCTTCTCTTATACTTAAAGTAAGAAATGACACGAGGAGAGATGAGAGATGAAAAAAATGATAGAAATAATCGTAGCAATAACTGAGGTTTTAGTAAATGGTAAACAAGTTGCAATGGAATTAAATGAATAATGAAGAAACATAAATAATTCTACATTTCTTCATTATTTTGATTTCTTATCTCAAAAAAGCAGTGCCTTTTTAGGCACTGCTTTTAGCTATTAATAAATTGGTATTTTCTTAATTTGCGCCACACCTGAATCAATGGCTGCTTTCGCTACTGCTTCCGCAACACTTGGAACAACTCTTTTATCTAATGGATTTGGGATTACATAATTCGCATTACGTTCTTCGTCCGTAATTATGTTAGCGATCCCATATGCTGCCGCTAACTTCATCTCTTCTGTAATATCAGTCGCGCGCACATCTAACGCACCGCGGAATATTCCAGGGAACGCCAATACATTATTTACTTGATTCGCATAATCCGAGCGCCCGGTTCCTACTACAGCTGCTCCAGCCTCTAATGCATCCTCAGGGAAGATTTCTGGAATTGGATTCGCCATTGCAAACACAATTGCTTTCTCATTCATCGTCTGTACAAGTTCTTTCGTTAATACGTTAGGGGCCGAAACACCGATAAAGATATCAGCCTGATGAATCGCTTCTTTTAACGTTCCACGCACATGTTCTCGATTTGTCTTTTTTGAAACTTCAATTTGCGCTTCGTTCATCCATGCTTCACCTTCACAAACAATACCTTCTAAGCTAACTAACGTAATGTGCTTTGCACCAGCCTTTAATAATAATTTTCCAATCGCAATTCCTGCCGAACCCGCACCGTTAATAACAATTTTCACATTATCCATTTGTTTGCTAACAACTTTTAATGCATTAATAACAGCCGCTAAGACGACAATAGCTGTTCCATGTTGATCATCATGGAATACAGGAATATTCGTTTCTTCTTTTAATCGTTTTTCAATTTCAAAACAACGCGGTGCTGCAATATCTTCTAAATTGATCCCTGCAAATGTAGGCTCTAAATTTTTCACAAGGGTAACGATTTCATCCACATCCGTCGTCCCTAAACATAATGGGAAAGCATCTACATTCGCAAATTTCTTAAATAATATACTTTTTCCTTCCATAACAGGCATAGCCGCTTTCGGTCCAATGTTTCCTAAACCAAGTACCGCTGTTCCATCTGAGACAACTGCCACCATATTCCCACGTGCTGTATAGTCATACACCGTTTCTTCATCTGCTGCAATTGCTTTGCAAGACTCCGCTACACCTGGTGTATATGTCAGGCTTAAATCATCCGCTGAATTTACTTCTACTTTACTTGTAATCTCAATTTTTCCTACTAATTCTTTATGCAATAACAATGATCTTTCATTAATTTGATTTTCTAACATACTTATAATCTCCCCTTAATTTGACAAGCTAGCTATATGAATATAGCTAGCTTGTTTGATCATGAAAACATTTTTAATAAGATTGTCGCTGTTACAACCATTGCTGCCCCGCCTAAACGAGTTGAAATTTGCGCGAATGGCATTAATTCCATTCGATTTGAAGCTGATAAAATAGCAACATCTCCAGTTCCGCCTAAACCGCTATGACATCCAGTTACAATCGCTGATTCAACTGGATACATTTTCATCACTTTTCCTACAAGAAAACCTGACGCTACCATTGTAAGAACAACCGATGCACACACAACAACATATCCTACTGAAAGAACTGCCGCTACGTCTTTTAACGGAATATATAGCAATCCTAGTCCAACCATTAACGGCCAAGTTAAATTCTTCGAAATAAATTTATATAGATGGAATGCTCCTTGCTCCATTTTTGCCGGCATTAATTTAAAGTATTTCACAAGTGCTGCTGAGAAAATCATAATGATTGCCCCAGGGATACCGATGAACTTAGAAGCAAATCCTCCGAAGATGAAGAACGTACACGCGATTAATAAACCCGCTCCCATTAATGAGAAGTCAATTGGCTTCTCTGTATTTTGTTCTTTTAATAACTCTGCTTGATTGTCTGTTTTTACTAATACACCGTTACCACTAAGCTCCGGTTTCTTCTCACCTAAACGCTTCATATACCCTGCACTCACAATTGCAAACATATTCCCAATAATAGCTGCTGGAATAAGCTGTGATACAAACGTTGCTGATGATTCGTTTAAAATATCACTATAAGCTAGCGATAATGGTAAAATCCCTTCCCCAATACCACCACTCACAATTGGTACGATGATGAAGAAGAATGTTTGCTTCATTTCAAATCCAAATAGTGAACCGACCAATAATCCTACTGCTACAGAAGCTAAGGTCCCTACTACTAAAGGAATAAACATACGAACGAAACCTTGTACTAACACTTTACGGTTCATTCCTAAAATACTTCCGACTACTAAACAAGAAATATATAAATATAAAAAGTTCGATTTTTTCATTAACATAGTCGCAGCTTCCATTGAAGCTGGATTCATCCAGTTAAAAAATACAAGTAATGATGGAATAAATAACGAAAGTATTGCCGGACCGCCGATATTTTTTAAAATTGGAATTCTCATCCCAATGTCTCCTAAGAAAATACCCATGATCATAATAACTGCAAATCCACCAATCATATCTGCTGGCAATTTATTATATACAGATGCCCCATAAATAATAGCAGCCAATACTACATATAACGGTAAAGGTATAACACCGATTTTTACATTCATAATTTTAGAAGCGAAAGATTCTCTTTGTACTTCATTTCCTTCAGGAAATGATACCGCTTCCATATTCTTTTGAATTCCCATATGGCACCCCCTTGTTTTCTTAATAACAATATTAAAACGCTTTCAATAGTAAAAATAGTTTTTGTAAGTTTTGTAAGTGATTTTGTAATTAAAAAAAGTATAAGCGACTTATAATAAGTCGCTTATACGTAAAACTCTATTTTCTTTTGATCAACACATCTTAGTTTACTTACAGGTCTTCCCACATGTTGGTACATCATTTCGTTTTCTAACACTCCAATGTCAGTCAAAAACATTACATATTTTCGAATAGAAACTCTTGAAATCCCAACTAATTTTGCCATTTCATCTGTTGTAAACGCTCGTCCATTCAGCGACTCGATTTTCTGCCAAATTAATTGCAACGTTTGCTTCGTTAATCCTTTCGGAAGCTCTTTAGTGACAATAGGCTCTCTTTTTTCTTTTTGCAAAATTAACGAATCTAATTCCGATTGACTAATTTTTTGTTGTTCTTTCATGAAAGTAAGTTTTTCTCGATATATAGTTAATGCCTCTTTAAATCGTTCAAATGTAAATGGCTTAATTAAATAATCTACTACGCCATATTGTAATGCTTTTTTAATACTCCCCATATCATGTACAGCTGAAATCATCATAATATCGATTTCTTTTTCTTGGTTCCGAATATACATTAAAAGCTCAAATCCAGTCTCTTCAGGCATAAAAATATCAAGTAATACTAAATCTACTCGTGATCCCTCTAATACTTCTATCGCCGATTTTACGGAGTTAACTGCTTGAACAAGTTCAAACTCTCCTACTTGCTCTAAATAATGCGTATTTAACATTGCTACCATCGGGTCGTCTTCTACAATTAAAACTTTAATCATATTTGCCTCTCATCCCTACCTTTAGGTATTTCAATTGTTATCTTTGTTCCCTTTCCTACTAATGAATGCATATGAATTTCCCCATTTATTCGCTGTATACTTTCTTTTACAAGATACAAACCATAACCGCGGTTATCTCCCTTTGTGGAATAACCTTTCGTAAATAACACCCCTATTTCTTCTTGTATACCTTTTCCCGTATCTTGTACTGTAATAGTTAATGTATCCCCATATTGTATCTCAAGTTCAACTTGCTTCTTTTCACAATTCGTCACTGCCTCTAATGCATTATCAATTAAATTTCCGACAATCGTAATCAGTTCATGAGTAATACTTTCATCATCTATTTCCGGCATATAAGAATCTTCACTTATAATTAATTTTATATTTTTCTCTCTAGCATAGCTAAGTTTCCCGAGTAAAAAACCAGCAAATACTGGACTTTTTATTCTTTTCATAACTCCACCAATTTCATATTGATGCTCTGACACCATACCGCTTATATACTTCTGTAATTCTTCATACTGCTTCATGTGTGTAAGCCCTAATACGACATGCATTTTATTCATAAATTCATGAGATTGTGCCCGTAACGCTTCCGCATATAGTCTAATACCAGTTAATTCTTCTGCTAATTTTCTAATCTCTGTTTTATCACGAAATGTTGCAATCACGCCAACTATTTCTCCTTTTACATATAAAGGAACACGATTCGTTACAATCGTAATTCCATAAATATTTTGTTCTTCGTTTAATTGTACCTCTCCCGTTTGTAATACTTCTTTTATACGCGAATTAGGCATATACAACTCAACATCTTTACCGATAAAATCTTCTTCAAGTCCACTTTTCTTAAACAATCGCTTTGCCTCATTATTTATTAAAGTTACATTGGCCTCTTTATCTACAGCAATAATACCTTCCTTTACAGATTGTAGCATCGTATTTCTTTCTTCAAGAATTTTCGCTATCCTGTGGGGTTCAAGACCGAATAAACTTTTCTTTATATGTCTAGCTAGCAATATTGCTCCTATAATTCCGACTAGTACCCCAACTCCAACACCAATATAAATGATATGTCTACTTTCCTTAACTCTCTCTTTTACATTATCTGCTGAAATACCAACGGCCACCGCTCCAAGTTGTTCACCTGTTTCAGAAAATACAGGTACAAACACTCGCATTGAAATACCTAAAGTTCCTTCTGCCAGCGATACATGTTCCTTTCCTTTCAATACAGGTCCTTCATCTCCCCCAATAAAATGATAACCTATTTTTTGAGGATTTGGATGTGATTTTCTTATTCCATTCATGTCCATAACTACAATAAATTGAACACCTGTGTTTTTTAATATTCTATTTGCATACGTTTGGATTGCAGAAGTATCTGCTTTCCTAATTAAACCATCGATTACAATTGACTCATTCGCCACAATGTGTGCAATTGTTTTTGCTTTCTCTGCTTGGCTGTCCTCCGTTGCCCGTTCTACATTATGACTAATTAATATATCTGTCACAAGTAAAGAAAAAATTACAACCGTACAAACTAACAATGTAATCGTTTTCCATAAATTCCATAGCCTTTTTCTTTTTTTCATCCCGTTAATGACTCCCCTAATTGCTGAATAGAAAAATAAGTAAGGTGATATTATTTTCACCTTACTTATCTGCTGTTATTATACTTTAAATTTACTAGTCATCGCTTGTAGTTCTTCGGCCATCTCAGCTAAGTTTTGCGAAGCTGAACTAATTTCTTCCATTGAATTTACTTGTTCTTCTGTTGAAGCAGCAACACTTTGCATACTAGCTGTATTTTCTTCTGCAGCTGCTGCAATTTCATCAATAGCATTTGTCACTTCATTTGCATCTCCAGCAATTCTCTGCGTTGTTTCTACCATTTGATTAACTTGAGAAACAATATGTGTAGTAGAACTTAAAATTTCCGTAAAACTTACTTTCGTTTTTGTTACAACATCAAGACCTTGTTGAACTTCCCCATTCACATTATCCATCGCCTTAACAGTATGTTCAATATCAGCCTTAATTTCTGCAATTAAATTTGCAATCTCTCCAGATGATTCTCCTGATTGCTCCGCTAATTTTCTAACCTCATCTGCTACAATAGCAAACCCTCGGCCCTGTTCACCCGCTCTTGCTGCTTCAATAGCCGCATTTAAAGCTAATAAGTTCGTTTGAGTAGCGATGTTTTGAATTGCTTCAGAAATAGCTCCTACCTGCTTTGATTTCTCATCAAGAAGTTTAATAATAGCATCCGACTCGGATACCGACCTAGAAATAGACTGCATTTGTGTTGCAGTTTGTTCAACCAAGTCTTCACCCTCTTTAGCTCGCTCTCTCGCATGTAATGAGGAAATAGAAATTGATTCCGCGCTTCCAGTCACATCTTGAATTGCTGTATTTACTTGTTGTAATGTAGCCGCACCTTCTTCAACACCTTGACTTTGTGATTCAGCCCCACCTGATACTTGTTCCATTGCAATTGTAATTTGATCTGTCGCATCATTTGCTTGCTGTACGCTCGCTGTTAACTCTTCAGCCGATGCCGCCACATGCTCTGCTGAAAAACTAATTTGAGTAATAATATCTTGTAAAGAGGCAGACATTTCATTAAATGAATTCCCTAATTTTCCTATATCATCATTTGAATGAATTGTAATTTTCTCTGTCAAATCCCCCTTACTAATTTTATATGCCGAGTCAGCTATTTTTCTTAATGGTCTTGTAATAGACTTTGTGATGAAATAAATTAATACACTACCAAATACAATAGCGATAGCAATGACAATAAAAGTCTTATAAAAAACTGGATTCGCAGCTTGGGTAATTTCTTCATCAAACATGACTCCAACTACTTTCCAGCCCGTTTTCTCATTTGTTGCAAAGATTAAATTCTTTTTATCATCTTGTTCTGTATAAGAAACATTTCCTTGTTTTTCTTCATAGATTGGTTTAACCCAAGGATCAGTAACTTTTGCACCTGGTTTTCTAGATGGATGACTAACAATTTGCTTATTTTGATCTAAAATAACTGCATAACCTTTTTCCCCAATGTTAATCATTTTGGAGATTTTTAAAATGTTATCTAAATTTAAGTTAATTCCTATAACACCTTTACCATCTTTTACTTCTTTAGCAATTGTCACTACCATATTTTTTGTAGATGCTGATTGATATGGTGCAGTAACAATTACTTTCCCTTTATTTTCATGTGCTTCTTTATACCAATCTCTCTCTGTTGGATTATACCCATCAGACATTTGGATAAATGGTTCTCTTATAAACTTTCCCGTCTGCGTTCCAATATAAATACCTTCTACTTCTGGATGAAGTTTTATATATTGCGCTAATTTCGTTCTTACTATTTCTTCTTGTCCGTTTGGATATGTATCCTCTGTTAAAATGTCTGCAAAATATGCTGCATCAACAAATTTCTCTTCTATATTTTGAGAAATAACAGTATTTAAAATCGAAATATTTTCCTTTGCTTTACCTGTAATTTGTTGTTCAAAATTTGTTTTGGCAGTTTGATATGAAACACCACCGATAATAAGTCCTGGTATAGTTAAAATAAGAAAAAATGAAATGATTAATTTTTTCTTGATACTCATACATTTAACCCAGTTAAATATTTTTTGCATAATAAGCCTCCTTTATGTAATGTGGATACTTGTGTAATTTTATACAAGTGACATATATAAAACAATATATAATGATAACATGTAATATTTTTGTCAATTATGCATTTTTACATATTCACTACTTCTAAATATTTAATTATAAAAAATAAAAGAACTTCAGCTCATATAATAAGCTAAAGTTCTCTTATTTCTTAACAAAAAAACACCTCTTACAATTCCTTACATCTCTTTCCTTACTAATTCATTTGGAGCTTTTCACATAACTAATCGCCTGACTCCCCATTTGTATCCATGCCTTTTCAAAGCTTTCTCTCGGTACTTTTACATCTAAACTATCACTGAGAGGATCTCGAATATATACAAATTCCTTATCATATCCAATCAGTACAACGCAATGTTCATTATACGTAATAGAAACATCTCCACTATTTGTCTCCCATGTAGTGAATTCATCCTCATCTAGTGGCGCAAATGTTGCATTTGTAATCATGACTACCGGTTGTCCTGCCTTTACACTCTTATACATTTCTTCTATACTCTTCCCCGTTAAATCTACAGCTTTATTAGGTAAATACTTTTTCGCTAATTGAAAAAGTGGCCCATGATATACACCATATCCGGATTCAGAAAAGGTATAAATATTTCCTACAAATCCTTCATTCGGATCCCCACGTACACCATCGTTCATAAAATCAACCTTCTTTATTTCATTTGCTAATTTCATCTTATCCACTGTAATATCTGCGTATTGTAACATCATCGCTAAGCTCGTTACTTCACACCCTCTATCTAACTCTGGTAATTGCTGAATTAATGGTACATTTGATAAGATAACCTTCTCATCATTATTACTAAACCCCGTTCGTTTTTCACTTTGTATATTGAAGAATGTTAATTTTGTAATTCCATTTGTATATACACTCCATACTGCTATACCGAGTAAAGCCATACATATATACCACTTCCATTTCCTTATCACTCTCACGCCCTTTTTAGTTCGTTAAATAAGAATAAAATGCGTCCGCATCCGTTCGAATCACTGGTACAAAATTTAGCTCTTTTCCTTTTTCAGGCTGATCTTTTTTTATTTTTTCTGCTAATTCCTGAACATTCATATTCGTTTTATCCATATTAAGCTCATCTGCCATTTGTAACACTTTTTGTTCATTAATTTCGCTTAATACTTGATATATATCTTTACCATATAAATCAATATGATATTTTTTTGCTTCTGCCTGCACTTTTTGTTCGTACACTTCTTGTGCTAACTCTTCTATCTCTTTTCCTTTTTGTGAAATACCTAACTTCCCTGCTCCCTCTCTTACTTTCGTTCCATAGATTTCTTCCGCAATGTCCTCTATTTCTTTTCCATTTGTCGAAATACCTAATTTATCCGCTTCAACGCTAATTTTAATCGTATTAATTTGAGTAATCAAATTTACAATTGATGTATTTTCTATTGATATGCCTAACTTTAACGCTTCTTGCCTCACTTTTGTTTCATAGATTTCTTCTGAAAGAGTTCCAACATCTTTTCCTTCAATCGAAATTCCTAACTGTTCAGCTTCTCTTCCTACTTCCGTCTCATGAATTTCTTTTTCTAGCGTAATCTGTTCTTTCCCTTCCGTTTCAATACCTAGATTCTCCGCCTTCTCTTCTGTATGCATCGCATGTATCTTTCCGTTATTTAATTGTTCTTTACTACGCTGCGTGTAATCTGTCTTTCCTTTTGATGTTTCAGAAGGAGAGGCACCCCCTAATATACTTAAACTCATTACTCCAATAGTGAATACCGTCATCATTTTCTTTTTCAAAATTAATTCCTCCCTCTTACACTTTCTTTTCCATCATTCCCTATACATAATCAAAATAACATTATGATTGATATAATCTGTTCAAATATCTTTTTATAATCACTTCTTCATGTGACGAACTTTCTGTATATAATACATGTTACAAATTGTTTCTTAACTTTCCCTTAAAAAAAGACGACCTTGTAAAAACAAGATCGTCTTCTCACTTATATTCTTTGATTTTTAGGGAAAATCACGTCAAAACAAGTACTCTCTCCCCATTTGCTCTCTACTGATATTTTCCCATAATGCTTTTCTACAATCCAATTCGCGATTGAAAGGCCTAATCCCGCTCCTTCTGACGCACTCCTCGCTTTATCTCCTTGATAAAAACGGTCAAATAGTTTTGGGATGTCCTCATCTTTCACTCCTATCCCATCATCTTTCACTCGTATACGAATCGAACTGTTCGTTTGTGTACACTCGATTTGAATATGCCCACCTTTATTTGTATACTTCATCGCATTATCTAATAATATGACCATCATTTGATGAATTCTCTCTCTATCACCCATAAATGATATGTCATGTTCTACTTTCAATATCATCTCTTTTTCTTGATAGGAAGCAATTTCCTTATATGGATCTACTATTTCTTCTAACAATTTATCCATTTCAAATGTTTTCTTATCCATCTCAATTTGATTAGAATCTGAACGTGCTAACAACAATAAATTACTAACGAGCTTCGACAATCGTCTACATTCCTTTGAAATCGTAGAAATGTCCATCGCTTTCTCTTCTATTGTCGCAGATGGTGACTGAAATAATATATCTGTTTTAGATTGAATAACCGCAAGTGGTGTCCTTAATTCATGCGATGCATCCGACACAAATTGCTGCTGTTTTTCCCATGAATTTTGAATGGGTACGAGTGCCCTGCCAGCTAAGAAAAAGCCGATACCTATCGCACATAGGCTTCCTATGCTACAACCTATAACGAGAATTAAAAATAAAGTGTTTAGCATCTCTTCTTCAGCCGTTGTATCACGTACAATTTGAACTATTTTTCCATCTTCTTGAAGCGCAAATGTTCTAAAATATCGTCCTTGCACTTCAATATCTTGTAAATCTCCTAACTTTTTTGGAGAAAACTTTTCCAAATTCTCTTCAAAAATAGATCGGAATTTATGGTTATTCCCCTCTATCTCCACTATTTTCCCATTCCAAGTTATTTTAGTTACACGCGGATCTCCAATTTTAATATTCTCCATACTTTTTCTTGGTGGTATTTTAACATCTGAATTTTTTCCATACTGAGTCGCCATTTTTATAGATTGATCCATTTCATTATAAATACGCTTATATGTGTACGAATAAATAATACTACCTAATACGCCTATTAATATGATAAATACTAATGAATTCAATATAGTCAATCGAATGCGTGTCTTCTGAAACATACTTCCCTTTTTCATTGTTCTTTTAATATATATCCAATACCTCGAACGGTTTGAATATCTTTCTGATAACCGAATGGCTCTAGTTTTTTACGTAAATGATGCACATACACTTCTACAATCGCTACTGTCGTATCTGAATCAAATCCCCAAACACGATCAAAAATTTGTTCACGCATTAAAATCTTCCCGCTATTTTGAACGAGATACTCTAGTAGCTCATATTGTTTCAACGTCAGCTTAATACCTTGTCCATCCACTTGAACGTCTTTATCTTTTCCGAACAATTCAATCCCTTTATAGCGAATGGTTTGCTGTGTCGTTAAACTACCACTTCTGCGTAGTAAAGCGCGAATTCTCGCTTTTAATTCAGGGGCCTGAAACGGCTTAACGATATAGTCATCTCCACCAAAATCCAACCCTTTCACTCGATCTTCTAAAGAATCTCTCGCTGTCAAAAAGAGGACTGGCGTTTCAATCTTTTCATCACGTATTTTTTGAATCACTTCAAAACCATCCATTTCTGGCATCATCACATCAAGCAAAATAGCATCATATATATTTTGTAACGCTAAAAATAATCCATCTTCTCCATTCAATGCTGTATCTAATTCAAATTCATCACGCAAAATTTGTACGATAGACTCTAATAACGAAGCATTATCTTCTACTACAAGCAAGCGCATATTCTCACCTTCCACTATATCGTTCGATTCTATTTATGATTACATTTTTGACTATTTCCTTCTAACGTTTTTCTCGATATAAAATTTGAAAGATTTATTATAAAAGCTCTTCCTTAAATTTTGCTTAATAAAAAATTGAAAGAAATAAGATTCTCCTTATCTCTTTCAACTTTTTACTACGTACACCTTTTTACTCGGCAATTCTAAACAATTTAGCTGGCCACCATATACAGCACCACCATCAATTCCTATAATACCGTTATTCCCAAAATACACATTACAATTATCATTTCCATGAAGCGTTTTTGTTTCCGTATGACCAAATACAACAACCTTTTCGCCACTATATCCATTATGAAACTCATTACGGATCCACATTAACGTATATGGTTCAGATTCAGAAACTCGTTTCAATGGCTCAACACCAGCATGTACAAATATATACTCTTCTGTTTCAATGTAATGATCTAATTCTTGAATAAACTTTACATGTTCTTTTAAAGCATGCGATTGTAAAATCGGTTTTTGGAAGTCCTCCTCATTAACTGCAATATCTTCTTCTACAAATCCATAGCTGTATAAAGTCTTATCTCCACCATTCCTTTTTACCCAATGGTTCCATGAGCGTTCCTCATCAGTCGTTAACGCTTTAATCATCATATCTTCATGATTGCCCTTTAGAACGAGGGCTCCTTCTTCTTTTAACTCTTTTACCTTTTCAATTACTGCACGCGCATTGGGACCACGATCCACATAATCTCCCAGTAAAATTAATTGATCCTGTTTTGTATCATATTGAGCTTCTTCCAATAACTGTTCGAACTTTTCTATTTCTCCATGAATATCACTAATAACAAGAATTCTTTTCATATTATCCCCCCTCTTTCTAATTATAGTTCAAAACGACAGAAAGTTCCGAATCATGATTTCAAATCACATTTATTACAAAATAGACTATTATCCTTACAACAATGTAAGTCTCTTGTCATTCAATTCGATAGTTGCAATTGCTATATTTCCTTATACTAAAAGTAAGAAATGAAACAAAAAACAAGGAGAGATGAGAAATGAAAAAAGTGATGAAAATTGTAGTAGCAGTGGCAGAGGTTTTCGTAAATGGCAAACAAGTTGCAATGGAGTTAAACAAATAATGAAAAGAGCAAGATTCATTCTAGACCCTTTACTCATATAAAAGAGATAAGACTTCTTCATTTTTTTGATCCCTTATCTCCTTGTAAAAAACCGTATCCTTTTTCAGGATACGGTTTTCTTTACAAACAAAAATCCCATTTACATACACATTACTGAATCCATCATACTAAATGACTTCTTCATTCTGTCTA
Organism: Bacillus basilensis; assembly: GCF_921008455.1. NCBI lineage: Bacteria > Bacillati > Bacillota > Bacilli > Caryophanales > Bacillaceae > Bacillus > Bacillus basilensis. Next base: position 605,771 of record NZ_CAKLBZ010000001.1, on the reverse strand, counting down.
TCTAAATGAGATTATTTCGTACTTTTTATTTCTTGTCTTATTATTCCACCGGTTGTAGTTGTGGCTGTACTAATTCATTCGCTCCAGCTACCCTCAACATATTTGCAATATCTTTAAAGCCTCTTTTTTCAGCATATTGTAACGGCGTAATATTTTCCTTATTGGCCATATTTACATCTGCCCCGTGGTCAATAAGCATTTGAATTACTTTCTTATGATTTTCACTACCATTTCCTAATACAATTGCTTCTACTAAAGCTGTTCCACCACGAGCATTTTTATAATTCACATCAATATCTGTATGCTCTAATAATTCTTTTACGACCTCTACATGGCCACGTTCAGATGCTGAAATGAGTGCTGTTCCACCTGACTTAGTCGTTTCTTTCGTATTAACTCCTGCATTAATTAATACTTTTACAATATCCGTATATCCTTCTCTACTTGCATAAAGAAATGGATTACTTTGTTTCTCATCTTTAATTTCAATATTAGCACCTGCACCAATTAATGCTTTAACTGTTTCTACATGATTTTGATACGTTGCTGCAAGGACAGGCGTTTCTCCGTTGTCACCTTCTACGTTTATATTCGCTCCATCTTGAATCAACTTCATAGCTGTCTCTGTGTCTCCAAGAGTTGCTGAAAGTAACAACTGTTTGTCCATTAAATTTATACTTTTTTCTTCTTTAGATTCTTCCTGTTCTTTATGCTTTTCTTTTTTCTTTTCGTTTTTCACATGAACCGGTTTCGATTCTGGTTCTTCTTGCTTATCACAAGCCACTACCGTCATTAAAAGTCCTAATAACATACATAATAAAATTTTTTGTTTTCTCACAACTACAGCTCCTATGAAAGATAATGTTTTCTTAACCATTCCTCCATCACATACAATAACTCTTCTTGAGTACATTTATCCATAAGCCCTTTATATTCCTTCTTTAATCGGATTATCTTAAACTTATACTATGTTTCTCAACCTATTGGAATGATACGCCTGATGGCCTCATCATTAACATTATGAAGCAATTAGTTTAGCACGTTTCTACCGCATTTGTATACATTTCTAAAAAGTACATAAAGTGAAACTTTAATCAGCGGGAGGGTTCACCCCACTGATTATTAGTTGAACCACTCGGGCATTTACGGGCTATTGATCTCCCACCTAACTTCTTTGCTCCTGCCTAATTTTGAGGTGGGAGTTTTACTGCCCACAAATAGCGGGGTAAATGATTGCTTTAGGTTTCTATATTCCATTGTAACCGTTCTTCTAAAAATTTTACACCTTTTCTATATTTGCACCTGAGTAATACTAGAAAAAGACAACCCTACAGTTGTCTTTTTCTAGTATTAATGATGCCCATCATGATTCCCTGTTTTTGGTTTCCCCATCATTTCTTTATTCATTTCCCATTTATGCTCTGCTAGCTCTTTGTATGAAAGAACTTTCCCCTTATAGTTAGATACAAAACTCTCTGCACCTTTTTTATTTTTAAATGAAATGACATTATAAGCCATTGGTGTCGTTATTGTTTTATCATATACGTAAGTAGCGTCTTCTAACGAAACCCAATCTTTTGAATCATAATCTCGAACAAATTTTTCTTTCATCTTTTCGCCTGGATTAATCTCCATCCATTTATACATACAACCGATATCATCAAACTTTAATGCTTTTCCATTTTCTAAAATGATTTCTGTTGCAAATTGATTATCCATTACCCCAATTTGGCAAATATCACACTTATCATGTTTCTCATCAACTGCTACCGCTTCTGCTTGTTTCTTACCACATCCTACTATTGTAAATACAAAGAATAAGCATATAGCAAGCATCACATACTTTGTTCTCATTTTATTTCCTCCCTATACGTATCTTCCACAAGGAGAATATCAAAAACTTGTGTGAGATTTGTGAAAAAACAATGTTATTTTTGTAATACATGGAAAAAAGATGTGTAGTCATATCTACACATCTCTCATCATTCACAACCTGTAATTAATAAATCGTCTTCTAACTTAACTAATAATGTCTCTATATGAATTAGTTGCCCAACAACTACATTTACTAATCTTATATTTCCACTGATACCGACCGCAACTTTTTCAAGTTCACCGTTATTTTTTCGGATCATCATTAATTTTTCCCACTCATATACGTAAGAAGATTCATTAACAAAAATCTCTTCTACTTTTCCTTCATAAGAACTATAAATCTCTTCCATTCTCGTTTTCATATAAAATCTACTCCCTATTTCACACTTCAATATTTTCATCTTATTCTACCATTCTTACAGAGAGCAGCTTACCTTTTTAAAAATTCAAATTAACTACCGTGAACAAAATGAACAAAATAAAAATTATGCTTCTAATGATGTTATTTTTCAAATTATTTACCATTTGAATAGATGCCACTATGATAAACAAAAAAACTATTTTCTGAATTTTTATTTTATTTTGAAAGCGTAATCATTTTTTGGAGGGGGAAATCATATGTTAGCTCTACTTGGATTTACGATGGTATTTGTCTTTATGTTTTTAATTATGACGAAACGTATGTCTGCACTAGTAGCATTAATATTAGTTCCAATTACTTTCGCATTAATTGGGGGGTTTTATGCAAATATGGGACCTATGATGTTAGAAGGAATTCAAAAACTAGCACCTACTGGTATTATGCTTATGTTTGCTATTTTATATTTTGGAATTATGATTGATAGCGGTTTATTCGACCCTGTCATTAGTAGAATTTTAAAATTTGTAAAAGGAGATCCTTTAAAAATTGTTGTTGGTACAGCAATTCTTACTATTATCGTTTCATTAGATGGGGATGGAACGACAACTTATATGATTACTGTTTCTGCAATGTACCCACTATATAAACGCCTTGGAATGAATCCACTTATATTAGCTGGGGTTGTTATGTTGGGGGCTGGTGTAACAAATCTTACGCCTTGGGGTGGACCGACAGCTCGGGTTATGAGTGCACTTGGACTAGACGCATCAGAGCTCTTCACACCACTTATACCAGGAATGATTGCTGGTGCACTTTGGGTAGTTTTCGTTGCTTACTATCTTGGAAAAAAAGAAAGAAAACGTTTAGGAATTATGGATGTACAATATTTAAAACAAATGCAAACGATGGATGAGCAAGCTGCAACAGTCGAAGCTGCCACTCACAAACGTCCTAACCTTCTATGGATTAACTTTTTATTAACTGCTACCTTACTTGTCTGTCTCATACTAGAAGTTATGCCGTTACCTGTCTTATTTACAATCGCTTTCGCTATTGCTGTTATGCTTAACTATCCGAACTTAGAACAGCAGAAAGAACGTATTGCTTCTCACGCAGGAAACGTATTAGCGGTTGTTTCTCTCGTATTTGCCGCTGGAATTTTCACTGGGATTTTATCTGGAACAAAAATGGTAGATGCGATGGCTAAAGGTGTAGTAGCCCTTATACCAGATGCACTTGGACCACAATTACCAATTATTACAGCGCTTCTTAGTATGCCGTTCACATTCTTCATGTCCAATGATGCGTTTTACTTCGGTGTACTACCTATTTTAACAAAAGCTGCTGCTACCTATGGAATTAGTGCGGCTGAAATGGGACGTGCTTCCTTACTCGGGCAACCTGTTCACTTATTAAGTCCTCTTGTCGCATCCACTTATTTATTAGTCGGAATGGCTAAAGTTGATTTTGGTGAACATCAACGCTTCACTTTATTGTGGGCAGTTGGAACGACAATGGTAATGTTGATTACTGGAATTTTAATTGGGATTATTCCAATATAAGATAAAAAAACAGTAGAGGACATATATCCTCTACTGTTTCTTTATGAAGAAACGAGAAAATACCTTCTTTCTGGTCTCCCGACACTTCCATATGTAAGCTCCGCATGAACTTTCTTTCCTGATATTAAATATTCTAAATAACGCCTCGCTGTTGACCGGCTTACTCCTACCATTGTACTTAACATTTCTGCTGTAATTCCTTCTTCATTCACTGTTAACATATGCTTTTTTATTTTTGCTAAAGTTAAAGGATCTATCCCTTTCGGCGCATATTCTATTTCATTTCCCTTTACACCTCTTTGGGACCATAGATGTTCTATTTGTTCTATAGATAATTGATTATTTTTCTTTAACTGCACAATCTTTTTTTGATAACTTTCCAAACTTGCCTTAAATCGATCAAACATAAGCGGTTTTACGATATAATCTGTTACTCCACCTCGTAAAGCATGCCTCACTACATCTGTTTCCGATGCAGCTGTAATCATAATAATATCTGTATCATGTAAATTATTCCTAATATATGTGACAAGTTCCGTTCCTTGCATATCAGGTAAGTATACGTCTAATAAAACGAGCTGTGGCTTCACAAGATCTAGCCATTCTTTCGCTTGTTCTCCATTCGTTGCTGTTCCAATTACTTTAAATCCCTCAATCTTTTCAGTAAAACGACGATGAATGTCTGCAATTCGAATATCATCTTCTACAATCAATACTTCAATCTCCTCACCCATTACAATTCGCCTCTCTCTTTTGGTAATGCAATAATAAATAATGCACCACCTAAATCCCCTTTTTCGATTGCGATACTTCCATTTAAATCTTCTACTAACTCTTTCACTTTTGCTAATCCATATCCTCTCTTCCCGCCTTCTTTCGTCGAGAAGCCTTTGTAGAATATGCTAGTAATGACTTCATCATGAATCCCTTGGCCCGAATCCTCCACTTCAATTACGATTTCTTCTCCGATATCAGTTACAAACATCCTTACCTTCTTATCATTCTCTTCATTTCTTTCAATCGCTTCAAATGCATTCGTAATTAAATTTCCTAAAATGGAAACGACATAATTACTCTCAATGTGCGGGCTTAATTTGTCTAAACTACTTTCTCGATCTAGCACAAAATCAATCTTCAGCTCTCTTGCTCTATTATAGAATCCAATTAAAATTCCACCTAACCATGGATTTTGAATTCGCTTCATAATAAATTGAACAAAATCTTGATATACCGCTGTTTCCTTATGAATAAGCTCTAAAGCATCCTCATATGATTCTAGCTGAATAAGACCTGAAAGCGTATACAACAAATTGTTATATTCATGCGTTTGCGCTCGTAATGCCTCTGTATATTGCTTCGTCTGAGATAATTCTGCTGTTAACTGATCCATTTCAGATTTCAAACGTAAGCTCGATACAACACCCGTTACTTTATTCTTTACTTTAATAGGTAGACGATTCGCAATCACAGCCTGCCCATTTATATTTAATTGACGATCAAACTGTTCTTCACCAGTTTGAAGTACATCTAGTATCGTTGAATTAGGAATTACATTTAAAATGAATTCTCCAATAATATTGCGTTGTTCATCTAGCGAAAGAATATCATAAGCTGCTTGATTGACTAAACTAATCATGCCCTTTTGATCAATGACAATAATCCCTTCACGTACAGATTGAATCACTGTACTATGCTCTTCATATAAAGATGAAATTTCTTCTGGCTCCATCCCAAACATCATTCTTTTTATACTTCCTGCTAAATACATAGAACCAATTATCCCAATTAAAAGACCTATTATTGTAATCCAAAATACACGCTTTCCATACACTTCTACCGCTCCATGAATATCATCAATTGAAAATCCAACAGACACCACGCCAATAATTTCATTTTCCTGATTACGAATTGGAACTTTGCCGCGTAATGAAGGGCCTAATGATCCAGTTGCTTTCGAAACGTAAGATTTCCCTTCTAATAGAACTCCTTTGTTATCTCCACCAACCATTACTTCTCCTATTTTATCTTTCTTAGGATGTGCATAACGAATCCCTTCTTTATTTCCAACTACAATGAAGTCAGCCTCTGTATCCATTCGAATTTTTTCTGCAATCGGTTGAATGATAGAAGCTGGGTTTTCTTTTTGAAAAGCTTCCTTTATCTCAGGTATAGCAGCAACAGTTTTCGCAACATGTAAAGCTCGTTTCCCAATTTGCTCTTCTACTGTTTCAGACAATATGTAATAGAATAAATAACTCGTTAACAGAAGTACAACAAGAATAAGTGTACTAATAGTTAATGTGACTCTCGGCTGTAGTTTTAATTTTTTTAATTTCAAAACCATTCCCCTAACATAAATAAAGATGGAATTTAAAGAAAATACAGTTTTTTTACTCAATCATAACACGGTTACTGTATATTTCTTAATTTTTATCTTCATAAAAAAAGAAACGAAGTACAATTACTACTTCGTTTCTTAACATTTGTGATTACACTTTAAATTTCCCAATCATTTCTTGCAATTCTTCTGCCATTTGCGATAAATGAACTGATGCTGCATTGATTTCATCTACTGAAGCTAATTGTTCTTCTGAAGAACCAGCAATATTTTGAACGCTTGCTGCATTTTCTTCAATCGTAGCTGCAATTTCATTAATAGATGCACTAACTTGTTTTGCATCTACCGTCATTTGTTTCGCTACTTCTACCATACTATCAATTTGTAGAACTGTATCGTCTGTAGACTTCAATATTTCAGCAAAGCTTTGCTTCGTTTCATTTGCAACTACAAGTCCTGATTGTACTTCTGTCCCAACTTGCTTCATAGAGCTTACTGTTTCTTTTATGTCAAATTGTATCTCTTTTACTAGTTTTCCAATTTCCGTAGAAGACTGTCCTGATTGTTCAGCTAGCTTTCGCACTTCATCTGCTACAATTGCAAATCCTCTTCCTTGCTCTCCAGCTCTCGCAGCCTCAATTGCAGCATTTAATGCTAATAAATTTGTCTGCTCTGCAATATGTTGAATCACCTCAAGGATTGCTCCAATTTGTTTCGACTTATCATCTAACAAAACAATAACTTTATCTGATTGTGAAACCGACTCATGGATTAATTGCATTTGATTCACAGTTTGTTCAACTAACTTTCCACCATCTTCAGCCTTTTTCTTCGTATACATAGATGCTGTGGATACTAATGAAGAACTATCTGCAACACGCTGAATTCCTTCTGTAACTTCTTCTAATAATGTTGCGCCTTCTTCAACTTCTTTCGTTTGTATTTCCGATCCACTCGACACTTGCTCTATTGCCTGTGTAATTTGTTCCGTCGCTTCACTTGTCTGCTTCATGCTAGCTGTTAATTCTTCTGAAGATGCTGCTACATGACCTGCTGAAGTATTTATATTAGAAATGACATGATGTAATGATGCCGCCATCTCGTTAAAGCTTTCTCCTAGCTGCCCAATTTCATCTTTAGAATGAACTGTAATTGTTTCTGTTAAATCACCTTCACTAATCTTTTTCGATGATATAACAAGTTGTTTTAACGGACTAATAATAGAAGCAATTATGAAGTAAATTAAAATCCCGCCAATTATTAATGAAATACCAATAACAGTTAGCGTTTTATAGAAAATAGGGTTAGCTGCTTCGATAATTTCTTTGGAAGGCATAATCCCTGCTATTTTCCATCCAGTCTGCTTATTTGTTATAAAGGTAACATTGCGATCATCACTATCAAGTTTGAATTTAAAATCACCTGTTTCCTGTTTGTACAATTCCTTCTCAAGTTTTTCTTCTATTTTGTCACCTGGCTTCATCGTCGGATGCGCTATTACATTTTTAGATTGGTCGAAGATTGCTACATATCCTTTTTTACCGATATTGACCATTTTTGAAGTATTTACAATATCATTAATAATTAAATCAATACCGAGAACACCACTTTTATCCTCATTTTGTTTTGCTATCGTAATAACAATATTCCCTGTTGTAGTTGATTTATATGGGGCTGTGATAACCACTTCTCCGCTTTTTTTCGCTGCTTCTTTATACCAATCTCTTTCGGTAGGATTATACCCATCTGGCATTTGAATAGACGGTGATTGAATAAATTGTCCAGTACTAGATCCCGTATAAATCGCTTCTATTTCTGGATGTAATTTATTATATTCTTCTAATTTATTTTGCACATTTTGAAGCTGATCCGTTCCATAACTTACTCCATTAAATAACTTTGTAAAATATACTGCGTCTACCTTTTTACCGTCTATCTCTTTGTTAATAACATTATTTAAAATCTTTACGTTATCTTCCGCTGATTGTAAAATTGTTTCATTAAAGTTTGTCTTCGCTTGTTGATAAGACGTCCAACCAATTACAATACTTGGAAGAATTAAAACAATAACAAATGATATAAGTAACTTTGCTTTTAAACTACTTCTCCTTAATTTCCCTTGAAGCATATTTCTACCCCTCCATACCGTTTTAAATGTAATTATCTTACATTTAATTTCTTTATATAAATTATACGATTAAGATGTATCAACTCTTTGTCTCTTTTTCTATTAAAGAATTAATACATACCCTTTTCATTCTATATAAATTAAATAATTAAAACAATATATAAAAATGTATATTATTCTAAATATTATAATTCAGAGAAGAACCTCTAGTATCTCACTTACTAGAGGTTCTTCCCACTTTACTATTCTTTACCTTTTTCTACTTCTTTTTTCTCATCTTCTACTACAGATACAACAGGTTTATCATTTGATAATTGTTGTACCGCTCCCTTTCCTGCAAATCCTTCTAATAACTCTTTTAGGTCAATGCCAGAAGAAGCTTTTAATGTTTCTTGCATCGTCGCCATTAAATCAGTCGCATAACCCGCAACTTTTCCAGCGCCGCTATTTTTACCACCGCCGCCTGTATCAACAACTGTAATTTTATCAATGTTGCTAAGTGGGCTTGCAATTTCTTTCGCATAACTTGGAAGCATTTTAAGTACCATATCCATAATTGCCGCTTGGCCATATAATTCAAATGCCTCTGCAATTTTTTGTTTCGCTTCTGCTTCCGCTAAACCTTTTAATCTGATAACATCGGCTTCTGCTGTACCTTGTGCTTTTTGTACTTCCGCTTTCGCTTGACCTTGCGCTTTCTCAATTTCCGCCTTCGCTAAACCTTCTACACGTACTTCTTCTGCACGTGCTCTCGCTTCTGCTTCAATCTTATATTGATCCGCATCTGCCTTTTTAATTTGTTTTACTTTTTCAGCTTCAGCTGATTGCTCAACAGCATAACGATCTGCATCTGCCTTTTTCTTTACTTCTGCATCGTATTGCTTTTCACGACGCGCAATCTCTTTTTCTTCTAACTCAATTTGCTTTTCACGCTCAATGATTTTAACGCGCATTTGCTCTTCTGTTACACCTTGTTGCGCTTTCGCTTGTTGTAATTCATAAGAAAGATCCGCGTCTGCGCGAGCTTGTTCTTGTTCTCTCTTATAAGATTGTACTTTTAGTTCTTTATGTTTTTCAGCTTCAGCAATCTGTGCATCACGTTGGTATTCAGCTTCTTTCGCTTCTTTCTCAGCGCGAGCTTTTTCAATACGTGCTTCCTTTTCACGCTCTGCATTCGCAATTGTTGCATCACGCTTAACTGTCGCAATTTGCGGCTGACCAAGTGCATCTAAGTAACCGTTCTTATCCATGATTTCTTTAATTGTAAAGGAAACGATGCGAAGACCCATCTTCTTTAAATCTGTAGAAGCTACTTCATGCACCTTTTGAGCAAATTGCTCTCTATTACTATACGCATCTTCTACTGTCATAGAAGATAAGATAGCACGAAGATGCCCTTCTAAAACTTCTTTTGCTTCTATTTTTAACTCTTCCGTTTCTTTTCCTAGATATTGTTCAGCTGCTGTGGAAACTTCTTCAATTGTTGATCCTACTTTAATAATAGAAACACCGTTTACTGTAATTGGTACACCTTGTTTTGTATACGTATCACGTGTTCCGACTTCTAACTTGTAGTTTAATAGGCTTAAAGGCTCTGCTCTTTGCATAATCGGAACTACGAAAGTACCGCCACCGCGAATAATCTTAATCTTCTTTCCATCATCCGTGGTAACAACATTTTTCCCGCCACCAAGCCAATTACCTGTAACAATTAACGCTTCATCTGGTCCAACTGTTCGATACTTCGTAATGAATACTAAAATGAGTAGAATTAAAATTGCGAGTAAAACTCCACCAATAATTAATGGAATCGTCATGTAAATTCCCCCTTATAATTTTGGTTTTTTTAAAGAATAAGCGATGTTTTGTACAAGCAAAACACCATCTTGGACTCCCTCGATAATAACCTCAGTTCCTTGTGAAATATCTTTTTTTCCAACTGTTTTAGCTGGAATTGCATTACTTCCAAATTGGGAAGAGATTAATACTTCACCAAATCCTTCTGTCGGAATTGTCGTAATGACTTCTCCCTTACAACCAACGAATTCATCCATACGTTGCACAGTATTTTGTTCTGCTTCTGCAATCGGCTTTAAAATTAGTATTTTCATTATGAATACACCAATAAAAGATATAGCAAATGCAGCCCCGAAAATAAGAATACTATTAAAGGAAAATAAATATTCTCCTATATAACTAAGTCCACATAACATGGCGAAAAAACTAAGTAATAAAGTAACAACGGATACCGATCCGCCTCCAAAACTAAATATGGATTCAAATATATCTCCAAAAAAGATATAAATCACAGTAAGTATAGTAGCAATAATAAATCCATATAAATAAATTGTCTCAAGTGGATAACCAAACAAAACCATTTCTTATCCCCCTCTCTTAAACAATCCTTTTTTGTTATGTGTATGCCCCACCTCTTCCAAAGATTATCGTTCTTAATTTTCAGTTATTTACCTTTTAAAGAAAAGCCTGCAGTACAGGCCTCTAAAAAAGAACAGGAGAAACCTATTGTGACAGGCTCCTCCTAGAAAATAACCGATATATTATATATCTATATAATATACTATTTTCCACAAAAAGTAAAGTTAAACATACATTGGAAAAGCACTTATTTTACCCCGCATTAACGGGCAGTAAAACTCCCACTTCAAAATTCGGTGAATTCGAGGAAGTTAAGCGAGAGATAACTGCCCGTAAAAGCCCGATTGGTGTGGGCTAATAATCAGTGGGGGATGAACAGAACCCCCACTGATTAAAGTTTCACTTTACTGATAATTCGTAAGTTCCATCGCCATTATCATATTTATATACATACAAGTAATACTTACCTGGTTTTGCATTAAAGTTTGCCTCTATATAATTTCCATTTGCTTGACCGTAAGCAGCATAATTTTGCATATCTGATTCATGGTGAAGTACCCATGTCATCCCGATTCCATACTCATTTAAAACGGAAATATCGATATCTTTGGCTGATGCTACATTAAATGTATAAACATCAGTGTGATCTCCGCCGATAAAGCTACCTTTTATAGTAGTGTTTAGCCCAATACGATTTGCTTCCTCTGGACGATTATTTGGTTCTGATTCTGTTAAACTTCCATCTTTAACCGTGACAGTTGTTTCGCTTCTGCTCTCTTTCCCTTTATCATCTTTTACTATTAACGCTACTTTATATGAACCTTCTCTTTCATATACATGTACTGGATTTACTTCTGCACTTGTGCTTCCATCTCCAAAGTCCCATAAATAAGAAACGATTTTTCCATCTTCATCTTTTGAGCCATCACTTTTAAATTGAATACCTTCTTTTACAAGCCCATGATAAGGGCCATTTATATTAATCGTTGGAGCTTTATTTTCTCCGTCATCTTTTTCGATACCGTGAAAGACTACATCATATTCAAATTGATTTGAGCTATTTACACGGTAATTGACGAAGTATGCTGTAACAGTTTTGTAGCCACTCCATTCTTTTTGCGCCAGTTGTTCTAAAGCTTCATTTACTTTCTTACTCATTGCGTTCCAATCTTCTGACTCACCTTTTGTTACACTACCTGTAAACGTGCCTTCTAATGTAAATGTATTAAAGAATTGGGAGCTATGTTTTGTCATTTTTGCATCTTTCATCGGTAGCGTATCACTAATTTCTTTCTTCACTTCTGTTAATGATTTCGGTGCATGTTCAGCTAAATAATCATCTGCTACTTCCGGTACATTATATTTATCTTGATTATCGATTAGCTGCTGCATATACTCTTGATACTCTTTATTTAGTTTAGGATCTTTACTTAAAGTTTCACGATATACATCATAATTTTTCACGTCATTTGCACGAATTAAATCTTGAATTTTATCAAACGTTTCAAATTGATGTGTATATAAGTAAGACTGTAATGCAAATGAGTAGTTATAGAAATCCCAAGAGCCATATTTAGCAAATAATGTTCGCTCTGCTGTATAACGGCTTGCAGGATCAGATGATAATCCACTAATGATGCTCTTTCTCGGTACTACGTTATTTGTACGAGTAGATCCTGCGAAAAATTCTGCATTCCCTTCTTGGAACCAAGTTAATCTTTCATTTTGATACATATCTCCTCTTCCAAATAAACCTGGTACTTCATATCTCCCTTGCAAATAATGAGTAAACTCATGACGGAATAACTCTTCTAAACTATAAATACTTTGCTCTGGCGTACGCTCATATGTAAAAAATGTTCCTGTTTCTTCAATATAAATTCCACCGTTGTTTGTTTCATATCCATAAAGTTGTCTATTTAACTGGTACTCCTCTGGACTGTTATAAATTACTATCGTTAATACATCATCTGCATTTCCTGGCTCTAACGCTTTGTCATTTCCAATTACACGATGATACTGCGCTTTTACTTCCTTCGCAGCCCAGTATAATCTCTTAATTTTTTCTTCTGATACTTTATCTCCTGTTTTAAACACAATAGATCCATCGTCGAATGTGTACGTTTTTGGTAAGTATTGCTCTTTTCCTTCTTTACGTATTTTCTCTAAATCTACTGTATTCCCGCTATAATCTTTTCCATTATAATTTGTTGTAATTTGTTCTACTGCGACAAAATACGGTTCACTTAACCGCGGATACATATGCATTGCTTGTGTTACAACTTCTAATCCTTTATTTGGATTGCTATGAAACTTCCCTAAACGACTAGCAAAGTAAATTCCATTATTAACGAGCCACTTATTTTCTGGTGTTACTTCATTTAAAAGAGCAATACGATTTATTTCATTAATAAACCCATCTACTTTCCCATACCACATCGTTTCATTCGCTTCTTTACGAGCCTCAATTAAGTAAGACTGTATATCATAGTCAATACCTTGCATAATATCGTATATTGCTTGTCCCTTCATTCGATCATTTACATAGTTAGTAAAATTATCATTGTATTGCTTTAAAATATTCGATGCGTATTGCACTGTTTCCACATCACTTGATGCATTACTAATTAATTTACCGTACGCAGATACGACTGTATCTTGTTCAGCTGTACCAAGCTTAAAGTTTGGATTTTTTGCAATTGCTTTTAAAGCAGGTAAGCATTTGTCCTGGAAGCTTCTTTCATTTAATTCACTTAATTCGTTATTATAAAATGCCAGATAAAAAGCTGAACGTAACACTTCCGTAAACGTTTGAATTCCTTTTGAATCATCTTTCGTAAATGAATTCCCTCTATGAGCTAATTCATCTATAATGACTTGCACTTTCCTTTTGTCTTTATAAAAAGCCTTTGTATCTTCATTAAACTGGAATAAGTCTGTAATTTGGTGCCACTTAATACTCCCTAACGTTTCAACTAATTCTTGATCATTCATTTTGTTTAAATCAGCCATTGAATAGCTTTCTTTAACTTGTTTTACTGCTACTTTCTTCATAGTAGATGCTGGTCGCTGTGAAAAATCTCCTACTTTTAAACGTTCTTGAAATGATAATGTTTCATCAACTTTTGAAATATGTCCAACTTCATCTACGTGCTTTTCAATTCCAACCGGTTTTGTTTTCAACACATTATAAGGTACTTTTTCTTCTGCAGATGCATGAGTTTGAAGTGCCCCTAACGATAAAGCCATTGTACTAATACTAAGCATCACTTTATTGATTTTTGATTTCTTGTTCATATCCTTGCCCCCTATTCAAATATTCCATTCACGAATTTAACATAAAATCTGGATACAACAATATAAAATGCAATATTTCATATTATTTCTCCCCATATTTTGTACATATCGTGAACAACCTTACCTTTATCTAACCTCCAATAGTTATGAATCTATAGCGATTAAACTGCCCTTTTACACGTGTTAAAAAACGAATTTTTTGACAATTAAACCTTTAATTGTTATGGTTAATATAATTGTTAACTTTATTAAACAAGGGTGGGATTCTATGATAAAAAAAGAAAATAGTGTATTTTATATCTCCATCTTGCTTACAACATTATTCATCATATGGGGAATTACCCCGGTAAGTTGGATACAAGGCTATGATTTACAAAGTGTTACATCTTCCTTAAACTCGTTTATCCTCAATAAATTTGGATGGTTTTACTCTTTACTTATGACCGCAATGATTATTTTAGCTACTTATTTAGCATTTTCTAAGTACGGTTCCATTCGTCTTAGTAAAGATGGAGAAAAACCAAAGTATAGTTATCCATCTTGGTTATCTATGTTGTTTGGAGCAGGAATGGGAATCGGACTCCTCTTTTATGGAATCACTGAACCGATTTCACATTTTACAGATCCATTAACAGGAAAAGCAGGCACAGAAGAAAGCGCCAAGCTCGCTATGCAATATTCATTTTTCCACTGGGGTCTCTTTCCGTGGGCACTATACGCAATGGTTGCTTTAACAATTGCATATTTCACATTCCGCAAACAAAAAGGTAGCACAATTGGTGCTACAGTTACTCCATTATTTAATCGATCGAAAAATTCTCCTATCGGAAAAACAGTCGATATTTTAGCTGTTTTAGCCACAGTATTCGGTATTGTGCCATCTGTTGGGATTGGTGCTCAACAAATCGCCGGAGGATTAAGCTATTTATTCCCTTCTATTCATAACACTTTACTTACACAGCTCGTACTGATCGCCATCTTCGCTGTCTTATATTTAACAAGTGCACAAACTGGCTTAGATCGTGGGATTAAATATTTGAGTAACTTAAATTTCTCTCTTGCAGGTATTTTACTCGTCTCTTTTTTACTTTTAGGACCAACTGTATTTATTATGAAATATTTCACATCTACACTCGGTTCTTATATCGGAGCTTTACCTAGTATGGGATTAAATTTAGGAGCATTTAATGAAAAATCTTCTTCTTGGATTGAAAACTGGACTATTTTCTATTGGGGATGGTGGATTTCTTGGTCTCCATTCGTCGGTACATTCATCGCCCGTATTTCTAAAGGGCGCACAATAAAAGAATTTATCTTTGGAGTTGTATTAGTCCCAACTCTCATCTGTACATTTTGGTTTGCAGTATTTGGCGGCACTGCTATCCATATGGAAATGTTCCAATCGCTTGGCATAGCTGATGAAATCGCAAAAAACGGGACAGAGATTGGATTATTCGCTGTTATTTCACACCTACCATTCTCTACATTTTTAACAATTATCGGATTAATTTTAGTAGCCACATTTTTCGTTACTTCTGCCGACTCGGCAACATTTGTTGTTTCTATGCAAACGAGTAATGGAAGCTTATCACCGAAAAATAGTTTGAAACTTATATGGGGATTAACAATCGCGATAATTGCAGCTATTTTATTGCAAGCTGGAGGATTAAACGCCCTACAAATTGCAGCTATAATCGCAGCACTACCATTTTCTATCGTAGTCGTTCTTATGGTTATTTCACTCTTTAAAGAGCTGCGAAAAGAAGATATTAATTCACAAACGAAAGAAGTCTCTCAAAAAATAAAAAAGGTTATGTAACGATTAGCACCTCAAATTACTTCTAAATCCGTAATAACTGAGGGAAAAGTAGATTAATAAAACCCATTCGTATGAAATATAATTTTCATACGAATGGGTTTTCACTCTATTATATAGTGTTGTAAACATGCCTTCTCCTCAAATCCTACTTTCTTGTACAATTTCATCGCACGATCATTATTCGGATTCAAACATAATTCTATCTCCTTCATTCCTTGGAAGGAGAAAATATACTGAATTGCCTTTTGTAATAACCGCTCTCCGACACCTTTTCTTCTACTATTTTCAGCGGTTGCAATAAATTCGATATTCGCTTCTTGAAACTCTGGATTTACTTCCACATATACATAACCTTCTAATTTATCATTCTTCATACTTACAAATAATTTATTCGTATTACTTAAACGTTCAATAATTTCATTTCCTTCATAATATGTATTAGGAAACACATGATTGTGTAAAGCGATAAACTGCTCAAACACTTGTGGTAAAGCCTCTTCTACATTACATACAATACGTTTCCCCACAATATTATTTAAAATGAGAATACTATGTCGATCTTGTTCTTTAGCATGTAAATCTTTCATTAAACGGGCACAATTATTATTTTCCACATGATAAAAACCATGAAATCTTTCAATATGAAAAGGCATTTTTTCTAAAAGCTCCTTCCACATATGTAAAGCAACTTCCTTCCAATCGTTTGCAATAATAAACGGTCCCCATATTTCTGCACATTTCTTTACTTCATCCACATCAAATCCTAATACACCAATTATTTTATTGTCCTCATAAGTAACAACAAAGGATCCTTCCCAACCTATATCAGAAAAATCATGAAGAATTGTATGTAATAACTCCGCTTTCTCATCTCCACAATAACCAACATGATGAATAGCATCTTTATTCATACTTGCAATAAATGATGCTACTTCTTCAACTTTTGAAATTGAACTAACATACATAACCTCTCCTCCTTCTCTAATACATTTACACATTTTCCATTTATATCCTTCTAAAAAAGACATTATCATAACCCTATTTCAAAATGAAATCGCCATGGTAATGTCTTCTCAAAAATTTGTAAAATATGTTACTTAATCATAAGATACTAAATTATTTATTTCTTAAATAATTTTTTTCTAAATACAAACATACTCAGTGCAGATAAAACGATTGCTAGTCCAGAAAGTAAAGATACGTTACTCTCTTGCCCACCCGCTGCAGCTAAAGTGTTTTTACTCTCTTCTTTTTTATTATCCACTTGTTTATTAGATGCATTCTCTTTCGCTGTTTGATTAATTTCTTTTAGTTGTTTTTCTACCACTGGTTTAGTTGCTTCTTCTTTCGTACTTTCTTCTACCACTGGCTTAGTTGTTTCTTCTTTCGTACTTTCTTCTACCACTGGCTTAGTTGTTTCTTCTTTTGGCTTCTCTTCTACCACTGGCTTAGTTGTTTCTTCTTTCGTACTTTCCTCTACTACTGGCTTAGTTGTTTCTTCTTGCTTCTCTTCCACCACTGTTTTACTTGTTTCTTCTTTTGGTTTTTCCTCTGCCACTGGTTTACTTGCTTCTTCTTTTGGTTTTTCTTCTACCACTGTTGCACTTGTTTCTTCTTCTTGCTTCTCTTCTTCCACTGGCTTAGTTGTTTCTTCTTTTGGCTCAATTTTATCTACAACGTTTTGTATGACTTCTCCACTAAACCAAATACCTAACCCCAAATAATCATTTCCATCAAACGTAAACTCATATACTTTCTCCCCTGGCGTGCTCCAAGTGATTGTACCTTCTTCTTCATTAATAATTCCGCCTTCACTTTTCAGTGTAATATCCTCAAGTGGTACTCCTTCTACATCATGAACAGGGATCTTCACAGCTTCGTTCACTTGCACATCATCTAAAGTAATTCTCTGTCTTCTAATATCCATTGTACTCCACTGAGATAATTGTATAATCGGCCTAATGTCACGAATCTCATTACCAGGTAACTTTAAACCAATTAAATCTAGCATCGAAGCAAAAATAGAAATATTTTGAATTTTATTATCAGATAAATCTAACCACTGTAAATTTTTCAATTTACTTAATGGAGTTATATCTACTACTTTATTCCCTACCAATTCAAGTTCGTTCAACATACTTATTTCACTGATCGCTTCTACATTGCTAATCTCATTATGATTTAATTTTAATACATCCAATTTCTTCAACTGATGTATTTCTTGTAGTGATGTATCAGTAAGTTTATTATTAGATACATTTAAATTTTTCAACGCACTTAATGTAAACAACGGTTTAATATCCGTCACATCATTTCCACTTATATCTATTTTTTCAAGCTTATCTAATTTTGAAAGTGGTTCAATATTTTCAATTTGATTTGAAGTTAATTTCACAGTCTTCAAGTTTCTCAAATTCGAGATAAAATCTACATTTTTCAGCTCAACATTATCTAGAACCAACTCTTCTATGTTTGTCATATATTCTAGACCAGAAATATCAGTGATGCCTTGATTTTTTCCATCAACTATTTTTAATG
This sequence comes from Bacillus basilensis, assembly GCF_921008455.1. Taxonomy (NCBI): domain Bacteria; kingdom Bacillati; phylum Bacillota; class Bacilli; order Caryophanales; family Bacillaceae; genus Bacillus; species Bacillus basilensis. The sequence continues at coordinate 587,477 of NZ_CAKLBZ010000001.1, read as the reverse complement.
ATTTAATTTGTAATAAATCTTCTTTTGTTATAGATGATTCTAAGTTCGTTCTTCCTAAACCATTTTTATTAATGAATTTTTGTAAATTTTTATCTTGAATAATATTTATATCTTCATGTTTTTCAACGATGTTTTGGTATACTGTTCCATTAAATCGTATTTGGCTTTCAGCAGAATCTGTTTCTAATTTAAATTCATATACTTTTTCTCCTGTACTATTCCATTTAACAGATCCGTTATTAAGCGTTCCTTCCTCGCCCTGCCATCTAATATTTTGAACTATTTCACCATTTGAATCGTATATAGGAATTTTTATATCTTCATTTACTACTCCATCACTTAAAAAGATTTTTTGTCGCTGAAGTTTAATAGGAACCCTTTTCCCTAATTCTTTCACTGGTCTAATGTCACGAATTTCATTTGCTATTAAATTCAAAGCATATAAATTATTTAATTTACTAATTGGTGAAATATCAGAAATATAATTTTGCTCTAAATCTAACGATTGTAACTGTTCCATATTTGCTAATGGTGTTAGATCTCTTATTTCAGCATTTGCAACTTCTAGTTCAACAAGATTTGTCATTTTACCAATTTCCGTCAAATTATCAATATAATTATTCCCTATCCATAACAAGCGTAAATTATCTAATTTCTCAAGACCTGTCAGATCACTGATTTTATTATTACTTAAATATAATTTAGTTACAGAGTCCATTGAAAATAACGGCTTAATATCTGTAATTTCATTTCCAATCAAATCTAATACTTTTACTTTTTTCAACTGACTTATTGGTGATAAATCACTAATTTTATTATCTCGTAAAGTTAAGGTTTGCAGTTTCTCTAGTTTAGAAATAGGTTCAATATTTTCGATTGGATTCAAATATAATTTCAGCTTTTTTAAATTTTTAAAAGCTGATATTGGCGATATATCTTTTACATTAGACTCATGTAATTCAAACTCCTCTAGATTCACCATATATTGCAAACCATCTAAACTCTCAATACCTTTTCCTAAGTACACCTTTAACTCTTTAATTTGTGCTGCGTCTTCCTCAGTAATAGGCGCATTTATACCTGCTCGTTGTAAAACACTTTTATTAATATATTGTTGTAATTTATTATCAGATATTATGTTTTTTACTTGTTGTTGCTCTTCTTTTTTCTCTTTCGATTCTTCTACAGTGTTATTTCCTGCATGAATTGTATTTACTTCAAACTGCACTTGATATTTTTCATCATATCCCATAGATGGAATGAAAATATGCATTTGCATTTTATATCTTTTTCCTAGTTCTCCAATTTCAAACTGAATCACTTTTGTCCCATTTTTCCTCTTATCTTCTGATAGTACTTTGACATCATGGAAAGTACCAGGATTTTGACTATCTTCTACCTTAAGGTATTGGAAAAAATCACTATCATTTAGCGTAGCTTTTACAATTTTTTTACCGTTCTCAATTGTTACTTTTGGTTCTTTTATATACGTTGTAGCTCGTGATTCTTCATTTGTTTTCTCATTATATGCTTTTAAAACAACATCATACGTTCCATCCTTTACAATATGCCCAGCTTTATTTACTTCACTTACTACAGCTGCCAATGCCGGCGTAGAATATGTAGCAAATGGCAACGACAATGTCGCCGCTATTAACATTGCATTTATATGTTTTCTTTTATTATTTTTCACTTTAAACTTTCCTCCAAGTTATATAAATTGTAATTTCTTAACATATTAATTTTTGGTTATTATCTCCAAAACAGATATTACTCCAATAAAGGTGACCACTCATTAACATCTAATTTATTTTCTTTTCAACTTTACATCTCCTCCAAAATATATCAATCAAAATGTAATCACATCTCGAATAAATGATAATAATTTTCATTGTCAACTAGGAAAATAAAAAGTTTACAAAAAAATAACCCCTTTTAAAGGGGTTATGCCATTTTCTCTCCAGCTTCTTCTCTAAAGAAGCTCTTCATCGCATGGAATACATCTGCTTTTTGCTTTAAAATATAATATCTGAAATTTTCATCTTTAATATTTTTATAGGCTGACATGAGGGTACTATGGCGGTTGTACTGGTTTAATTAGCAGGGATGTAACCAAATTTAAAAGTATACTTTATTGCAAAGACCTACCTGTAACTTTATAATTTTCACCTCAAGAAATAATGTCCTCCCATAAATAACATTATATTTTAGATTAAATAATTATTAATTTCTCCTATCTCTTTACACCAAAAATAACAGCGTATTTTTATTTACTCAATTACCGAAATCTCAAATGTCTTAAATATTTTCTTATCCCTAATCACCGAGTACGTTTATTTCTCTAAATCACTGTCCATAATAATAAACAACGACAATCCCTTTATCCCTAAGATACAAGCTCTTTTCCAAGAGTATCAAACTCGGTGATTAGGAAGGAGTGGTATACCACTCCTTCCTAATCACCGAGTAGCAAAAGAATTTTCATCTACAGTTCAACCCAAATACCGATACATCAATAACGAAAAAACAGCCACCAATGTGTGATAGCTGTTTTACAAAATCAAGCTGATTTGTTTTTTTACATCACGCTTTGAAAAATCGGTTCGTAACTGTAATGAAATATCATACTCGTTACGCTTTTTATTTTCTTTAATGGATACAGATTGAATGAGAGGTAATAAAAATCGTCTTTTATCCATATCGCTTATTTCTTGAAGCTTGACATCATCTTGAAATACTTCATTCAAAGTATGTAACCATATTTCCTTACTTTTCTCGACTTTTTCTTTGAGGGTGATTTGCTGTTTAAAGTTGTTTATTTGTTGTATGATCCCATCTAGTTTTCGCTGTACATCCGAACGATAAATCGCCAAAGACTTCAAAAAACGTTTATCGTCATTATTTTTCATACGCTGTTTGAGTTCTTCTGTAATATTGTGAAGCTTGATGATGTGGTTTTCGTAGAGACGCTGATGTTTTTGAATATTGTTATTCAGTTCTTGTATCTCATACTGAATTTTTTGTTCTATCGCATGATATACATTATGAAATCCACTTATTTTCACATCAGTAAGTGTTTGATTCACTACTTTATCATGAAGGAGGTCTGCCTCTATTCTTAATTTACAGTTAGGGCAGAAATAAATTTTCCCTCCGTACTTTTTATTTGTAGAGCTTACTGTTTGTTGATTCTTTGTTTTCATTAATTCTTGGCACTTTTCACAAGAAAGCAGCCCTTGTAGCAGAAAACTTGTCTTATAATGCTTAGGCACCATGTTTCCATTACGTTTCTCTGAATATATACGCCAACATGCTTCCCATGTCGTTCGTGAAATAATTGGTTTCACATAGTGATTCGGGGCTTCAATCCAAATATCCCTTTCATTTTGCTTTCCATCTGTTTGTCGACGCCATGATAATAAACCACAATAAAAAGGATTAAGCACAATCGCCTTTACATTCTCTTTCCCCCAATCTTTTCCGCGGCGGGAACCGTTAGGGAGTGTATGAGCAATATACTGAAACCCATGACCATTTACATATAAATTGAAGATTTCTTTTACATAGCAAAGCTCTTCGGTGTGTTCAATAAATTGCTCACTACTCTTATCATATGTGTAACCAAATGGCGGCTTACCACCAAGCCATTTCCCTTGTTTTGCTTTGTTTTCTAAACCTGATCGTGTTCTGGCTATAATGGTGTCAACTTCATATTTAGTAAAACCATCTTCCATAAGTTGCACAATCAAGTCAGTATCAGTATTGTACACACTCTCGGTTGAACTAATAATGATGGGAATATCTAGTGTCTTCATGACAATACGTATCGTTTGATGCTCAAGAGGATCTCTGGCCAAACGATCACTCTTATAAACAATGACAAAATCAAATTCTTTTCTTTTTGCCGCTTCGAACATATTTTCAAGTTCTTTCCTACTTGTAATTTTATTTTTACGAGCAGAAACAGCCTTATCAAGAAAAGAATGAGTATGAATGCAATCATATTTGCGAATCACTTCCATAACCGAATTCAATTGCATATCCATGTCTTGTTTATCCGTAGAATGACGGCCATAAAAAGCAGCCTTCATATTTGGTTGTAATATATGAGAAAGCTTCATGATGTTAACACCTCTTGAGTACGTAAGAATGGGTGTTTAAAAACAATTTCGCAGTTCTTTCCGTCGGTTTTAACTTGTTGTATTAAATCTTGAAAAAAGGAACCTAACTGTCGATTCTCCTTTATATCATCATAGGACAATGAGATAGAGGATTGGTAATTACTTATCTTTTCACGTAATTGCTTTACATCACTTAATTCCTGTATTACCCGTTCTTTTTGTTTTTTATATTTTGCCAGCTCATCATACAGAGCCATAATTTCGATTTCTTTCTGTTCCTTATAAGGTGCATCAGTTTCGTGATACCACGTATCTACTTTTGTAATTAATTTTTCATTCATAAGCTTGATTTTCTCTTCAATGGTTTGTATTTTCTGTTTTACTTGCTTCTTAGCATCCTGTTCATATCGATCAAATAATTCATAGAAATGAGAAGTGAGTAGGCTATGAAAATATTCTTTGCAGCGTTCAAAGACTAATGGTTCGATTGTACTCTTAAAAACGTAAACTGAAGAATGGTTTAAACATTTATATTTTAAATTGTCTTTTCTTCTAGCCTTTACTTTTTGTAATGATTCATTACATTTCGAACAAATTAGCAAGTCTTGCAATGGAAATAACACTTGTTCGAATACATAATCTTGGTGAGTCTTTTTGGGAGATAAAACAGTGACAATACTACATGCTTTTTCCCATGTATTCTTATCGATAATGGAAAGTCTTTCATATTTACTAGTAACATCTTCACCAAAAATATTCATAGTACGCAATCCAATATATGTCGGGTTTAATGCAATTTTTCTTATATCAGCCGAAGTCCAAAACTTACCGTTTTCCTTCAAGCCTAATACACTACAAAGTTCTTTCAAGGATTCATATTTTCCCGATACAAGCTCTTGATAAATCCTTTTAACAATTTGTACCTGTTCATCAATCAATTCAATTTCTTTCGTTTCTTTATTCCATTTGAAACCATACGGAAGACGTCCTGGGTTTTTACCACTTTGAAAATTTGACTTTAATGTTTGCTTTAAACGTTCAATAATTTGTTCGCCTTCACGTTGGGCCATACCCGCCATAATTAATTCAAGATACTCACCAATTGGTGTGTAGTACACTGGTGGCTCATTTGGTGCAGTTAAAATAACATTTATCTTCTTATTTCTTAGTATTTGATAAATTTCATAATACTCCATTACATTTCTTGCTAGTCGATCTCGCTTAAATACAAATAAGGTTTCGACATTATTATTTTTGATATCTTGTAATAATTTTTGTAGGGCTGAACGCTTTTTTAAACCGATTTTTCGGGCTGATACCGCTTCATCAATATATTCTTCATCGATAATCAATGCCATATCAATGGAGCGAGTAAGAACAGAATTTTGTTGCATTTCGATTGAGTTTTCCTGAGAATCAATTGAACTTCTATAATATGCAACGGTCTTCAATTCAGGACCTCCTCTCATGATGTTCTATTTACACTGTATGTATCAAAAATAGCAGCTAGTCCTTATTAATTGCTTTAACTAATTCTTTTTCAACAATCTTGATATATGCTTCAAACCACTTTCGAGCTGATTCTGGATCATGAACATAGCTTACTGATGTAATTGTAATTTTCTTTTGCTTATTCATTTTACATATTCCTTTCAATAAATCCGTGGAGGTTAGTCTTATGATAAATGAAATTGGTACACACATTCGTACACTTCGCACTCAAAAAGGAATTGGATTAAACACTTTTGCAAAACAGCTTGGTGTATCACCAGCTTATTTAAGTAATCTTGAAACGGGAAAGACGGATACCATTCAACTTTCATTATTACAAAAGCTACAAGATGAGCTTCACCTCATTACAATAGATAATTCATCCTTAACCCTTGATGAAACAAAATATAGAATTGCTCGCGCAAGCACCCTATTACATAACTTGATACAAAAGGATAAAGCACTTGGATATTACTTATTAGAAACTTTAGAGAAAGGTATTGATCTATCTCAAGCTTCACCTATCCTCCATAACAATGATCAAGATTATTATTTACAGAACTAAAAAAGCTATTCACAATAAAAAACAATTATTTATGTTGATGAATAATTTAACGAAAAAAAGAAGAGCATATCTCTTAAGAAAAGAGAATGCTCTTTTTATTTTTCATCTTCTTGGCAACTTACTGCTGCTTCAACTATAGACCTTAAAATTGGATTTTTCTTTTCCCATTCTTGTTGAAACCATTCTTTTTGTTCCTCTTTTTCCATTAATGCAAGTGGTGAATGAATAATGACTTTTGTATTACCAAATTGAAATTCTTTCATCATATCCCCCCTTGCATTATATGTATGCAAGACAGGAAAAAAGACGAACTATCATTTTCATAGGACAAGCTAGCCATACATATCTATAACAATAATAATAGACAAGTTGGTAGGTGAAACTAATGTACCATCCACAAGAACTTGATGTATTCATCTATTTACGTAAAAGTCGAAAAGACCTTGAAGAGGAAAAAAAGGCGATAGAACATGGACAACATTATGATACACTTGAACGTCATCGTACTCAGTTATTAGAACTCGCTCATAAAGAGCATCATAATATTATTGATATCTTTGAAGAAGTTGTTTCCGGTGAATATATATCTGAACGACCTATGATGCAAAAACTTCTTCGTGAAGTAGAATCAGGTATCGCTGATGCAGTTTTAGTAATGGATTTAGACCGTCTTGGTCGTGGGGATATGGTAGATCAAGGGACCATTTATCGTGTGTTTTGCTACTCAGAAACATTCATCATTACACCAACAGAAATTATTAATCCAAATGATGAAAATCAGGAATTAACCTTCAGTATCAAATCTTTAATTGCTCGAGAAGAATTAAAAACAATTGTTAAACGGATGCAGCGTGGTAGAAGAGCTTCTGCAAAAGAAGGAAAATCTATCTCTCGCGTGCCAGCTTATGGATACTTACGAGATAATAACTTAAAACTTTATCCTGATCCTGAAAAAAGTTGGGTTATACCGATAATCTTCAAACTAATGGTAAATGGAATGGGAAGACAAGCAATCGCTCAAGAATTAGACAGGTTAGGTATTTCTCCCCCCAAAGGTGAATATTGGAATCCTTCAACTATCTCTTCCATTACAAAAAACGAAGTATATCTTGGTCACATTATTTGGGGAAAGATACGTTATACCAAACAAAATGGGAAATACATTCGAAAGAAAGTGCCGAAAGAAAGATGGCAACGACATGATAACGCTCATCCTCCACTTGTATCAGAAGAGTTATTTCAAAAGGCCAATATGGCTCACAGTAAACGCTGGAGACCTCCCACAATCAAAACAAAAAAACTTTCCAATCCATTGGCGGGCATCTTATTATGCGAACTATGTGGTCATTCCATGCTTTATCAGCCTCGAAAAGATCGACCTAATCCTCAAGTGCGTTGCGTACAGCCATCGTGTAAAGGGATTCAAAAAGGGGCTGCTTTGGCACTCGTTGAACAACGCATACTCGATGGATTACAACAAATTATTGAAAGCTTTGAGATACAAAAAAATATGGTAGAAAAAAAGCAGTCAAAAAATAATATTCAACTACAACAAAAGGCTGTAGAAAGAAAGGAGCAACAAGTTAATGATTTACAAAAACAAAAAAATAAACTTCATGATTTATTGGAGAAGGGGGTATACGATATTGAAACTTTTTTAGAACGACAAAAATCTATTGTACTACGTTTAAAAACTACCCAAGAAGAAATTGAACAACTTGAGCAAGAAATTAAATATATAGCAGAAAAAGAGAAACATATGCATGAGTTTGTTCCAAAAATACGTAATGTATTAGAAGCGTACTATGTAACAGAGGACATTGACAAGAAAAATCATCTTCTCAAATCAGTACTTGAAAAAGCAACTTACTTAAGAAAAACAACTTGGAACAGAAGAGATGAATTTGTCATAGAATTATACACCAAGATTTAACTTAATATACTATTAAAATTAATAACCCCCATCATCGTTTTGATCAAAAGTTTATAACCTTCTCTTTATTTAGATATAAATTTACCTTAATAGTAATTTAGTACTTCAAACTCTTAGCTCATAGGGAAAATATTTTATATTCAAAAAAAGAACCAACCTGTATAAGTTGGTTCTTTTTCGCTACTTATTACTATACAAACCCATGTTAATTAAATTTACCTTGCAATATTCTTATAAATTCAGTACGAGATGTTATAACTATACACATACTAAAACCTGTACTTTTAAATAAACATATAAAATTCATTTAACTATAAAGGAAACTTTCTCTTTTCAAGTAAATCTTATACATCTGGTAAATCTTTATCTTCACTACATAGATATTCCGTAGTATTAAGTTCAACACTATTTTGGAATGAAGCATCGATTAAATCTCCCACACATAAAAAAGAAAAACAGTATAGAAAATAACGAAACTTTTTCAATATTCCCCTCACTATATATACCCCTATCTATGATTTTGTTAAAGTTATTGCTAAATTAATCCCCTTTTTATATTGCCCAGTATTATTATAATAAACAAGTAATTCATGCCCACAATTTTCTAACTCCTCATATTTCCCTTTTTCTAAAAAAAAAGGGAAAGCAATTTGTTCTAGGTATTTATAATATGATTCATCATCTTCTAATTTTAAATAATATTTTTTCAACAAAACATTATAATATTCATTTTTTATTTTCTTAGAAATACCTAATCCTTTATTCAACATGGTTATAATTTCTTTTTTCGACAAGTCAATCATTAATCCAGATCTAATATAACCATGTAAAGATTTTAAATAGCTAACAGTATATTGATCTTTAAAAAATAAAGCCTGCCTGTAATATTGAATAGATTCCTCAAATTTTTCTCTTTTATATAACTGATAAGCTAAATTATTATATAATTTAGCTTTAGTAAAATCATCCTTAAAAAAATTACAGACCTCTAGTAATTTTTGATAATCATCAAAAATTACTGAAAAATCATCAATACACTCATCTTCTATTAACATAAGCATTAATATTTTCACATCATGAATTCTTTTAAAATGGTTAATTTCTCTAAAATAATCCAATGCCTTACTAGCATAAGAATAAGATAAGACTTTAAAATCTAAAGAAAAATAGGTAAGTGCCAAATGATAATAGTATTCTTTACAATTGTAAATATTTTCATTTATTTTCTTGAGATAATTTAAGGCCTCTTGATATTGATTACTCTTAATAAAAAAAATTCCGCATACATGATGCAGCATATCCATTTCAAATTGAGGTAATTCTTTGCATTTCTCCCTTAAAATCCCCAACAATTTTTCACATCTGTTAGTATCATTTTTATACAAATAATACCTAGATTCTAATATTTGATAAAGAGGATAGTAAATGGTTTTTTCTAGCAACTCTACTTGTTCTATTTCGATTTTTAACCTCTCTATTTGCTTATCATTTTCCTTAATAAGATAATCATGCCATTGATATATTTTTTTGTGTAAATCTGAAAATTTATTCTTTTCTAAAGATATATCAATCCCCAATCTTTTACACAAAAGTGTAATGATCTCGGAAGATACATCTGTCGTACCTTTTTCTATTTTGCTAATATGAGTTTTCGAACAGATACCTTCACCTAGTTTATCTTGAGTTAGACCTAGCTTTTTTCTATAAAAAGCTATGATTTCTCCTTGGTGCATTACATTCCTCCCATAACATTAATACATTATTTTATAGAATAAAGAGATATGACTATTACTAAATTACCTTTTAAATCAATGTAATAATAATACATTTTTGTTTATTATATCATGCTTTTTCACTATATTGATTATTAAATTTATAAATAAACGCATCATATATACTTTCTAAAAAGTTTTTTCTATTCATTTATAAACATATTCAATGTTGCACTGTTAATCTACGTATAAAACTAGCCTTTTTAGAATGGCTTATTCTCTCTTAGATAGGACATTTTTTACATTCATCTCAAATCCTCTATTCAATAATGGTCGTCCTCTTAGACACTATACTCACTCATTAATTCCTTTTGATCAATTTGATTTAATAAGTAAGAGCATACGGAATAGTATATGCTTTGTTCTTTTAAACTATTAATCAAGATTTTTATATCAATTTTTTGATAAAAAATTTTACATACATAGTAATTAAACTCTATTACACTTGGCTCTACAGCAGCATATAAGCTGTTCATATTAATATTGAATTTTTTGAACAACACATCATTTTTATTGAACTCCGCAATTTTTTTATTCTCCAATCTCGCCTTAAATATACTCAAAATATTTAATAGCGCCATAACTTGTACTTCTTCAAATAAATATTTTACTACTACTATATAAAAGGGTTGCTCATTATTTGTAATTAATTCTTTTATTATATTAATTTGATACCTTATCAATTCTATTTCTCTATTTCTTTCCAGAATAATTCACTCCTTCTAAATCATATATGTGTACGAAGTACAATATTGATTTTCTCTCCAAAGCGCGTGTTACCTTGGGATAAGAATTTGTTTAAACCAATAACCCTTTAATGTTGATAAAAATAAAATATTCATTCTCAAATTCACAAAAAAATCCAGCAGTCTTCTTTCATTAAGACTGCTGGACATACTAAAATTTCTTCTATAACCCCGATGAAATTAACTCAATGTACCCTTCTATAGATTAAGATACTTTTATATCCATTCTCTAGCTTTATTAGCCAATCTAACTATAAAGGATTCTTTCATAAAATTTATATTTAGTCTTATATGAATTTTAATTTTACTATCTGATCTATATATCCTTATTTATATATTATCGTTAAACTGTCTTTAGTGACTGACTAAAAGCAACTAGAAACCACCATTCCTAAAAAATTTCATAATTTAAAATTCCTTATAATTCCCATAATTAACTTTTCTTATTTATTTTACTATCAATATAATCAGCCATTTCTACTATACTTGGATACGAAAACATATCAGAAATATCAACTAGCCCAACAAATTCTTTATCAATTTCTTTAAATAATTCCATTGCAATAATAGAATCTCCCCCCATAGCATGGAAGCTTTCATAAATGTCAATTTCATTTAAATCTAATCCAGACGCATAAATATACGCTAATGTTCTTTCTGTTTTTGTATATTCTCCTTTCCCTTGAAGATTTACCTCTCCTTTAAAGTTTCTCTCCAAATCTTTATTCTCTACATGTAGATGACTGATTTTATTTAAAGACGTTTCGATTTGTTTAGATAAATGGATTGGTAATTGTTCACGTATAGAGTTTAATAATTCTAGATTAAGCTCTGCTGGAATAAAGTTTGATAAGTTTATATCCAAAATTTCATCTAAAACCTGATAAGCCCTATTGTTACCAATTGATTTAAATAAAACTACCTCCTCAGAAACTTTATGATCAACAGCCATTCCAACTTCATTCCAGGCTGGCCAATTGATTGTAATAGTCTTCTGTCCTCTTAGATTTCGATAGCTACTAAAAGCATCTAGATATGAATTAGCTGCCACATAATCTCCTTGTCCTCTTCCACCAAATAAAGTTGCAATAGAAGAAAATAGTACAAATAAATCTATATTATCTTCCATTGTTAAATGATCAATTAACCAAGTTCCTTCAATTTTTGGATGCGTAACTTCATCAAATACAACCTTTTCTTTTCTAAAAATAAAGCCATCTCCTGCAACACCAGCACAGTGAAACACGCCATTAATTTTACCGTAATTATCTCTAATACTTTTTAAAATATTATTTGTTTGCTCATAGTCACAAATATCTCCACTGTAACAAATGACATTCGCCCCTAGCTCTTCGATTTTTCTTATTTTTTCGATTTTAGAGAAAAGCCTTTCATTACTCTTCTCTTCTTGTCTAAGAATATCATCCCATTGATTACGATCCGGGAACTTAGAACGATTAACTAAGCATATATTTTTTGCATTATTTAAAGCTAAATACTCTGCAATAGCTAAGCCTATTCCTCCTGTTCCACCAGTAATTATATACGATCCTGTATCTTTAATTTTTATATCTTGCCTTATTGCCTTATCCCAATCTACTTTTTGAAGTTCTTCTATATAGCGTTTATTATTTCGATAAGCTACACAGAACGATCGTTCTGAGCTAGTGATTTCAGAAGCAATCTGCGAAATTTCAGTATTTCCATCCATATCAATACACTGAATCTCTAAATTAGGAAATTCTTGAGCCACAACTTTCGCTAAACCAAACAGAGCTGCATGGCTTGGAATAATTGATTCCTCTGTTTTTGTTACTTCATTGACATAATCAGAAATTAATGAAATACGAATTTCATTATTAACTTTTGCTTTACTTAACGCTTTACTTATATAAAATAAACTATCTAATGCCATCGTTTGATACTTTTTCATCCTGTTCAAACCTAATAGGTCTGAAAATTCAAATATTGATTGTGTATGAATAATATGATTAATTTCTTTTATATCTTTAAATAAACGAGTGTAACTTTCTTCAGTACCATCAACTACATAATAATTTTCTGCTACTTTTTGATAATTGGAACCTAATTCCACTTCTATAATCTTAGTTGATTCATTTTTCAACAACGGGATAAGTTTTTGTGCAAAATCTTTCTGATCTTTTAATAAGACAACAGTTCCCTTAACAGGTCTATTATTCACTTTTAATTTTTCATTTAATGTCCAATCCACTTGGTAATAATTATGAAGTTTAGTAGCTTGATCAAATGTGTGTATTTGCACTTTTTTCATTGTATAATCAGTGACTTCCGCAAAAGGCTTACCTTCTCCATCAATAAGTGAAACATCAAAACTTAAAGTTTCTAAGTTGTTATCCTTACTCTCTTTTTTTCTAATATGACTAAAGAAATGTTCCGGCATTGGGCCAAAGAGTTTTATACTCTTATATGAAAGTGGGAGATACAAACCGCCTCTTCCAAAGCTTTGCGTAGCAGCGTTAACTGCATTATCCATCATACCAGGATGCAAAGGATATTCCTTTAAATCATCTTTAAGTTCACTCGGTATATTAAGCTCCGCAAATACATTCTTTTCACTTCGTGATACATAGTTAAGGTTTAACCATCGCGGTCCGAAATAAATATTTTTTTCTTTTGACAATTCTTCCTTATTAACTTCAATCTCTATCATGTCTTCCCCATTACGTATTCTCTCTAAATCACGCAGTCCAGTATTAGTATCAAGATTTGGCGAAATTTTCATAGAGACGTGTGTCACCCATTCATCATCCACTTCTGTTTGAAGTTGGTTGACTTGACTTACAATATTTAATTCAATATATTCTTTTTCTTTCTTTATAATATATTGAACCGTTTTCTCTTCATCCTTCTCTACAGAAATAGGCGTCAAGAAGGTAATATTTCTTAATTCAATATTTTTTTCGGGATAATACATAGATCCAAATTCTCTACCAATTTCAAGATAAGCAGTTCCAGGTAAAAGAGAATTCTCAAAAAACACATGATCACTTAATGTCCAATGACGGTCGATGCTAAGCTCAGATTCATAAATATCTATGTTCATTGATTTGACTATACAACGGTCTATCATAGGATGTGAAAATTCTTTTTTCATATTGTTCATATCTTTTAATTTAGATACTTTAACGTCACCCCAGTATACTTTTTTTTCAAAAGGGTATACCGGAAGGTTTACTTTTACTCTATTTTGATCTTTATATAATAAATCCCAATCAATATTTGCCCCCTTAATGTATAATTCACCTAATTCATCCATTAATTTATTATGATTTTCGTCATCTACTTCTAACATTTCGTTAATGATAGAATTTGCTAATTTGCTTAATTCCCTTTTTTCCCCTTCTGTAATCTCACCTTCTTCTTTTATTTTCTTTCTATCAGAAACCACTTTATTAAATCCATAATAAATCCCATGATCTTGTTCTTGTTCTAAACCTTTTTCTTGTAATAAAGTTATTTTTTGTTTAAAATCTTCAAAATCCTTTAATTTCAGTACTAATCGATAATCATAATGGCCGCGCCCTGTATTAGCTGTATAACAAATATTACCTAAATTATTTTGCTTTCTTCTTTCAACAAATTTATAGTATTTTTTGATAAGCTCCTGTAGTGAACTTTTACTTTTACCAGACAAAGTTAAGATATAATCTCTATTGTCATTTGATTCAGTTTCTTGCACCATTTGAGGGGCCTCTTCTAAAACTATATGACAATTTGTCCCACTAAAACCAAAGCTACTTATACCCGCTCTACGAGGGGCTTCATTTGATTTCCAATCCCTTAATTTATCTATTACATATAAAGGAGACTCACAGAAGTTAATATGTGGATTTGGCTCATCAAAGTTCAAACTAGCAGGAAGTTTCTTTTCTTTTAAACTTAAAATTACCTTTAATGCTCCAGCTATACCAGATGCTCCAACCAAATGCCCCATATTTGTTTTTACTGAACCAATGCCACAGAATTGCTTTTTATTTGTATATTTTCTAAATGCTCCTGTTAACCCTTTAATTTCAATAGGATCCCCCAATAAAGTGCCTGTACCGTGCGCTTCAATATATGAAATAGTTTCTGGATTTATCCTTGCTTGTTCCCATGCTTTAACAATTACATCCTCTTGAGCTGCAGGGTTTGGAGCTGTAATTCCATTAGACGCTCCATCATTATTAATCGCACTTCCTTTAATTACAGCATAAATAGAATCTTTATCAGCTATTGCTTTATTAAGTGGTTTTAATAATACAGCAGTAACTCCTTCACCAAATACTGTTCCAGTGGACTTTCTATCAAACGTTCTGACCAGATTATCATTGGACGCAACTGATGTTAAAGCATCACCTTTTCCATCCTCATCTTCAGCGACCGCCGAAGTTCCTAGTGAAATTCCACCTGCAATAGCATAATCACATTCTTTGTTTCTAAGGGATTGACAAGCTGCATGGATGGACACTAATCCAGAGGAACAAGCTGTATCAATTACCATACTTGGACCACGTAAATTAAAAATATAATTAATTCGACTAGCTAAAATTCCCTCCCAGGTTCCTGTTAAATGCATAGGATCGCTTTCCGTAATGAATTTATAAAATGTACTTGAAGTACCATCTCGTCCAACAAATACTCCCGTATTTGTACCAACAATTTTCTTCCCACCGTATCCAGCATCTTCGATTGCACTCCATGCAGTTTGCAAAAATAATCTTTGAGAAGGATCCATAAATTTAGCTTCTCTTGGTGGAATATTAAAAAATGCTGCATCAAACTTATCAATGTCACTCAAAAAGCCAGCTTTATGACGTGCTTTTTCTTCATTTTCATCTCCTGACAAAATAGTAGTACCTAAAAATTCAGCATAATGTGGATTATCAAACACTGTTCTATAATAGTTGCTTCTCTCTTCTGTATAGGGTACAAAACAACTTTCCCCATTAAAAAGCTTATCCCAATACTCATATTGGTCTTCACAATCAGTAAATTTACAAGATATCCCAATTACAGCAATATCATTTTCACCTTGCTCGCTGTTCTGTTGAATTTCTAATAATAATTTCTTTGCTTCTGGTACTGTGACATTATTTTTTGCAGTTTGTTCTAGAATAAATTTTTTTATTTGTTCCATTTTTGAACCCCCCATATAAAATTCCATATCTTTAAACGAGTACTTTCCATACTTATTAACAGAAAATACTCTCTATTTAAGAATAGCAATTTACTTATTTTCGGATGCTGAATTAAGTAGTTCACTCGCTTTATTTACTTCAATTTCACCTGATGTAAGCTTTTCTAAAATCTCATCAATTGCTATTTCCTTGTTTTCTTCCTTCACTTCAACTTTATTATTCTGGTACAATTTATCATCAATAAAGCTCGCCATTTCACATATTGTAGGGTATAAGAATACATCCGTAATATCAATTACATTAGGGAATTTCTTATTCAACTCTTTTATTAAATAGGTAGCTAATAAGGAATCTCCTCCAATTTCAAAAAACTTGTCATAAACATCTAATTCATTAACCCCTAAAACATTCGCCCATATGTAGCTAACTCTTTTTTCAGTTTCCGTTAGTACTTTTTGGTCTTTCCCCACGATGATAATATCTTTAATTTCTTCAGGAGTGGGATTGGTCATTTGTAATAAATCTGTTTTTTCCATATTTTCTTTTTGCTCATCACTTAGTTTAATTGGTACATATGATAATGACTCCTTCAAAACATCCATATCTATTTCTCCCACTAAAATCCGCGATATATCTTTTTGTAAAATATCCGCAAAGCTATTACTTCCATCTAAAGAAGAAATAGTTTTAAACAGACCTTTTACATTATTGCCACCATATTCTACTGCCATTCCAGTTTCATTCCATCCGCACCAATTAATAGTTGTTGCAGGTTTCCCCTTTCTTCTTCTGTAATCTGCAAAGGAATCTAAATATGCATTAGCAGCTGTATAATCACTTTGTCCTGGAGCACCAAATATTGACGTTAATGAAGAAAACATAATAAAAAAGTCTAACTCTTCTTGTTTTGTTAAATCATGTAACAACCATGTTCCATGTACTTTTGGCATAAAAACTTCATCGAAAATCTGCTTATCTTTAAAAAGGATAAATCCTTCTCCAGCAACTCCTGCACTATGAATGATACCGTTAATTTTTCCATATTTTTCACGTATCCCTTGCAAATTTATTTCTAACTCTTCTTTACGTGAAACATCACATTGTACTAGATTCACACTGGATCCAAGACTTTCTATCTCCTGGATTTTCTTAATTTTATTAATTAATTTTATATCTTTTGAACTCGTTAAAATATCATGCCATTCTTCACGTACAGGAAAACTTGAGCGGTTCATTAATATTAAAGTTACATTATTTTGAGTTGAAAGATATTTCCCGATTTCTAAGCCTATACCACCTGTTCCACCAGTTATAATATATACTCCTCGTTCCTTAATAATCACCTCTTGGTTTGAATAATTCTCCAATTGGTGAGTCGAAATTTCTTCAATATATCTAACTCCATCCCTATATGCAACTAGAAATTCTTGTTGATTCCCTGTTAATTCCTGAGCGATTTGCTCTACTGAGACCTGCCTATCAATATCTACACCTTTAATACATATATGAGGATATTCATAGCGCACTGCCTTACATAAACCATGAATACTCGCATAATGCGGATGAATTGAGGTTTCATCTCCTGTAATACTATAAGCATGATTAGTTATGATAGTCAGCTGTATACTCTCTTTATTTTTAATTTGCACGATGAATTTTATTAGATAAAATAAAGTATTTATTCCACGATTTATTTGCTCTTGAAGCTGGTTCTCATTATATATTTCTTGATTATCTAAACTCCATAAAAATAAGCAGTGTGTAATTTCTTCCTCATGCAAGTCCTTCTTTAAATATTCAAAATCTAATTCATTAATAGATATTCTATACTTCTGATCATTAATTTGTTCGTAATGCTTACCGAGCTCGATTTCAATTACTTTCATTCCTACACTGTCCAATGTACGAATAATTTCTTCACTCATAATATTACTATCTTTAAATACCAATATTTTACCACCAGAAGATTTTAATTCTTTTAATTGATTTAATTGATTTAAAGATGGTACCCATTCAACTTTATGATATAGTTTATTTAAATTTGAGTTATTACGTACCTTCTTATAAATATTTGTAGCATTTTTTATACAATAATTTTCTATTTCACCAAAAACTTCACCATTTTCATTTATTAACTTAATATCAAACTTTGCAATTTCACTGCTATCTATTTGTTTTCTTCTTTTTATATAGCTATAAAATTTAGCGGGAATAGGTTTAACAATACGTATCCCTTCATAATGAAATGGTAAGAATAATGTGTCATTCATTAATGCATTAGCAGCATTTACTGCTCCATCCAATAAAGATGGATATAAGTAATATTTCTCTAACTCTGTAGAAAATTCCACTTCAAGATCCAATTCTACGAGCATTTCATCATTGCCTATATGGAGCTTTCTCGTATTTTTCCACCTTGGTCCAACGCTAATCCTTCCCTCTGTATAATCATCATAATTAACAATTATATGTTTATCACAATTCCTTATAATTCCTTGAATATCATGTTTTTCTTCTATGGACTTGTTATTTCGATAAATACTTCCTTCAGCATGCGTTTCATATTCATATCCATCTGCTTTTGAACTAAAAATATAAAACTCTAAGTGATTATCTTTAACTTTGACATGCGTATGTACTTCCTTTAACTCACCTTCCTCAATCATTAAAGGGTTACTAAAGAGAATATTTTTAAGTTCAATATCCTGAGATTGGTAATGAGTCTTTCCAACCTCTCTTGCCATCTCTATAAAAGCAGTACCAGGCATTAAATGATGGTCATGTAACTTATGTTCATTAATTTCCCAATGACTACTGGTACTAAAGTTTGTAGTATATATTTCAGTATCCTTTGACCTTATTACAAGTTTATCGAGAAGAGGATGCTTAACATTTTTGTTGTTTACTCTCATCAAATTTTGTTGTTGCCTCTGAATCCAGCAACGTTTTTTTTCAAATGGATAGCTAGGTACACTTATTTTATTTACTTTAATCCCCGAATATTTTAATTTCCAATTAATATCTGCACCACGAATATATAATTGACATAAATAATTAAGTGACTCTTTATCATAATACTCTTTCCACTGTTTAATAATAAACTCTGCTTCTCGACTTAGATCTTGTTTCTCAAATTCTGTAATTTCTCCAGCTTTTCCTTGAAATCTTTTTTTACTAATCACTTTATTTTCCCCGTAGAAAACACCTTGTATTTCTTGAGTAAGTATATCTGTATTTTCTAACTGATTAATCTTATTACGTAAGTCTTCCATATCTTTAACGTTAATAATTAAACGATGATTATAATGACCTCTGCCTGTATTAGCTGTATAACAAACTTCTTTTAAATCTAAATCTCTTTTTTCTTCTAAAAAAAGACTATAATTATAAATTAACTGTTTTAACCCACTAAGACTTTTGGATGATAAAGCAAGTACTTCATCTTCTGTAGGGTACGTTTCCTTTCTAACTATAGGTGCTTCCTCTAAAACAACATGACAATTAGTTCCACTCAAACCAAACGAACTAACTCCACATCTTCTTGGAAAATCTTTTTTCTCAATCTCTCTTAAACAATCATTAATATAAACTGGAGAATTTATAAAATTTATATTGCGATTAGGTACCGAAAAATGTAAATTAGGTGGAATTATCCCTGACTTTAAAATTAGTATCGCTTTTATCAATCCAGCTATTCCGGCTGCTGCGTCTAAATGACCAATATTTGTTTTTACAGAACCTATAGCGCAAAATTGTTTCTTATTGGTAAACCTTCGAAAAGCTCCTTCAATTCCTCCAATTTCAACAGGATCTCCAAGTTTTGTAGCTGTTCCATGTGCTTCAATATATGAAATAGTTTCCGGGTCAATGTTTGCATTTTCCCACGCCTTAACAATCACTTCTTCTTGTGCAGTTGAATTTGGTGCTGTAATACCAACCGAACTACCATCTTGGTTTATTGCACTTCCCTTAATCACTGCATAAATTTGATCTCTATCCTCTAAAGCTTGACTTAAGGGCTTTAATAACACAGCAGCTGAACCTTCCCCCGCTCCAGTGCCATCTGAGTTATCATCAAAAGTTCTTGTTCTACCATTGGATGCATTAATGCCTATATCACTATCTGAAAGTTCCTGACTTTGAGCAGGAATGAGGCTAATTTTAACTCCACCAACAATCGCTTGATCGCATTCACCATTACGAATTGCTTGGCACGCTATATGTAGTGCGGTTAAAGATGAAGAACAAGCTGTATCAATTACTATGCTTGGTCCTCTTAAATCTAGTAAATAACTAATTCTACTCGCAATAATAGACCTTATATTTCCTGGTGCGGATATACCAACTAAAGAATGGTTTGTTTTTTCAATCATAGATAAATAATTTTCTAATGCTATTGAACAAAAACCTAGATAAACTCCTGTATTTGTACCTACCAGTTTATCACCACCATATCCAGCATCTTCAATGGCTGCCCAAGCTGTCTCTAGAAAAATTCTTTGGTTTGGATCCATCGTACTCGCTTCCATTGGAGACAAAGAAAATAAATTATTATCAAATTGATCTATTCTATCCAAGTATGCTTTTTCTAAGAATGAAATTGGCTCTTTTATTTTTTCATCATTGCCAAATTTCAAAAAATCAATTATATCTTTTCTTCTTTCTAAAGGGAGAGGTCTAATGCCATCTCTCCCTTTCAATAGGTCATTCCAATATTCTTGAATTGAACTAGTTCTCCCAAATCTTCCTGACATTCCAATTACCGCAATGTCTTGATTTGATGTAGAACTAGATTCAATATTATCTTCAAAATTAAAATCAACTATTCCAATATTTTCTGAAAATAGGCTTTTTTTATCCACCTCTTTATCCCCACCTTCTCTTATAAAATTAACGTTTTATCTTCAAATTGCTGCTTAGTAAATAAATATTGTGTATTTGTATCCAAGAATAGTTGATTAAGTCTACTCTTTCGCTCCTCTATTGGAGTTTTTTTAGATTTAAAAATAAGCAACAACAAATCAATTGCTTCTTTCATATGAGAAATTTCAGCTTCTTTTCCTTCTCTTTCTAAATTCTCTTGAATTTCTTTCATCTTTCTATAAGGTTCAACTACACCTTGTTGATATTCCTCTTCATTCCAGTTAAAGTTTGGCGTACTTACCGCAATACCTAAACATCTCAAAATAAATTGAGGAACATATTTTCTCGATTTAATTTCCTTCTTTAAACTCTCAATATTTAAATCTATATCTGTCGGAATAGTTTTAATATACGGTATATTCTTTTTCATTAATTTTGTTAAAACTTCATTAGGCCCCATCTCAACAGCGAACTCAGTATTTTGACTATCTAAATAATCCATAGATTTCTTCCACTCCACTGGGTATACAACTTGTTTCACCAAATAATCAATTATAGAATCTTTATTTGGATATAGTTGCGCGGTTACATTTGAAATAACATTTACATTTAAGTTATTAAACTTATATTCCTGTAATTCGTAATAGAATTTATCTGCTGCAGATTGCATTAAAGGACTATGAAATGGTGCACTAACTTTTACTGGGATTAACTTAGCACCTATACTTTGTAAGTACTTCCCAGCCTCTTCAATTGCAGTACTATGCCCCGAAATTACATGTTGTTCTGCTGAATTACTATTAGAAACCACTACTAGATTCCCTTTCTTAGAAAATTGTTTAGATGCCTCCTCTACTATTTTTCGACCTAACCCAATAATTGCTAACATTCCACCCTCTCTCGCCATAACAGCTTCCTGCATAAGCTGCCCACGACGACGAGCGATCTTCACAGCATCTTTAAAATCAATAGCTCCCGCACAGCTTAGGGCAGAAATTTCCCCTAAGCTATGACCGGCCATATAATCAGGCATAATACCTATTTCATTCATATATACCCGATAGGCTGCTGTACTTACTGTTAAGATTGCTGGTTGTGCATTTTCAGTTTGAGTTAATGTATCTATATCTCCTTCAAAACATAATTTTTTTAAATTAAAAGATAGCACATCATTTGCCTCTTCAAACGTCTGTCTTGCAATAGGAAAACTTTCATAAAGTTGTTTTCCCATTCCTACATATTGCGATCCTTGTCCTGAAAATAAGAAAGCTAATTTACCCATCTAGAACACCTCTTTTTTTATAATTTCCAAAATAATATAAAAGTAGTTTTGTATTATCTTTTCAATAGATTTTGTTTTTATTCTATTTTTATTATATTGACATATTAAATTCATACCTTGTTTAGAGTCATCAATAGTAATTGATAAGTCACAGTAGGAAGGTATATCTATATTTTTATTTTCTTTTTGATAATAAAAATACGGTATAATGCAATTTATTGTTTTATTAAATCCTATTTTGTCCCCATCATTTTCCCACTCTAATTCAATACTATTCTTTAATTGCCTATTAGTTTGTAGAAAAAGTTCTTTAAAGTCATATAAATCATTAAGATTTGCAGTTATTACCTTACTTTTATCTGCATCTATTCTTACTTGTATTGAGATTTTTTCTTGTCCAGATACCTTAGATAATAAATATAAATACGAAGATAACATCAATGTTTCTATACTCACCTGATAATCTTTAGAGGCTTGTGTCAATCCACGTACTATCTCTTCTTTTATTTGGAAATTAACAATTTGCGTTTCTGCTCTTGTATCCTTATTAACAATAAATGATTGAGGGAACTTTATTTGTAATTTCATTATTTCTTCTAATTTTTTATCACTATCTTTTTGCTTTGCAATAAAATAAGCTAATTTACGAACAGTAGAATATGCAAATAAATCTGAGACTTTAACTTTTCCAGGATATATAGCCGATAACTTAGAGTGTAAGATAATAATCATCATTGAGTTTCCACCTAATTCAAAGAAATTATCATCCATTCCTATATCTTCCGTGTTTAATAACTCCCGCCAAAGTGAAAATATACTATCCTCGATTTCATTACCACGAGATTGATACTCTATTTCTACAATTTCCTTAGGACTTGGCAAAGCTTTTATATCAATTTTCCCATGCACAGTCATTGGAAACTCATTAACTTGTATAAAGTCTTTTGGTACAAAATAACTTGGAAGATAATGTTCTAAAAATATACGTAATTTTGAGACAGGTATTTCTGCATCTGCTATATAATATGCAACTAGACTGTTATCTCCATTTACATTTTTATTTATTGTTACAACACAGTTTTTAATTTCTGGATATTTTGACAGTTGATGTTCAATTTCAGTTAATTCTACCCGATATCCTCGAATTTTAGCTTGATGATCATTTCTTCCTAAAAACTCAATATTTCCATCTGGTAGCCATCTTGCCATGTCACCTGTTCGATACATTATTTCGCCTTGCTGATATGGATTTGCAACAAATCTTTCTTTAGTTAAATCTTCCTTCTGCCAATAACCTCGTGCTATTCCAGCACCAGAAATACATAGTTCTCCAATAACACCAATAGGTTGCAGATGCTCTTGCGCATCTAATATATATACTTTAGTGTTAGCTATTGGTTTTCCAATTGGTATATTAGTTTCTACTTTACTTATTTCTCCAGTTGTCGTAACAACCGTATTCTCTGTAGGACCATAGTTATTAAATAATCTATATCCATTCTTTTTATATTTCCTTAGCTGATCACCACCTGTTAGTAACACACGAAGTGAATTATTCTCCAATTCAATAAATTGTTCACAAACCGGTGTTGGTAAGAAACTAATACTAATCTCGTTTTGCTCATAATAAGCATTCAAGCGTTGCATATCTAAACGAATCTCGTGTGGGATAATATGCAATGTTGCACCCTTTAAGATATACGGTAGTATTTCCCACGAAGATGCGTCAAAACCAAATCCTGCATATTGAGTACTATTATCTTGTTCTGTAACCTGGAAATATTCTTGATGCCAGAAACAAAGGTTTATTACTGATTGATGCTCAACTACTACACCCTTTGGTTTACCTGTAGAACCTGAAGTATAAATAATATAAGCCATATCATTTGATTGATTTATCCTTTCAGGATTCGAACAGTTTGAGCTATAACAAGCTGTATCTTCTAAATTTAATATCATTCTTTTAGTATTTAATTTTTTTACTAAATGCGTCTGAATCAATACTAATTGCACTTGGCTATCTTCAAGCATATAGGTAATTCGCTCTTCTGGATATTCAGGATCAATTGGCAAATATGCCCCTCCAGCTTTTAAAACTCCTAAAATTCCCACTAACATTTCTACCGAACGCTCAAGCATAATTCCTACAATTTCTTCTCTTACAATTCCCTTACTTCTTAACGTATGAGCAAGTTGGTTTGCTCTTTCATTTAGCTCACGATAAGTTAATGATTGATCTTTATATGCTACAGCAATATTATTTGGCGTTTTCTTCACTTGCTCTTCAAACAATTGAGACAGTGTCTTCTCTTTTGGAAATTCTGTTTTTGTATTATTAAATTGATACAAAAGTTGATGCTTTTCTTTCTCTGTAATGATTTCAAGTTCTCCAATTGACTGATCAATATTTTGTACAATCGTTTCTAAAATTCTAATAAAACGTTCTTTAAATATATTAATCGTTTCTTCTTTATACAACTTAGTTGCATATTCCCATTGAAAATGCAGTTGATTTCCTCGTTCCTGTCCAACAATCGTCATATCAAATTTAGAAATACCATGATTCCATTCATAATTTCTCATTTGTAATCCTTTATTTGGAATTGTTGGTACATCTATATTTTCTAAAACAAACATCGTATCAAATAGAGGATTTCTACTCGTTTCTCTTGGTAAAGATAGAGCTTCTACCAATTCTTCGAATTGATAATCTTGATTTTCAAACGCCTCTAATAGCTCTTCCTTCATTTCCTCAAGAAATTTTCTAAATGTTTTCTCTGCATTTACATCTGCTCGTATTACAAGTGTATTCACAAACATTCCGATCATTTGTTGTAAGTCTACATGAGATCTGCCGGCCGAAACTGTACCAACAACAATATCTTCTTGCCCCGTATGTTTGGATAACCATACTTGATAAGCACTCATTAATAACATATACATTGTGACACCAGTTTCTTGACAAATTTCTTTTAATTTCCTTGTCAATTTCTGATTTAAAGTAAATGAAACCCGATCACCATCAAATGTTTGAACTGCAGGGCGCGCATAGTCAGTTGGTAATTCCACTACCGGCACACCATCTTTAAAACGATTCGTCCAATATTCTTTTTGCATCTGAATTGCTTCACTTTGTATAAATTCTTGTTGCCATTCAGCGTAATCTTTATATTGTAACTTTAATGCTGGTAATTCATTCTCATAATAGAGTTCCATCAATTCTTTCATAAAGATACCAATGGATACACCATCCGCAATAATGTGATGAATATCAAGCATGAATACATATCGATTTTGTTCTAATTCCGTTAATCCTACACGCATAAGTGGAGCTTCACTTAAATCAAAAGGACGTATAAAGTCTGTTTTTTCATATTGATTATCTATGTCCTTAGGAATTATTTCTATATTAAACGGAACTTCATCATGAACTTTCTGTAAAATCTCTCCATCCTTAGTAACAAATGATGTTCGAAGAACTTCATGACGATAAATTAACCCTTGTAAAGCTCTTTCCAATTTGACAATGTTTAAATCGCCTTTGATTTCCATGATACTTGGTATGTTATATGTGATACCATTTAGATCTAAATTAGTTAAAGTATATATTCTTTGTTGGGCAGATGAAGCTGAATAATATGCTTTCTTTTCTATAGGTCTAATAACGCAATCAACATTCACATTAAGCTGTTCCATATATACAGATAGTTGACGTATACTTGAATGCATAAATAGTTCTTTTAAACCAAGTTTTATTTTTAACTCTTTTTGTATTTTAGCTAGAAGCACCATCGCTTTTAACGAATGTCCTCCTAATAAGAAGAAATCATCATGTACACTGATTTTTTCTATTTGTAAAACTTCTTGCCAAATTCGAACTAAATGTTGTTCCAATTCATTATCAGTTTCTTCATAAATTGTATCTATTCCTATACGTTTCTCATCAGGTTCAGGAAGAGCTCTTCGATCTACTTTCCCATTTGTATTTAAAGGTAGATTATCCAGCTGCATAAAGAATGTCGGAATCATATACTCAGGTATTTGCTTCATAAGTTCAGATTTCACTTTTTGAATGTCTAATTCAGATTCTTGAATAATATAAGCTACTAAGTATTTCTCTCCTGTTACAGCTTCTTTAATTACTACAGCTACATCCTGTATTTCTTCCACATTCAATAGACGAGCTTCGATTTCTCCTAATTCTACTCGGTATCCTCGAATTTTTACTTGTTGATCCATTCGTCCACAATATTCAATATTTCCATCTGGCAACCATCTCCCTAAGTCACCCGTGCGGTATAACCTTTTCTTCATGCTATTATGATAAATAAATTTTTCTTTTGTTAATTCTGGACGATTTAAATATCCTTGTACTAGACCATCCCCAGCTATACAAATTTCCCCTATTACCCCTATCGGATTTAATTGGAGTTGGTGATTTAAAATATAAATCTCCGTATTAGATAACGGTTTCCCAATTGGAATTTCATTTACTTTTCCAACAAATGCATTCGCTTCAGCTGCAGTTGCAAATACAGTACTTTCTGTCGGACCATACCCATT
This sequence comes from Bacillus basilensis, assembly GCF_921008455.1. NCBI lineage: Bacteria > Bacillati > Bacillota > Bacilli > Caryophanales > Bacillaceae > Bacillus > Bacillus basilensis. Next base: position 560,979 of record NZ_CAKLBZ010000001.1, on the reverse strand, counting down.
AATAATTTTTGTTCCATACACATCAACTACTTGTTTTACATGCTTTTGTGATAATTTGTCTCCACCAACTATAACTGTATGCATTCCTCTAAAACAGTCTACTCTTATATCTACAATTGTGTGGAAAAGTCCCGTAGGAACAAACATCATAGTAATAGATTCTTTCTGTATTACTTCAGAGAGCTTTTCAATATCTCCTATTACCTCTTTATCTACTAATACTAGTTTTGCTCCATTTAATAAAGCACCATAAATATCAAATGTAGATCCATCAAAAGCATAATTGGCTATTTGTAACAATTGATCGTCTGCTTTTATGTTCACATAATTTGTATCCTTCACAACACGAGATACATTGTAATGCATAGTTAAATTTCCTTTTGGGGTTCCTGTAGAACCAGAAGTATACATAACGTATGCTAATGATGATGAATCTTTAGAAATGCCAGGGTTCTTCTTCTCTTCTAATACCTCTTCTTTTATAATTTCGTCTAAATAAATCGTCTTCCCTTGTAAACCACAACTAGCAAATAAAGAATCGGCCAATTCATTTTCTAGATTCGATGTCGTTAACAAAATTTCAGTTTTAGAATCTTCTAGAATATTCATGATTCTCTCTTGTGGATACTGAGGATCAATTGGTAAATATGCCCCCCCAGCTTTTAAAATCCCTAAAATTCCTACAATCATTTCCACGGAACGTTCTACGACTAAACCAATAATCTGATTTTTAGTAACCCCTTGTTCTAACAACATATAAGCAAGTTCATTCGCTCTTGCGTTTAGCTCTCGATAAGTTAAACATTGGTCTTTATATACTACGGCAATATTCTCTGGTGTCTTCTTCACTTGTTCTTCAAACAATTGCGTTAATGTCTTTTCTTTTGGATATTCTGTTTTAGTATTATTGAAATCATTCAAAATTTTATGGTGCTCTATCTCTGTAATCATTTTGATATCTGCAATTTTCTGGTCTGGATTGTTTAGAATTTCTTTTAAAATTTGAATAAAGTGCTCCTTATACCTTTCTATTGTCTCTCTTTTATATAACTTAGTGGCATATTCCCAACGAAAAGATATTTGATTGATATTTTCCTCTGCCAACAAAGTCATATCAAATTTTGCAAATGCATAATTAGTTTTATGAGGCATAATTGTTAAATTACCAGTATTAAACTCTGAAATATCTATGTTTTCTAAAACAAACATTGTATCAAATAAAGGATTTCTACTTGTCTCTCTAGGCATTTCCAGTTCTTCTATTAATTCTTCGAATTGATAATCTTGGTTTTCAAATGCTTCTACAGTGTTTTCTTTTGTCTCTTGTAAGAATTGTCCGAATGTTTTACCACCCTTTGGATTTCCTCTAAGTGCAAGTGTATTCACAAACATTCCCATGACTTGATATAAATCAGTGTTATGTCTCCCAGCAGTAACTGTACCAACCATAACATCCTCTTGTCCTGTATGCTTCGATAACCATATTTGATAAATACTCATCAATGCCATATACAGCGTTACACCATTATCCTGACAGATTTGTTTTAATCTCTTTGTCAATGACACATCAATTTCAAAGAACACACTATCTCCTTCAAAACTTTGTATAGAAGGACGCATATAATCAGTTGGTAATTCTACTACCGGCACACCATCTTTAAAGCGATTCATCCAATATTCTTTTTGTATCTGAATTGCTTCACTTTGTATAAATTCTTGTTGCCATTCAGCGTAATCTTTATATTGTAACTTTAATGCTGGTAATTCATTCTCATAATAGAGTTCCATCAATTCTTTCATAAAGATACCAATGGATACACCATCCGCAATAATGTGATGAATATCAAGCATGAATACATATCGATTTTGTTCTAATTCCGTTAATCCTACACGCATAAGTGGAGCTTCACTTAAATCAAAAGGACGTATAAAGTCTGTTTTTTCATATTGATTATCTATGTCCTTAGGAATTATTTCTATATTAAACGGAACTTCATCATGAACTTTCTGTAAAATCTCTCCATCCTTAGTAACAAATGATGTTCGAAGAACTTCATGACGATAAATTAAACCTTGTAAAGCTCTTTCCAATTTGACAATGTTTAAATCGCCTTTGATTTCCATGATACTTGGTATGTTATATGTGATACCATTTAGATCTAAATTAGTTAAAGTATATATTCTTTGTTGGGCAGATGAAGCTGAATAATATGCTTTCTTTTCTATAGGTCTAATAACGCAATCAACATTCACATTAAGTTGTTCCATATATACAGATAGCTGGCGTATACTTGAATGCATAAATAGTTCTTTTAAACCAAGTTTTATTTTTAACTCTTTTTGTATTTTAGCTAAAAGCACCATCGCTTTTAATGAATGTCCTCCTAATAAGAAGAAATCATCATGTACACTGATTTTTTCTATTTGTAAAACTTCTTGCCAAATTCGAACCAAGTGTTGTTCCAATTCATTATCAGCTTCTTCATAAATTGTATCTATTCCTATACGTTTCTCATCAGGTTCAGGAAGAGCCCTTCGATCTACTTTCCCATTTGTATTTAAAGGTAGATTATCCAGCTGCATAAAGAATGTTGGAATCATATACTCAGGTATTTGCTTCATAAGTTCAGATTTCACTTTTTGAATGTCTAATTCAGATTCTTGAATAATATAAGCTACTAAGTATTTCTCTCCTGTTACAGCTCCTTTAACTACTACAGCTACATCCTGTATTTCTTCCACATTCAATAGACAAGATTCGATTTCAGCTAATTCTATCCGATATCCTCGAACTTTAGCTTGATGATCATTTCTTCCTAAAAACTCAATACTTCCATCTGGTAGCCATCTTGCCATGTCACCTGTTCGATACATTATTTCGCCTTGCTGATATGGATTTGCAATAAATCTTTCTTTAGTTAAATCTTCCTTCTGCCAATAACCTCGTGCTATTCCAACACCAGAAATACATAGTTCTCCAATAACACCAATAGGTTGCAGCTGCTTTTGCTCATCTAAAATATATACTTTAGTGTTAGCTATTGGTTTTCCAATTGGTATATTAGTTTCTACTTTACTTATTTCTCCAGTTGTTGTAACAACCGTATTCTCTGTAGGACCATAGTTATTAAATAATCTATATCCATTCTTTTTATATTTCCTTAGCTGATCACCACCTGTTAGTAACACACGAAGTGAATTATTCTCCAATTCAATAAATTGTTCACAAACCGGTGTTGGTAAGAAACTAATACTAATCTCGTTTTGCTCATAATAAGCATTCAAGCGTTGCATATCTAAACGAATCTCGTGTGGGATAATATGCAATGTTGCACCCTTTAAGATATACGGTAGTATTTCCCACGAAGATGCGTCAAAACCAAATCCTGCATATTGAGTACTATTATCTTGTTCTGTAACCTGGAAATATTCTTGATGCCAGAAACAAAGGTTTATTACTGATTGATGCTCAACTACTACACCCTTTGGTTTACCTGTAGAACCTGAAGTATAAATAATATAAGCCATATCATTTGATTGATTTATCCTTTCAGGATTCGAACAGTTTGAGCTATAACAAGCTGTATCTTCTAAATTTAATATCATTCTTTTAGTATTTAATTTTTTTACTAAATGCGTCTGAATCAATACTAATTGCACTTGGCTATCTTCAAGCATATAGGTAATTCGCTCTTCTGGATATTCAGGATCAATTGGCAAATATGCCCCTCCAGCTTTTAAAACTCCTAAAATTCCCACTAACATTTCTACCGAACGCTCAAGCATAATTCCTACAATTTCTTCTCTTACAATTCCCTTACTTCTTAACGTATGAGCAAGTTGGTTTGCTCTTTCATTTAGCTCACGATAAGTTAATGATTGATCTTTATATGCTACAGCAATATTATTTGGCGTTTTCTTCACTTGCTCTTCAAACAATTGAGACAGTGTCTTCTCTTTTGGAAATTCTGTTTTTGTATTATTAAATTGATACAAAAGTTGATGCTTTTCTTTCTCTGTAATGATTTCAAGTTCTCCAATTGACTGATCAATATTTTGTACAATCGTTTCTAAAATTCTAATAAAACGTTCTTTAAATATATTAATCGTTTCTTCTTTATACAACTTAGTTGCATATTCCCATTGAAAATGCAGTTGATTTCCTCGTTCCTGTCCAACAATCGTCATATCAAATTTAGAAATACCATGATTCCATTCATAATTTCTCATTTGTAATCCTTTATTTGGAATTGTTGGTACATCTATATTTTCTAAAACAAACATCGTATCAAATAGAGGATTTCTACTCGTTTCTCTTGGTAAAGATAGAGCTTCTACCAATTCTTCGAATTGATAATCTTGATTTTCAAACGCCTCTAATAGCTCTTCCTTCATTTCCTCAAGAAATTTTCTAAATGTTTTCTCTGCATTTACATCTGCTCGTATTACAAGTGTATTCACAAACATTCCGATCATTTGTTGTAAGTCTACATGAGATCTGCCGGCCGAAACTGTACCAACAACAATATCTTCTTGCCCCGTATGTTTGGATAACCATACTTGATAAGCACTCATTAATAACATATACATTGTGACACCAGTTTCTTGACAAATTTCTTTTAATTTCCTTGTCAATTTCTGATTTAAAGTAAATGAAACCCGATCACCATCAAATGTTTGAACTGCAGGGCGCGCATAGTCAGTTGGTAATTCCACTACCGGCACACCATCTTTAAAACGATTCGTCCAATATTCTTTTTGCATCTGAATTGCTTCACTTTGTATAAATTCTTGTTGCCATTCAGCGTAATCTTTATATTGTAACTTTAATGCTGGTAATTCATTCTCATAATAGAGTTCCATCAATTCTTTCATAAAGATACCAATGGATACACCATCCGCAATAATGTGATGAATATCTAACATAAATATATACTGGTTTTCTCCAAACTCTATTACTCTCGCTCGTATAAGTGGTGCTTGTCCTAAATCAAAAGGACGTACAAACTCATCAATAACATCTTCAAAAGATTTATTTTTTATCAAACCTCTTTCTAATTCAAAAACAATTTGATCATTAATACACTGTATGACCTTATCATCTATAGAGTGAAAAGAAGATCTTAATATATCATGCCTTTGAATCAATGTTTGTAAAGTATCTTCTAATCGTTTGATGTCCAAATTTCCTTCTACTATCACTATATTTGGTATCTGATAAGTAGTATTTTCTAAGTCATATTGAGACAAAGCATATATTCGTTTTTGAGCAGATGAAACATTATACTTTTCCTTACGTCCTACAGGCTTAATACTCGAAAATACATTTAACTCTGTAGAATAGATATATTTACATAATTCTCTAATATTACTTAATCTAAATATTTCTTGTACCTTAATTTCTACGTTAAACTCCTGATGAATACGCCCAGCTAAAATAACTGCTTTTAATGAATCTCCACCTAACACGAAAAAGTCATCAGTAACACTAATATTTTCAATTTCAAGAAGCAATTCCCATATATTAGCTAAACGTTCCTCATAATCGTTCTCTGGTGCTTCATACTTAGATCCAATCTCTAGATTTGCATCTAAATTTAATAATACTTTTCGATTTATTTTTCCATTAGTAGTAAGAGGCATCTCCTTTACAGCAACAAACATGGACGGAATCATATAATCTGGAAGACTCTTCATCAAGAATTTTCGCAATTGTGAAACCGTAAGTGCATCCCTTAATACTAAAAAAGCTGCCAAAATCTTATTTCCTTCATGATCTAATCTATCTAACACAACAACTTCTTGGATAGATTCATGTTTTCTTAAATGCTGCTCAATTTCTGCTAATTCTATACGGAATCCTCGAATTTTAACTTGTTGATCAATTCTTCCTAAATATTCAAGTTCTCCATCAGATGTAAATCTCCCTAAATCACCAGTCCTATAAAGATATGCATCAGTCTGTTCTATAAATGGATTTTTAATAAATCGTTCTAACGTTAATTGAGGACGATTTAGATAACCACGAGTAACACCTTCTCCACCAACATATATTTCACCTGGTACACCTGTAGGAACAAATTGTTGATTTGAATCTAGAAGGTATACCTGTAGATCAGGAATAGGTTTTCCAATTACACTTCCTACTGTTTCCTCGACATCTTTCAGAGTAATTGGACGATATGTAACGTGTACGGTAGTCTCTGTAATCCCATACATATTTACTATTTGCGGTTTCTGATCTCCATGATTCTTCATCCATCCTTTTAAACTTTTAGGGTCTAAGGCCTCTCCACCAAAAATGACATATCGAAGTAATAGCTCCCCACGTTCTTGTAATCCCTCTTCATACCTAGTTAATTGTCGAAAAGCTGATGGTGTTTGGTTTAAGATAGTCACTCTTTGATCAATTAATAAATTATAGAAAGCTTCAGGTGAACGACTTACTTCATAAGGTACTATAACTAACTTTCCTCCATAAATTAATGCTCCCCAAATCTCCCAAACAGAAAAATCAAAAGCATAAGAATGAAATAAAGTCCATACATCTTTTGCATTAAATCCATACCAATGATCTGTAGCAGTAAATAACCGAATAACATTATAATGAGTAACTAATACCCCTTTAGCTTTTCCGGTAGAGCCCGAAGTGTAAATAATATAGGCTAGGTCATTTGCTTGATTTATAATTTCAGGATTAGAATGATCATTGCTATAACTCTCCGGATTTTGTAAATCTAAAACACTATACCTATGGCTTAACTTTTCAATCAAATGTGTTTGAGTCAATATTATTTCCGACTGGCTATCCTCTAACATAAATTGAATACGTTCATGAGGAGAGTTTGAATCAATCGGTAGATACGCTCCGCCAGCTTTTAAAACCCCTAAGATTCCTACCATCATTTCTATTGAACGATCCACCATAATTCCTACAATGCACTCTCTTCCTATTCCCCTAGCTTGTAAAGTATGTGCTAATTGGTTTGCCCGTTCATTTAATTCTTTATAGGTTAAACTTTTATCTTCATATACTACTGCAACTTTTTCGGGATTTGTTTCTACTTGTTTTTCAAATAACCTTTGTAACGTTCCATGTAATGGATATTCTCTTTTTATTTCTTTCAATTCATCACTTAATTTAATTTGTTCTTTCTTTGTAAGCATATTTATATCACTAATCTTTTGATCCAAATCCCGCACAATACTATTTAATATTTCTACATAATGTTCTGTAAATAATTCAATAGTCTTCTTTTTATATAAATTTCTTACATATTCCCAACGAAATGTTAATTTTCCATGATGCTCTTTAGCGGACACTGTCATATCAAACTTGGCAAAAGGATAGTCGACATTACATGGATTAATTTTCAAACCATTCAATTTTATATCTGATATATCCACATTTTCCATAACAAACATTGTATCAAATAATGGATTTTTACTTGCTTCTCTTGGTAACGCAAGTACTTCAACTAATTCTTCAAATGGATAATCCTGATTATCAACGGCCTCTAAAATTTTTAATTTTATCTCTCCTAAAAATTCACGAAATGTCTTATTACTATCCAATTCCCCTTTTATTGGTAAAGTATTAACAAACATCCCTACAATATTTTGTAAATCTGCATGCATTCTTCCGGCCGCTACCGTACCAACTATAATCTCTTCTTGTGCTACATATTTAGACAATAAAGTTTGATATGCACTTATTAGTAGCATATATAATGTAACACCTGTTTCCTGACAAACTTCTTTCAATTTTCTCGTAAGTTCGGAATCAATTGTAAAATATACATTTTCCCCTTCAAAGCTTTGTACGTTTGGTCGTACATAATCAGTAGGCATATCTACTTTTGTAACCCCATCTTTAAATTGGCCTACCCAGTATTCTTTTTGCCTTTGAAACTCCTCACTTTGAATAAACCTTTGCTGCCATTCTGCATAATCTTTGTATTGTAATTTTAATTCTTTTAATTCTTTACCATAATATTCATCCATTAATTCTTCTATAAGAATACCAATAGATAGACCATCTGCAATAATATGATGAATGTCTAATATTAAAAGATGTTGCTCTTTTTCTAATTCTATTAACCCAACTCTCATCAAAGGTGCTTTAGTTAAATCAAATGGCTTTATAAAATTATTAAATATTACTTGAATATCTTTACTCCGAGCTACTTCTTTTACTAATACAAATGAGACCTCTTTCGATATATTTTGTACAATTTGATCATTATGCATTTTGAAAGAAGTTCTAAGTGAATCATGACGTTTAATAATCCTATCTAACGCTTTTTCTAATCGTTTTACATCAATGTTACCTTCAATCATCATTACAATCGGAATGTTGTAAGCTACACTTGTTGAATCATATTGAGATAATGTATACATTCTTTTTTGCACTGAGGAAACTACATAATTATCTTTACGCTCCGCACATTTAATAGATGAATATAAAGACTTTTTAGTTTTAGAGATACATTCAGCTAGTCCATGAATTGTAGGATTCTCAAATAATTGCTTTAAATTAATTTCTACTTCTAATTCTTTTTGAATTCTAGACAGTAAAGTCATCGCCTTTAATGAATGACCACCCAATAAGAAAAAATCATCAAAAATACCAATGCTATCAGCCAAGAGTATGTCTTTCCAAATACAAACTAATTTTTCTTCTATATTGTTTCTAGGTGCCTCATAAGAAATGTTAGTTCCTATATTTGAATCTGGCTCTGGAAGTAACTTTCGATTTACTTTACCATTAGGTGTTAAAGGAATTTTATCCATTTGTACAAAATAAGAAGGAATCATATAATCAGGAACTTTATTAGATAACTCCACTCGTAGTTCTGAAAAGTTTACTGCTTTATTTAAAACTACATATGCACAAAGATAGGAAATACCATCTTGACCTTGTTTACCAATAACACTCGCTTCGGCAATAGCCTCCAGTGAACGTAAGTGGTATTCAACTTCAGATGTCTCAATACGATAACCTCTTATCTTTACTTGGCTATCCACCCTCCCTAAAAATTGAATATTCCCATCTTCTAAATATCTTCCTAAATCCCCTGTCCTATATAAACGTTCCGTCTTATCTAATAATGTATGCTGCAAAAATTTCTGTTCATTTAGTTCTTCATTATTCAAATAACCTTTTCCTAAGCCATCTCCTGCTAGATAGATTTCTCCTGTAATTCCCTTTGGCAAAACATTCATCTGCTTATCTAAAATATAGACTCTTATATTGTCAATACCTTTACCGATAGTAGGACATTCTTGATAAATTGAAAATTGATCAAATGAAATTACTTGAGCAATTGCCCCAATAGTTGTTTCTGTTGGGCCATAATGGTTCATAAATTGGATATGTGAGCAATTTTCATATATCTTTTCTATATCCTTTACATTAATTTCTTCTCCCCCTAAAACTATCAACCTTACATTCTCCAATACATTTGATACAAATGCAGGATCATTTATAGTAAAAGAAAATAATGAAGGCGTAAGCTTTAGATAGCTTAAGCGATGGTATTGAATATATTCTAATAATTTTGATGGAGAAGTATATGTTTCTTTTCTAATAATGTGCAACTGACAGCCATTTAAAAGTGCTGAAAATAGAGATGTATAACCTAAATCAAAAGAAAATGATGATAACAGCCCTGTTCGATCTTCATTTTTTAGTTGTGCGGTTTTGGTAAACCAATTGATATAATTTATAACATTTTTATGACTAATACATGCACCCTTAGGCTTTCCAGTTGTACCAGAAGTATAGATAATATACGCTGAATCCGATTCCTTACTTTTAAAGTCACATATTACATTTACATTTTTATAAATTTGTTCATCATCTATATAAGTAATTTCTCCTTGAAAATTAAGATTTAACAATAACTCTTCTAAACATTTCTGTGTTAATAGCCTCTTAGCTTTAGTATCGCTAAGCATGTATTTTATACGCTCTGGTACAAAAGTAGGATCTATAGGCAAAAACGTAGCCCCTGCCTTTAATATTCCTAATATACCAATGATCATTTCCAATGAAGGCTCAACCATAAGACCAATAATTTCTTCATGCTGAACACCTTTAGAGGATAGTGTTTTTGCTAATTTTATAACTTTATCATTCAATTCAGCATATGTCAGTTTCCGATTCTCAAATTGAACAGCAATATTTTTAGGAGTTTTAGATACTTGCTTTTCAAATAAATCAATAATTGTTTTTTGTTTACAATATTCAACTTGCTGAAACTCTTCCTTCAGTATTTCTTTTTCCTCTAAAGTTACAAAATCAATATCTTTTATACTAATATTTGGTTGAATAGATACCGTTTCGGCAATACTTTGAAAATGCTCTTTCATTCGTTGTACAAATGATTCCTGATACTCCAAAGCATTATACCCAAAACGAATATGTAGTTCTTCTTCTGGAATAACAACTACATTAAAATCATAATCAGTCTCCTCATATGCATCTATATTCTTAATGTTAAAACCTAGATATTCCTCATTATTTGAAGACATTATATTTTCTAACGGATAATTTTCAAAAACAATTACATGATTAATTAAATTACGATTCAATGCTGTATTTGCTTGAATCTCCGATAATGGAGAGAAATGGAAATCACTTAAACCTACAACCTCAGTACCCACTTTTTTTAATAACTTTGAGAATGGCATAGAACCATCAGCTTGAACCCGAATTGGAATACAATTAATAAGTAGTCCTACCATTTTATCTATACCATCTAAGGCTGAAGGTCTCCCCGATACAACAGATCCAAATACAACATCATCTAATTGATTATACTTTTGGAGAAATACCCCCCATAATGTATGAAATAGTGCACTTAGCGTAACTCCATTTTGTTGAGCAATTTTCTTCAATCTTTCGGTTACCTGTTTACTAAATCGAAAGTCAATTTGCTGTAAATCATATTCTTGACTTTGCCTGTTTTTTATTGCTTTAGGAATCCCCGCTACTTGTTCATATCCTTTAAGATACTGTTTCCAATATGTTAAATCATTTTCCCTCCCCTCTCGTTTTTCTAACCATTTAATATATTGACTATACGGCTTAGTTTCATCCAACTCTATCTTTTTATTATTTATTAAATTTCCGTATATCTCTCCAAACTCGCGTAATAATATTCCCACACTCCATCCATCTAAAATAATGTGATGGAAGCTACAAATAACAAGATATTCTTTAGAAGAAAGTTGAAAAATATTAATTCGAAAAGGCAGTTCTTTAGCTAAATTAAATTGATTTTCTCTATCTAATTTATAAAACTTTTTTACAAATTCTTCCTTATCGTTCTGATTGTATAAAGAAATGTCCTTAAGATTTATATCTATTTTTTCTTGTTTTAACACAATTTGAACTGGTCTTTTTACATTTTTATAGATAAACCTAGCACGAAGCACATCATATCTAGCAACTAAAACTTGAAGGGCTGCCTTAAAAGCTGAAAAATTAAATGTACCTTCAATTGAAAAAGTGATTTGCTCTAAATATGATCCTGCTTTTTCATTCATTGCATAATTAAATAACATCCCCTCTTGCATGGGGGTTAAGAAGTAAATATTTTGTATGTCTTTTTTTGAATACACGTTCCTTCACTCCTACAAATTTTCAATAATATTAAATACCTCATTTAAAGTGTCAAAATCTAAATCACAAGAAGTAAAGTCGCTTGGTGTTAATTCAAAATCTTCTTTATTTACACAGTGCTCAATAACTTGAAGAAGATAAGATTTGTATCTTTCCGCCATCCGTTCAATAGTATGTTTTTCAAATAGATTTCTATTATAATAAAAGTCCATATATAGATGTTTATTCATAATACCGCCTTCTAAATTCAGAGAAAAATCTAATGGATAGTTTGAACTAACTTCTTGGCCCTTCATTTTCGAAAGTATATCAAAATCTTCCATATTTTCCAGTTCAAAATCACCCATGAAATTAAATCCAATCTCCGGACTTAAATTATCTATAAATCCTTCTTTATCCGTTAATCTTAAATATTTTAAAAGAAAATACCCTATTCCCTTATTTGGAACTTTGCGTATGGTTTCCTTCACTTTTTTTATATAATCACCAATCTCATTTACATTCTTCATTTGTAGAACAAGTGGATATATAGTAGTAAACCAACCAACTGTTCTCGTTATATCAATATCATCAAGAATATTTTCTCTTCCGTGACCTTCTACACCTATACAGATAGTTTCATTTGAATTCCATTCATGTATAGTTAAACCGAGTGCTGAAATAAGCAAATCGTTTATACTTGTGTTATATGTTCTATTTGCATATTTAATGAGATTTATTGTTTCTTCCGCTGTAAAATAAAGACTAGTCTTATCATAATCTTTCATAAAATACTCACCTGAAAGAGCTTTCTTATTTATGAGAGCAGGCACATCCACCTTTGATAATTCTTCCCAATACGATATTTCTCTTCCTATTTCATCACTTTGTGCATATTCTTCCAGCTGTTTTGCCCAAGTTTGATAAGAATCCGTTTTATTGGGAAGCTGCATTTTTTCTCCATTGATTGCTTGACTATAAAGAGTTGAAAAGTCTTCAAACAGAATTCTCCAAGATACACCATCTACTACAAGATGATGTACCACAATTAAAAGATAATCTCCTTCTCCTGTTTGAAATAAACCTAGCTTTAAAAGCGGACCATCTTCAAGTGATATATTTCTTTGTATTCGATTACACTCATTCTCAATTTTTTCTTGCCTATTCACACCATCTGCTATTTGTAAAACCTCAAGCTCAAATAATGGGTTTTCCATTCCACGATTATAAAGATTTCCATCCTTTAAAATAATCCTTAATGCATCATGATGTGCTACAATTTTGGAGAATATCTCATTAATTATATTGACTTCAAATCCCTCTGGCGCATGCAATATATATGATTGATTAAAATGTTCGACCTCTTCAAATCTTTTTTCAAAAAACCATTTTTGAATCGGTGTACATGGTACTGAACCAGAAATAATCTCATTATTGTATTTTTGTTTTTTTTGAGTAACATACGCACTCAATTGACGAATATTTAAATTAGATAACAAATGTTTTACGTCCAAATAATAACCAAGTTGATTTAATCTAGATGACACTTGAATAGCTTTTATAGAGTCTCCACCAATATGAAAAAACAATTCATTTACTCCAAGTTGATCAATATTTAATACTTTTTTAAAAATACCTAATAACATTTCTTCCATTGAATTTTGAGGAAGCTCTATATTAAAACTTTCTTCTTTATCCCTTATTTCGTGATTCAATAAAGCTACCTTATCAACTTTCCCATTAGAGTTTAGGGGGATAGCTTTTATTTGAATTATTTGTGATGGCATCATATAAACGGGAAGACTTTGCATTAATTTATTACGTAACTCAAAAATATTTAAAACTGTATCAGCTACCGTATAGGCAATTAAATTTTTATCTCCCTCATTTAATTCTTCAACTACTACAGCTACATCCTGTATTTCTTCCACTTTCAATAGACGAGCTTCGATTTCTCCTAATTCTACTCGATACCCTCGAATTTTTACTTGTTGATCCATTCGTCCACAATATTCAATATTTCCATCTGGCAACCATCTACCCAAATCACCTGTACGATATAATCTTTTCTGCAGATTATTATGATAAATAAATTTTTCCTTTGTTAATTCTGGACGATTTAAGTACCCTTGTACCAAGCCATCCCCAGCTATACAGATTTCCCCTATTACCCCTATCGGATTTAATTGGAGTTGGTGATTTAAAATATAAATCTCCGTATTAGATAACGGTTTCCCAATTGGAATTTCATTTACTTTTCCAACAAATGCATTCGCTTCAGCTGCAGTTGCAAATACAGTACTTTCTGTCGGACCATACCCATTAATAATTTTTGTTCCATACACATCAACTACTTGTTTTACATGCTTTTGTGATAATTTGTCTCCACCAACTATAACTGTATGCATTCCTCTAAAACAGTCTACTCTTATATCTACAATTGTGTGGAAAAGTCCCGTAGGAACAAACATCATAGTAATAGATTCTTTCTGTATTACTTCAGAGAGCTTTTCAATATCTCCTATTACCTCTTTATCTACTAATACTAGTTTTGCTCCATTTAATAAAGCACCATAAATATCAAATGTAGATCCATCAAAAGCATAATTGGCTATTTGTAACAATTGATCGTCTGCTTTTATGTTCACATAATTTGTATCCTTCACAACACGAGATACATTGTAATGCATAGTTAAATTTCCTTTTGGGGTTCCTGTAGAACCAGAAGTATACATAACGTATGCTAATGATGATGAATCTTTAGAAATGCCAGGGTTCTTCTTCTCTTCTAATACCTCTTCTTTTATAATTTCGTCTAAATAAATCGTCTTCCCTTGTAAACCACAACTAGCAAATAAAGAATCGGCCAATTCATTTTCTAGATTCGATGTCGTTAACAAAATTTCAGTTTTAGAATCTTCTAGAATATTCATGATTCTCTCTTGTGGATACTGAGGATCAATTGGTAAATATGCCCCCCCAGCTTTTAAAATCCCTAAAATTCCTACAATCATTTCCACGGAACGTTCTACGACTAAACCAATAATCTGATTTTTAGTAACCCCTTGTTCTAACAACATATAAGCAAGTTCATTCGCTCTTGCGTTTAGCTCTCGATAAGTTAAACATTGGTCTTTATATACTACGGCAATATTCTCTGGTGTCTTCTTCACTTGTTCTTCAAACAATTGCGTTAATGTCTTTTCTTTTGGATATTCTGTTTTAGTATTATTGAAATCATTCAAAATTTTATGGTGCTCTATCTCTGTAATCATTTTGATATCTGCAATTTTCTGGTCTGGATTGTTTAGAATTTCTTTTAAAATTTGAATAAAGTGCTTCTTATACCTTTCTATTGTCTCTTTTTTATATAACTGAGTGGCAAATTCCCATTGAAAAAAGAGCTTGGAATTATATTCTCTTCCAATTAAAGTGAGATCAAATTTGGACTTTTGATGATTAAATGTATCAAGACTTACTCTTAATTTTTCATTTTCAAATTCCAAAGTATCCATATTTTCTAAAACAAACACTGTATCAAATAAAGGATTTCTACTTGTTTCTCTTTGTATCTTCAGTTCTTCTATTAATTCTTCGAATTGATACTCCTGGTTTTCAAATGCTTCTAAAGTGTTTTCCTTTGTTTCTTGTAAGAATTGACGGAATGTTTGACCACCCTTTGGATTTCCTCTGATTGCAAGTGTATTCACAAACATTCCCATGACTTGATATAAATCAGCGTTATGTCTCCCAGCAGTAACTGTACCAACCATAACATCCTCTTGTCCTGTATACTTAGACAACCATATTTGATAAATACTGATTAATGCCATATACAACGTTACACCATTTTTCTGACAAATTTGTTTTAATTGCTTGGTCAGAGTCACATCAATGTCAAAAAATACACTATCCCCTTCAAAACTTTGTACAGAAGGACGCATATAATCAGTTGGTAATTCTACTACCGGCACACCATCTTTAAAAAGATTCATCCAATATTCTTTTTGTACCTGAACTGCTTCACTTTGTGTAAACTCTTGTTGCCATTCAGCGTAATCTTTATATTGTAACTTTAATGCTGGTAATTCATTATCATAGTAAAGTTCCATCAATTCTTTCATAAAGATACCAATAGATACCCCATCCGCAATAATATGATGAATATCAAGCATGAATATATATCGATTTTGTTCTAATTCAGTTAATCCTACACGCATAAGTGGGGCTTGATTTAAATCAAAAGGACGTATAAAGTCTGTTTTTTCATATTGATCATCTATGTCCTTAGGAATCATTTCTATATTAAACGGAACTTCATCATGAACCTTCTGTAAAATCTCTCCATCCTTAGTAACAAATGATGTTCTGAGGATCTCATGACGATTTATAAGCGTTCGTAATGATATTTCTAATTTTGCAACATCTAATTCCCCCTGGAAATTTAAAACGTTGGGTATATTATAAGTTGTATTATCGTTTCCATATTGTGATAATGTATAAATACGCTTTTGTGCAGATGAAGTAACATAATAACTTCTTTCTTCTACCGATTGAATATTCTCAAAATTATAATTTGATGATTCATACATCAAATTTGCAATACTTCGGATGGTTGGTTTCGCGAATAATTGTTTTAAACTTACTTTTAATCCTAATTCTTTCTGTATTCTAGACAACAGTAACATTGCCGTTAATGAATGCCCTCCCAATAAAAAGAAATCATCCTGAACACCTATTTTTTTTATTAGAAGAACTTCTTGCCAAATTTCAATCAACTTTTTTTCTAAAGCATTATTAGCTACTTCATAATTTCTTTCTAATTCTAGGATTTCCTGATCCGGTTCTGGTAAGGATTCTCGATCTATTTTCCCATGTACTGTTAGAGGAAAAGTATCCATTTTTACAAAATGTGTAGGTATCATATATTCTGGAAAGTATTTCCTCATTTCACTCTTTAACTGATTAATTTCAAAACTAGGATCGGTAATAATATAAGCGACTAAATATTTCCCACCTATTTCAGATTCTTTTGCCGTTACAGTTGCTTTCTCTATTCCTTTATAATTCAACAAATACGACTCAATTTCATCTAATTCAATTCGATATCCTCTAATTTTTATTTGGCGATCCATTCTCCCCATAAATTGGATATTCCCATCTGGAAGCCATCTGGCCATATCACCTGTCCTATACATTAATCTTCCTGGCTTATATGGGTTAATCACAAATTTTTCCTGCGTTAATCCCTTATTATTCCAATACCCTCTTGCCGTTCCAGCACCAGAAATACATAGTTCTCCTGGAATTCCAATAGGTTGTAAGCTTTCCTTTTCATCTAAAATATAAACTTCAGTATTATCAATTGGTTTTCCTATTGATATATTGCCATCTAATTCGTTAACTTCTCCATTTGTTGTAACAACTGTATGTTCAGTCGGCCCATAGTTATTAAATAATTTATAATTATTTTTTTTATATTTTCTTAATTGGTCGCCCCCAGTTATTAATGCACGTAGAGAATTGTTTTCTAATTCCATAAACTGTTCACATACTGGCGTAGGTAAAGCACTTATACTAATTCTATTTTTTTCATAATAATTATTCAATTCGTATATGTCATAACGAATTTCATCTGGGATAATATGTAATGTCGCACCTTTCAATATATATGGAAATACCTCTAACGCCCATGGATCAAAACCAAATCCTACATATTGTCCACTTATATCCTTGTCACTAATTCTAAAGAAATTTTGTGCCCAAAAACACAAATTTATTACTGAATGTTGTTCTACCATTACGCCCTTGGGTCTTCCTGTAGAACCTGAGGTATAAATGACATAAGCCAAATCATTTGGTTGTGTTATTCCTTCTGGATTAGAGAATTCTCCACTCAATAGATCTAGTTTTTGTGAATCTAATATTATCTGCTCACAATTCAATCTTTCTGCTAAATGTACTTGAGTTAAAACTATACAAGATTTACTATCTGAAAGCATATATTCAATACGCTCATTTGGATATTTAGGATCAATTGGTAGGTAAGTTCCACCTGCTTTTAAAACACCTAATACTCCAACTACCATCTCCGCTGAACGCTCAACCATAATTGCTACAACTTTTTCCTTTTCTATCCCTTTATTTCGTAATATATGAGCGACTTGGTTTGCACGTTCATTTAATTCTTGATAAGTAATGTATTGTTCTTTATATACAACTGCAATATTCTCTGGAGATTTCTCTGCCTGCTCTTCAAACAACTGTTGCAATGTTTTATGAGATGGATAGTACTTTTTTGTATTATTAAATTCATAAAGAATTTGATGCTCTTCATCCTCTGTTAGAATATTGATATCATTAATAAGTAGATCCCTATTATCTAAAATAGATTCTACTATTTTTGTAAAATGTGCAACCATTTGTCTTATTTGTAGCTGATCAAAAATGTTACTATTAAAGCTCACTCTACCCTTAACATTATTTTCAATATTACTAATATGAAATAATAAGTATGGGGGATTTATCGGATTAATTACATAAGAGTCCCCTAACATTTGAATATTATTACTATATGTAAAATAAACTTTCGAGAAAGAATTCTCCAAATCGCTAAATAAATTATCTCTCATTAAGTTTTCTCTTAAAATTTCTTGATACCATAAATGGTCAGTAACACTTTCTTGAGTCTTCTGTAATAATTCTCGTATAGTCAATTGACCTATTTCAGTTACTCGCAAAGGCAATAATGATTTATTTAATTTTATATCTAAATATTTATTTTCACCTTGGGAAATACCTATTAAAAAATCGTTTTGTTTAGAATATCTATATAATAAAATTTGATATGCTGTTAACATAATCTGAAAATTAGTATATTTTTGCTGTTTACTATGTAAATTGATTTTTTGATTAATTACCGAATTAAAGTCAAATAAAAAAGAATCTTCTTTATATTTATATTGCAAAGGTTTCTTGTAATTAGAAAGCAGCTGCCATCCAGATAACTTTCCTTGCAAATATTCCTTCCAGTATGACCCTGATCGCCTTACAACTGATTCGCATTTATCACCAATATTAGACATTTCCAATCATGCCCTTTCTCACTTCTTATTACTCTATACTTATATAACTGTTATAAAAACTAATTAATACTACATCATTCAATTACACATTTTTTTAATTGTTTATTTATACATGCAATAGTATTTTCAATATCTTCATTTATATAGAAATGACCACCTTCAAAAGTAAAATAAGTACAATTACCTATAGAGAATTTTTCCCATCCCTTCAAATTGGCAAAATCTAATTTTTGATCCTTTTCCCCTGAAAGAATGGAAAAATCACAATTTAAATTAAAATCTTTCTCAATATATTGATATGTTTCTACTATTTTAAAATCTGCTTTTAAAATTGGAATAAAGATATCTAATAACATTTTATTCTCAAGAAAGGATTCTGGCATACCACCATAGTGAAAAACATATTTTATAAACTCTTCATCCGGAAGATCATATACTGTATATTCATCTTTTACAGTTTGGGGAGCTTCTCTTCCGGAAAAAAAAATATGAGCTGGTTCCGGATAACCCATTTTTTTTATTTTTTGACATAACTCATAAACTAAAAGACTTCCCATACTATGTCCAAAGAAAGCATAAGTTTGATTTAAATGATCTTTAATTTGATTAAAAATATCATTAACAGCGTCCTCCATTGAATCATAAAAAGGTTCGTTAAATCTTTTACCTCTTCCCGCCAATTCTACTGGATATAATTCAATGAAATCCTCTAATTTTTTTGTCCATTTACTATATACAACCGCTGAGCCACCGGCATACGGCAAACAAAATAGTTTAATCAATTCGCTCTACTCTCCCCATTAATAGATATCTTAAAATAGTTTCAAATATTCACATATAAATCTTATAGTGCCTATTCATTTATGTAAATTGGGGGATTTTGTTTCACCAACAATATATTTAAATTTAATACTATTCATAATATAAATAGTATTGATTAGATAAAATTCTTGTTAACTTCGCCCTATATATTTATTATTAATAATAAATATATAGGGCGAAATTCCCCCAACTCCGAAAGCATTTACGAACCCCATCTTTTTGAATATAATTTAAAACACAATATCCCATGAACTATTTTTATAATACCTTACAAAAAATCAAATTTATATTTCTGTGGTATTTTAGAATGGTTAATTTTTTTATACCTTACGTAATTAATTCAGAGGAGACCAGAGATAGCTGATGGTGAATTCATGACTACTATTTATGCAATTAATATAAATCAAAACATTAATTCCAAGGAATTCAAAGATTTATTTATTTTTATAAATGAAGATAAAAAAAAAAGAATACTTTGTTTTAGAAAGCAAAAAGATGCCCTACGTTCCTTATTGGGGGATTTATTAATTCGATCTATTATTTGTGAGGAATTTAATATTTCAAACTCTAATATACATTTCAAATTTAATGAATTTGGAAAACCTTATTTGTATAATAAACCAAGTTTTCATTTTAATATTTCCCATTCTGGAGAGTGGGTGGTTTGTGCTATAGACCATCATGCACCCGTTGGAATAGACATTGAACAAATTAAACCTATAGATTTTGAGATAGCTAAATGCTTTTTCTCAGATGATGAGTATAAGCATTTGCTATTACAACCTACTGAAAAGCAGCTAGATTATTTTTATACTTTATGGACATTAAAAGAGAGCTTTATTAAAGCACATGGAGAAGGATTTTTTATGCCTTTCAACACCTTTTCATTTTTCATAATGAACAATGAAATATCTATAGACTCTGTTTATAAAAGTAATCCCTATAAATACTTTAATCAGTTGCATATACATTCTGATTATAAGTTATCAATAACTACTGCACATAAGAATCTTCATAAACGTATTCTTGTAAAAAACATAAATGAAATAAAAACAGCAATAAAGAGATAACTTCTTCGCTTCAAATTTTATATAGTTGTCTTTTTTAAGTGCAGTTTATTTTAAAAATATACAATAAACATATTTTAGGAGGATACTTATCTATGCAAACTGTTATACCAGCTACTTCTTTGTTTCTATTTATTGGCGCCCTCATTTTAGTGCGTAGAATTCGATCTATGCACAAACCAACTAAGGGAAAAGGAAAACGAATAATTCTTCCACTCCTATTCTTAACACCAGGATTTGTATTTTTTCTTAACCCTGGGCATGTAACATACCTTCAATTATTAATAGCTATTTTTTTAGGAATTGGTCTTTCTATTCCTCTTATTATATGGTCAGATTACGAAATACGAAATGATGGTTTAATTTATACGAAGAAAAGCCCTGCTTTTATAATTACTTTTGCTCTTATGATTGCTTTGCGTTATTATTTCCGACAACATATTTCTATCATTGATCCAGGTACACTCAGTATGTTAATTTTCTTAATTACTATTTGCTATTTAATTCCGTGGAGAATAGCTTGTTATATAAAGTTTAAAAAAGTTCTCAAGCAAAAAAATACATCCAGTATGTAGTAACTTCGTATAGCTCTAATACAAAAAATACTAAAATAAAAAATTGAAAAACAAATCCCTTTAGGGATTTTTAATCATCATTAAAAATGAAATATACACGACAAAAAAGACAGACTTTCCAGATAATAAACCTGTCTTTTTTTGTCATGTATATGGTTTTCGCTAAAAATTATAATAGAAAAATAATACTTAATATCTTTTTATGCTCTTCCACTTCTGTAACGCTCTACAACCCTGTTACTATCTTGAATATTTGGTAATAAAACAAGATTAATTATAGATGGTCAATACTAATTATTGATTAATATACCTAAAAAGAAATCATTTTCTTCAAAACCATCTTTCATTTGTTTCGCAGCATATACAAACATTTTTTATCTTTTCCACATTAAAATGTACCCCTTTAGAAACATAATATATTTTCTCTGATTAATTTGCATTAGATAAATATTGATAATTTATAAATACACATATTCAATTTACCATGAAAAATTTTTTAAGACAGTTAAAAACATCCCTCTTATTCTTCAGTATATAATACCTAAACTTCTCATCCTCAATCTTTTTATAAACCGAGAAAAGGGTAGATGATGAGCGATTATACTGGTTCACTTCCCCATATCCAAACATATTACACTTCTTCATTAACTCTTCAACAAGCTTTACACATCTAGCATTATCTGATGTTAAATTATCACCGTCTGAAAAATGGAATGGATAAATATTATAGCGGTCTGGTGAGTATTTATTATCAATTAGCTCGAGTGCTTTTTTGTATACAGAAGAACATATTGTTCCACCACTTTCTCCTTTTGAGAAAAATTCTTCTTCTGTAACTACTTTCGCTTCTGTATGATGGGCAATAAATTCAATATCTACTGTTTCATACTTTGTGCGTAGAAATCTCGTCATCCAGAAAAAGAAGCTACGTGCCATATATTTCTCCCATATTCCCATTGACCCACTCGTATCCATCATTGCTAATACAACCGCTTTAGAATCTGGCTTTAACACTTCATTCCAAGTGCGGAACTTTAAATCTTCTTGATGAATTGGATGGAAGGATGCTTTACCACGCATCGCATTTCGTTTATATGCGGATATCATCGTTCTTTTCTTATCGATGTTGCCCCATAATCCTGTTTTTCTAATATCATTAAATTCAACATGTTCAATCCGATTTTCATCTATTTCTTTTCTCTTCAAATTAGGCAGTTCTAACTCTTTGAAAAACGCTTGCTCTAATTCTAGAATAGAAACTTCAGCTTCATAATAATCTTCTCCAGCTGAATCTCCTGCCCCTTGCCCTTTTCCTGGTCCTTTTTGTTTTTGACCACCTGATCCATCTCTCGCAACGACATCACCAACTTTGCTGTCACCATTTCCTTGCCCAACGTGTTTGTTTTTATCATAATTGTACCTAATCTTATATTCATCTAAAGAACGAATTGGTATTTTTACAACATCCTTACCATTAGACATAACAATGCTTTCTTCTGTTACAAGATCGGGTAAATTATTCTTAATTGCCTCTTGTACTTTTTCTTGATGGCGTTGTTGGTCGTCATATCCTTTGCGATGGAGGGACCAGTTTTCCTGTGAAATCGTATAATTTGGTTGATTTTCTTCACCCATTTCTTTCCCTCCTTACTGTAATTGTCTTCCTATATGAACAGCAAGCTAAAAATTTTGTTTTATACTGTGCCAGCTAGAATGAAAGGTAACTGCCCATCGAAAATCATCCCATAAACATATATAACGTTTTTCATATAATACTCCGAGCATCCTAAACAAAATTTTGCCACTCACATAATAGAAATGACATTTAACCGTCGATAAGAAAGAAACACAATGCATTGTTGCACACATTTTCACTTTGCAACATATTGTATTGTGTTGGCTTTTTTCGTATGAATGGTTGGTTACTCTATCATATGCATATTGTAAAAATAATTGACAATAAATTCATAAAATTGCATCTTAATTTATTATATTTGGACAAGGTATGACACTTTACACATATGAACGGATAATAAAACGCTGTCCCGCAAAATACAAGAGACAGCGTTTTGTTATCAAACTATCGATTTAGCAGGCTACCTACATAGCGTAATAATTCATTTGCTGAAGAAGAATTATAGCCGTGCTCATCAATTAAACGTGCAACAACATCATTGATTTTCTTCAGCTGATTTTCGTCTGGTGTTTTCGTTGATGTTGTGATTTTCACTATATCTTTTAAATCAGCAAATAGCTTCTTCTGAATCGCTTCACGAAGACGTTCGTGCGAATTATAATCGAAGCGTTTCCCTTTACGTGCATAAGCAGAGATGCGAATTAATATTTCTTCCCGGAATGCTTTTTTAGCATTTTCTGAGATTCCAATTTGCTCCTCAATCGAGCGCATTAATTTTTCATCTGGGCTCATTTCTTCCCCTGTTAACGGATCACGTAATTTCGACTTATTGCAGTACGCCTCAACGTTATCTAAGTAATTATCCATAAGTGTCTTAGCGGATTCTTCATACGAATAAACAAACGCTTTTTGTACTTCTTTCTTAGCGATTTCATCGTATTCTTTTCTAGCTAATGAGATGAAATTCATATAACGCTCTCGGTCTTCATTACTAATCGATGGATGCTGATCCAACCCATCTTTTAACGATCTAAGCACATCTAGAGCGTTAATAGAAGGTACCTCTTTTCGAATAATTGTAGATGAAATTCGATTAATAACGTAACGAGGGTCAATACCTTTCATACCTTCATCTTGATATTCGCGTTGCAACTCCTCTACATCAATCGCATTATAACCTTCTACCGTTTCTCCATCATACAAACGCATCTTTTTAATTAAATCAATATCTGGACGCTTCGGATCTTTTAATCGAGTTAAAATCGTAAACATTGCTGCAACTCGAAGTGTGTGCGGTGCAATGTGCACATCGGACACGTCACTTTCACGAATCATTTTTTCATAAATATGTTCTTCTTCACTAACTCGTAAATTGTATGGGACTGGCATTACGATAATACGTGAATGTAATGCTTCATTTTTCTTATTTGCTATAAACGAACGATACTCTGTTTCGTTCGTATGCGCTACGATTAATTCATCTGCTGAAATAAGCGCAAATCTTCCTGCTTTGAAATTTCCTTCTTGCGTAAGGGATAATAAATGCCATAAAAATTTCTCATCACATTTTAACATCTCTTGGAATTCCATCATTCCCCGGTTCGCCTTATTTAATTCTCCATCAAAGCGATACGCTCGAGGATCTGATTCTGAACCATATTCTGCAATTGTAGAGAAGTCAAGACTACCTGTTAAGTCAGCAATATCTTGTGACTTCGGATCTGAAGGACTAAATGTACCAATCCCTGTACGACGATCTTCCGAGAAGAAAATACGCTCTACGACTACATCCTCAATTCTTGACCCATATTCTTGTTCTAAACGCATCACATTTAATGGTGATAGATTCCCTTCAATTCTAACCCCATACTCATCAAAGAAATCATCTCGTAAATGATGCGGAATTAAATGAAGTGGATCTTCATGCATTGGGCAACCTTTAATTGCAAAGATTGCTCCGCGATCTGTTCTTGAATAAGTTTCTAATCCTCGTTTCAACATCGTAACTAATGTTGATTTCCCTCCACTAACAGGACCCATTAATAATAAAATACGTTTTCTAACATCTAATCGTTTTGCAGATGGATGAAAATATTCCTCTACAAGGCGTTCTAAAGCATCCTCTAATCCAAATAGCTGATTACTAAAGAAATTATACTTTCTTCTACCATCAACTTCTTCAATTCCAGCGTCTTTTATCATATTGTAAATGCGAGAGTGTGCTGTTTGAGCCACCCATGGTCTTTCCTTCACAAGCTCTAAATACTCCGCAAACGTACCTTCCCATTGTAAGCGTTCTTCTGCTTCTCGATGCTGTTCAATTTTTTTAAGAATATCCATTATAGCTCCTCCCCCATCTCCTTGTTCAATCGGATTATTATAAAAGGTATGCTAGGATGTCCTCAAACATTCTTTAAATCAAAATGAAATATATAGTAGTCATATAAAATTCTCTCCAAAATTCAAAGAAAATTCTGTATAATATAGGTATTAAAGTTTTTACACCGCTATTCATTATAAATAAATTCTTTTCTTCCAAGAACCTTACATACATTTCGAATAATAATTAGGATTCATAAACCGAAAACGTAAGGAGGATATTAGTATGAAATTATTATTGATTTTAGGTGTATCACTCACATTTCTTACAGCCATTTTTACATCTGGTTACAATGATAAACCAGGTACACATAAAAAGTGATGTGCTTTTTAGCACATCACTTTTTTCTTTATCAATCATTTGTAATACGTATTTTCCACATCATATTTTGATAGCGGTCTACTATAATAATAACCTTGTACAAGCTTCACATTCTTTTCCTTCAAAAACTGTATTTGTTCCGTTCTTTCTACTCCCTCTGCGATTACATTCAATTCTAAAGTATGAGCTAAATGAATAATTGCAGCTGTAATATTCGTATCACGTTCATCTACATGTATACCTTCCATAAAAGAACGATCAATTTTCAAAGTATCAATTGGATACGTTTTTAAATAACTTAAAGATGAATATCCTGTCCCAAAATCATCTAAATGAATCTTTAAATTTTGTTCTTTTAATTGTAGCAATACTCTTTTCGATATATCTTTATGTATAAGGGCTCCTTCTGTAACCTCTATCGCTAATAAATGGGCTGGTACATTGTACTTATGTAAAGCACGTGTAATCATTTCTATTAATGTAATAGAGCGAAAGTGCCTGGCTGAAATATTAACTGCGATCGGGACAACTTCATATCCTTTATTTAACCATTCACGTATTTGCTGACACACTTCATTTACTACCCATTCATCAAGCTTAATAATAAATCCTGTTCTTTCTGCTAGCGGAATAAATTGATTGGGAAGGACAAATCCTAATTCTTTATTCTCCCACCTTATTAAGGCTTCCATACTAGCTATTTTTTTCGTTTCAATATTAATTTGCGGCTGATAATATAAAAAGAATTCATTTTTTTCTATAGCACGATGTAATTGGTTTTCTATTATAAATCTTTGTTCACGCTCACAATCTAATCCATTGCCATAAAAATGATAATGCCCTTTTCCTTTTTCTTTTGCTTTTTCCAAAGCAGCATCAACTCTTTGGAATAATATTTTTTCATCTTTTCCATCTGTTGGGGCCATTACAATTCCAATTGACGCACTTAAATACACGTCCTCTTCTTGTATTACAAAATGCTCACTAATCCTTTCTAGTATGTTGTTTGCAACTACCTCTACACGTTCTTTCGTTATATTTTCTATTAACATAACAAATTGATCATCGTGTTCTCTAAATAAGTGCATACCGTCTATTTGGAGACTACTTAAACATTCTGTAACTTTTTGTAATACTTTATCTCCTTCTTTATGACCAAACGTATCATTAATAAGATGAAATTCATCTAAGTCTATAAAGATAAACGCAAAATCTACCTTCTCATTTAAGAAATCATTTAACTTATTTGTACATGAAATTCTATTCATTAATCCTGTTAACTGGTCATAGTAAGCTAAATATTCCGTTCTCATCTCATTTAATACTTGCCTTGTAACATCCCTCGTAACAATATAAACCCCAACAATTTCACCATTCACAATAATTGGAATAGTTCTCAAAGAAATATAGAGCTCGTACCCTTCTTTATGAACATATTTCTTTGAAACAATTTGCTTTGCTCTTCCTTGCATAGCCCCTTTAAATATAATTTGAAAATCTTTTTCATATTCTTTATTAATAAATTCAAAAATAAATTTATTATTTAATTCTTCATATCGGTATCCGAATATTTCATACGTTGCTGGATTTGCATATGTAATTTCCCCTATAGAATCTATAGATATAATAGAGTCATTATTATATTCTAGTAATGACTTAAATAACATTTGTTTTTCCTCTATCTCAATCTTCTCCTCAATTTGAGCTGTAATATCCCTCGTAATACAAATAATAAACTGGCATACTCCTTCTTCGTCAAATACAGGATTAAGTGAAGATTCATAATGTATCTCACCCTTTGGTAAACTAACTACATCACAAAAGGTATGCGCTTTCGCTTCGCTCGCTACTTTTGCATATTGCACTTGCAATATTTCCGCCGTATCTTCCGGTAATACTTCTGCAAAAGTTTTTCCATAACATTCTTCACTTAGCTTTGCATAATCCATACCTAACTTATTTACATAAATATATTTAAAGGTTTCATCATCAATAACTTTCACAATAAATACTAAATCTTGAATAGCATGTAATAATCCTCTTCTTATTAAATCCATATCTATCATACTTAAAAAGGTATTTTGATTACGATATTGTTCCTTCATATTTATCTCAACCTGTCTGATCTATTTTTATTCATATATCCCATTCTATATGAATATGTACCCTTTTTTAAATGTATGATTACATATTTATTTTTATTTTTAGAAAAAAAGTCGCCATATGGCGACTTTTAATAAACAATTTCTAAATCTAATCCTGGATAATTTTGTTGGCGGAACGCTTCATAAATTAAAATAGCTGCTGTATTAGATAAATTTAATGAGCGCACTTTATCAGTCATTGGAATACGTAAACAATGATCGAAGTTTTCTTCGATTACATTAGCTGGTAAGCCGTTTGTTTCTCTTCCAAATACAAAATAGTAATCCTTCTCACGTTTACTATAATCAAACGCTGTATGAGCTTTCTCGCCATACTTTGTTAAATAGAAGAATTCACCGTCTTTATTTTTCTCATAAAACTCTTCAATTGAATCATAATACGTAATTTTCACGTGCTGCCAATAATCTAATCCTGCACGCTTTAACATTTTATCATCCGTTGAAAATCCAAGCGGTCTAATCAAATGTAATTCTGTTCCAGTTGCTGCACAAGTACGAGCAATATTCCCTGTATTTGCTGGAATTTCTGGTTGATATAAAACAACATGTACTCCCACGCGATATTCACCTCTGTTTTTTGTCTACTACGTATTATACCACTTGAGCGAAAAATCTCTACCCATTAATAATATGAAAGAATTTATATTTCATTTGTGGTGTATATTTACTAGAATCTTCATAGTTCCAATAACGCCGGCGGCTATTTGCTGAATGTGCATTTACAAGTGGCATACCATCTGCGTCTTTCGCTACTACAATTGTCGTATGATTCCATCTACCATCATCCTCAAAATCATAAGCGATGACATCACCAAGAATAAGGTCCTCTGGTCTTTCTACTGCTTCTGCTCGAAGCCCTGTTGTAGCACCTGACAAATACCAATAAAAAGAGTGTGCGACAGCCCAGCTCCAACTCCACTGATTCTCCCTTTGCCACCATCCTTTACGAATATTAGGATATCCATTCATTGGTACTTCTCCAGTATGAAGACATTGAGAAATAAAATTCGTACAATTATCAGGGAAATTACGATATACAGGGTTTCGATCATCCCACCAACGTTCCGCATATTTAACTGCCTCTAAACGGTTATACTGATAAGAACCGTACTTCTCTTTTATAATTTCCCTTTCTAATGTCTCACTCATTCCAACTGCTTCTGGCACTTCAATAGCATAATCACCTATTACCCCGCTATTATTTAAACAAACTCTTCGTTTTAATTGTTCCTCTTCGATATAAAATAATTCTTTATGCTTAATTAAATATTTAAAGTGTATTTGATAATCAACTTCTTGATGATTGCTATTATTTAATTGTCTTATGAAAGAAACGTCCGCAGTTGCTTTCACTATATGTGCATTACGCTTTTGAAACAATTGTTTCTTTCTCTGTGCTATTTGTAATAAATCTTCAACAATACCATCTACATTTGTTCGTTTCTCTGTTATATATGATAAAAATTGTTGTACCTGCTTTTCAATATTTATTTTTACAACCATTTCGTCTCCCCCCCATATTACAATATGAAAAAGGGAGATATTATCTACTCTTTTTTCTGCGCTAACAATTCAAGTCCGCGATTCATTTCATGAAGAACCTCTTCGTCTTTCTCACGTTGCATCGCTTTTTCAATAGCTTCGCCCACGCCGTCTCCACCAATTTTTCCAAGTGCCCACGCTGCTGTTCCGCGAAGTACTGGTCTTGGATCATCTTTCATAACACCTATTAAATCAGGAATTGCTGATGCTTCTTTAAAATGTGCAAGTGCCAAAATCGCATTTCGTTGCAACGGCTTTTTACCTCTCCATGAACCAGACATAATTCCATATTTCTCTTTAAAATCACGATTACTAATTGTTAAAAGTGGTGTTAATAACGGCTTAACTAACTCAGGATCTGGTTCCATCTCAGGATGATTATGAAAATCCATTCCTTTATTTTTTGGACAAACTGTCTGACATGTATCACATCCATAAATACGATTTCCTATTTTGTCGCGATATTCTTCCGGTAGGAATCCTTTCGTCTGTGTTAAAAATGCAATACATTTCTTCGAATCTAACTGTCCTCCTTGTATTAAAGCACCTGTAGGACAAATATCAATACATTTTGTACAGCTTCCACATTGATCTTCTATCGGTTGGTCTGGTGGGAATGGAACGTTTGTAATCATTTCTCCTAAATATACATACGAACCAAATTCAGGTGTAATAATAGCGCAATTCTTACCGCTCCAACCAATACCGGCACGCTCCGAAACAGCTCGATCACTTAATTCACCCGTATCAACCATTGACTTAACTTCTATATCGGGAAGTTTTTCAATTAAATATGCTTCTAATTTTTGCAAACGATCTCGTAAAACAAGATGATAATCTTGTCCCCAAGAAGCACGACAAAAAATCCCGCGGCGTTCTCCACGCTTACTTAATGGTGCATTTTTTAATTTTGAAGGATACGCTAATGCAATCGCAATAATTGATTTCGCACCAGGCAATAGCAGCTGTGGGTTCGTTCTCTTTTCTATATCAGGCTCTTCAAATCCAGATTGATAATTTAATTGTTGCTGCTGGATTAAACGCTGCTTTAATTCTTCAAATGGTGAAGCACTAGCAAAGCCTATTTTATCTATACCAATTGTTTTACTATACGCAATGACATCTTGCTTTAATTGTTCAAAATTCATTCCTAATCGCCTCCTCAGATGAATCCATCCCTTATGTAACAATCTATTGGTTAGCAATTCACTTTTGGAATACTATTCTTTACTTCTATTTTCGCATACAATCACGCTTTTCAAACATTAAAAAACGCAATGCCTCGTTTATCTCGGAAACGAAACACTGCGTTGATCACAATTTATAGAAAAACATTAAATAAAATTTGGAGCGGGTGAAGAGAATCGAACTCTCGACCAGAGCTTGGAAGGCTCTTGTTTTACCACTAAACTACACCCGCAAATATGAAATACATATAAGATATTAGGATAACTTATGTAAAGTAGTATAGCATGTAAAAAAATCGGAAGCAAGAATTTTATCGAAAAAAGTCGAAAAAGTGATGAGTATCTCATCACTTTTTCAATTCTTTATCAATTGCCTTCTTCATACTATCGAAATCAGGATTTGCAAGATTTCCATTTATATATACTGAAGGAGCGCCTTGTACTTTTAATTTTTGAGCACGATCTGAATCTTTACGTACTTTTTCTTTCATTTCTTTACTATGTAAATCTTTTTTAAATTGCTCTACATCAACTTTCGGAAGCTTTTCTTTCACAATGTTAAGAAGTAATTCTTCTGTAATCCATTCTTCCGTGTCTTTCTTTTGACTTTGATAAATCTCATCATAGAAAATCCAGAATGAATCTTTATCTTGCTTATAAATTGCTTCACCAGCTGCTGCACCTAAATCAGAGTCTTTTCCGATAAATGGGAAGTTAATAAAATATAACTGCACTTTACCTTTATCTATATACTCTTCTTTTAATCGTGGTAATACTGTTACATCCCAAGTACGACAAGCAGGACATTTGAAGTCTCCAAATTCAACTACCTTAACCGGAGCATCATCTTTCCCTAAAGATTGTTGTGTGGAATAAGCAAACATCTCATTCCCTTTATCTTTTTTGTCATTTATGATGCTATACGCAATCGTTCCGATTACAATCAATACTGCAATGGAAAAAACTATACCAAGAGCCATGAGTTTGTTCGATGATTTCATATACATTCCTCTTTAAATTCATATTCTGTATACAGCATTGTACACAATACACATAATATCAATACTTACATATATCACGCAATGAACACGCTCACATAAATTACAAAAATACAACATTTGTGACGATATTGTGTCACAATTTGTCACAATTTATTCAAAAAAAGAAGCTCCTATATAGGAACTTCCCTTAGCTTACTGCTTTTTCACGTGCATTATTTAACATCGACTGCTCTGTTTTTATATCATGACGGATTACTAATTTCTCACTAACTGCTTGCACATACTCATCATGATTGATATAGCCTTCTTTCTCCATTAACCTTAAAACTACATTCCGTCTCTCAACTGCTTTATCGTAATTTTGTGCAGGTGAGTAATAAGCTGGTGCCTTTACTACAGCAGCCATCATTGCACTTTCAGCCAACGTTAATTGGCTCACCTTTTTACCAAAGTAAAGGTTTGCTGCCTTTTCAATTCCCCATGCTCCTTCTCCGTAATAAATATTACTTACATACAATTTTAAAATTTCATCCTTCGTAAATGTGCGTTCAATTTTTTTTGTGTAAAAAATTTCTTTCCACTTACGAGAAAATGTACGTTCATTCGTTAAAAAAGCATTTTTGGATAATTGCTGTGTAATTGTGCTTCCTCCTTGCACAACACCACCAGCTTTTATATTCTCAACAGACGCCCTGATAATCGCTATATAATCTAAACCGTTATGATGATAAAACCTTTTATCTTCTGTTGCAATGAATGCATGTGTTAACGATTCTGGCACCTCTAACTTAGCCGGTACATGTAATTTACTAATATCACTCTGCTCAATCATTACATTTCCAATGAATAATAACGTAAAACTTAACAATAATAATAAAATAATGGCTTTATAAAAAAATTTAGTCATTGGATTTAATGCAACTTTTTGATGATAGTTCACCCTAGATAATACTCGTTCTTTCATCTTAAACACCTCTTTTCCACACAGCGTATAACTCTTACTTTAAGAATACCTTGTTGCAAAAAAATATCCCATCGATTTCTCTTACACGTACCTTACATCATTGTAAGGTATAAAAAAGTATTGTATCACAGTCTTTTTTTATCTACTATTCATCTGAAATATCGAATATAGATTATGCTAACGCCCAAATAACAGAGTATACTTTAAGGCTATTATACTTCCCTATTAAAACACCTTATGTTCACTTTATACTTTCATTATATCATCTACAAATATATATACTTTGAGTATCTAGTAATCTAAATGTATATAATACATCATATATTATACAGAACAAACGTTCTAAAAATCAATACTGCCACTATTATTATTTTGACCTTTTTCTTAAACAGTATACAAAAAAGAGTAGTGATTTGATTGTATCTCAAATCGGCTACTCTTTTCTTTACAATCTTCCTATTAAGTTATATGGCTGCACTTCCCACGTTTCATACGGAATAAAATGTGTTGCTCTCATCGCATCAAGCGTTCTGGATTTCATATGAGGACGCGTTATATACTCATCTATGTTCTCTTCATTTAAAACAACAAATTTAGCCTCTTGTATTTCTTTAGGCTGAATTTTTATTTCACCGCTCACATATGCCACTTTAAAAACGACAGATAAAATATGCATAGAAGCATTATAATAAACCCCTGTAATACCGATAGGCTTCACCGTTAATCCTGTTTCCTCTTTTATTTCCCTACAAACAGCTTGATCGAGCGCTTCCCCTTCTTCTACCTGTCCTCCAGGTATTTCCCACGTATCAGCTCGCCAGTGTACCTTTACTAATAACACCTCATTTTTTTCATTGGTTAAATAGCCTGCTACTGCAACGATATGCTTTGGTGTTCTATGCTCCATATTACGCCTCCTAGCAATAATGAAAATTTCACATATCCCTATAAGCATATTCCCTGTCTACAACAAAATACCTTTACTAACTCAGCACCTTAATTAGCCTCATAAAAAAAGCCCCTATTCGTTAAACGAACAGAGGCTTCTATCGTATTATTCTCCTAAGTCTACGTTGTGGTAAACTTGTTGCACATCTTCTAAATCTTCTAATGCATCAACCATTTTCTCAAATTGTACTTGAGCATCTTCAGGAAGTGTTACATCACTTTGTGCAAGCATTGTTAATTCTGCAACTGTAAATTCCTCAACACCAGCACCTTTAAGTGCAGATTGTACTGAATGGAATTGATCTGGTTCAGCATACACGATAACAGCATCTTCTTCTTCTAGAATGTCACGTGCATCTACATCTGCTTCCATTAAAATTTCAAGAACTTCATCTGATGTTTTACCTTCAAGGCCGATAACAGCTGTCGCATCAAACATGTAAGCTACAGAGCCGTTTACACCCATGTTACCACTGTTTTTGCTAAAGGCAGCTCGTACATCTGCTGCAGTACGGTTTACGTTATTTGTAAGTGTATCTACAATAACCATAGCTCCATTTGGCCCAAATCCTTCATAACGAAGCTCATCATAATTTTCCTCTGAACCGCCTTTTGCTTTTTCCACTGCACGATCAATAATTGTTCTTGGTACATTATATGTTTTCGCACGCTCTAATACGACTCTTAACGCTTGGTTTGATTCTGGATCTGGCTCGCCTTGTTTTGCTGCCACATAAATTTCACGTCCAAATTTCGCGTATATACGGCTTGTATTTGCATCTTTTGATGCTTTTTTATCTTTAATATTATTCCATTTACGACCCATACTTTCCACTCTCTTTCCCGTTTTAAATCTACATAAAAATATTAATATAAAATATAATGTGTATTCAACACATTTTTAAAAGAAATATAAAAAGTTCATTTTTGATTCATATTACAGACATAATATAAATCACTATCATTTGGTTCTTTCAACAAGTTATATTATACATGAATTCCTACGTTTATTACGAATTTTAGAATCACATAACATAATTTAGCAAAAAAGACTCTAACACTTCTGTTAGAGTCTTTTTACATCGCCGATACCGATGAACCGACACTCCCGAAGGAACACGATTTTGAGTCTTTTAGGTGACATTTATATAGAGTGTTACCCTTAAAATCCTTTATTTTAAAGCATTTAACAAATTTTGAGCTTCTTTCAAAATGATAAATTAAAATGGAATCACAATGAATAACTGATACTTTTTATTTTCATTTCTCTCCCTTAATTAAGTTTATCCTATTTCATTTCTTATTTTTTCTTATCTCTCGCTAAACAATAAGATAAAGGGATAATTTCCCATAACGTCCCCCTAATTACTTTCTATTGCTGTATAATTGAAATAGAAAATTTTTTGAAATCCACAAATTTGAAAGAAGGATGGGAGAGAGTTATTATGATACATTCAAATGAGAAAAAAGCACATGGTCTTAAAGGGATAGGAGAAAAACTAAACCCAACTATCTATCAAGTAAGATTCATGGAATTAGATGAACCAATTCAATTTGAGTCGTTTCCTGAATTAAAGGAATTAGGGGACTGGTTGAGTACTTCAACGCAAATGTGGTCGTGTCACTCAACAATGTACAAGTACAACAGAGAAGAATTTGAAAAGAAGTTTTTAGAAATTACGAAATTACCAGCTGATCATGTGCTAATATCTACTGGTGGTGTCGGATTTAACTTCATGTCACCAGGTTGGAGAAATTCTTTATAGAGGGATAAAAACAAATGTTAGTTTTTATCCTTTTAGTGTTTCACAGTTTACTCCAACTGTATAGTATATGCTTTGATCGAGAAAAATTTTATACTTATCTTTTAAAAAATAAATAAGATGGATCGATTTTTAACGTTCAGTCGTTCAAACAAACGCTTCATTTTATTGTGTGAGGTCTTAAATTTCGAAGTTGGTAATCAGTATAAAATAAATTCAATGCTTCTTCATCAGTGGTTACATACGTGGATTTTGTTGCAATTTTCAATTCATCTTCTGTTAATAATGTTCTACGTTTACTCACTTTTTGTGCTTATTTTGTCGTGTGAAGAAAATACAAAA
This sequence comes from Bacillus basilensis, assembly GCF_921008455.1. Lineage (NCBI taxonomy): Bacteria > Bacillati > Bacillota > Bacilli > Caryophanales > Bacillaceae > Bacillus > Bacillus basilensis. Next base: position 525,573 of record NZ_CAKLBZ010000001.1, on the reverse strand, counting down.
AAAACTCTACACAATTAGTGTAGAGCCTTGATGTTACGCCGTTCGTGATACCGATGGTCGGGGTCGAACCGACACTCCCGAAGGAACACGATTTTGAGTCGTGCGCGTCTGCCAATTCCGCCACATCGGCACAAAAGAAAAGGCGGCAACCGGATTTGAACCGGTGATAAAGGTTTTGCAGACCTCTGCCTTACCACTTGGCTATGCCGCCATATTAAATTCATTGGAGCGGAAGACGGGATTCGAACCCGCGACCCCAACCTTGGCAAGGTTGTATTCTACCACTGAACTACTTCCGCAAAAATGGCTGGGCTAGCTGGATTCGAACCAGCGCATGACGGAGTCAAAGTCCGTTGCCTTACCGCTTGGCTATAGCCCATCGAATTCTTACTTAATTATATGTAAGTATCAATTAGATTATTTATAATTTTAAAAATAAAAATGGGGCGACTGATGGGAATCGAACCCACGAATGCCGGAGCCACAATCCGGTGCGTTAACCACTTCGCCACAACCGCCATGTTGTGTAAATATATTTGGCAGGGGCAGTAGGAATCGAACCCACACTGGAGGTTTTGGAGACCTCAGTTCTACCTTTAAACTATGCCCCTATGTAAATGGTGGAGGGGGGCAGATTCGAACTGCCGAACCCGAAGGAGCGGATTTACAGTCCGCCGCGTTTAGCCACTTCGCTACCCCTCCGAAACTTACATGGTGCCGGCTAGAGGACTTGAACCCCCAACCTACTGATTACAAGTCAGTTGCTCTACCAATTGAGCTAAGCCGGCGTATTTTATTAAAATAAATGGTGGCTCGGGACGGAATCGAACCGCCGACACGAGGATTTTCAGTCCTCTGCTCTACCGACTGAGCTACCGAGCCTTATTAAAATGGCGGTCCCGACCGGGGTCGAACCGGCGATCTCCTGCGTGACAGGCAGGCATGTTAACCACTACACCACGGGACCATTTGGTTGCGGGGACAGGATTTGAACCTGCGACCTTCGGGTTATGAGCCCGACGAGCTACCGTGCTGCTCCACCCCGCGATAATATTATTCATATAGTTTATATGGTGGAGGATGACGGGATCGAACCGCCGACCCCCTGCTTGTAAGGCAGGTGCTCTCCCAGCTGAGCTAATCCTCCAAAAGTGGTGACCCGTACGGGATTCGAACCCGTGTTACCGCCGTGAAAGGGCGGTGTCTTAACCACTTGACCAACGGGCCAAATATTATAAATCCTATGGCGGAGAGCAAGGGATTCGAACCCTTGATACGCTTGTGACGTATACACGATTTCCAATCGTGCTCCTTCGGCCAACTCGGACAGCTCTCCAATGGCTCCGCAGGTAGGAATCGAACCTACGACCGATCGGTTAACAGCCGATAGCTCTACCGCTGAGCTACTGCGGAATAATATTGCCTGGCAACGTCCTACTCTCACAGGGACAAGGTCCCAACTACCATCGGCGCTAGAGAGCTTAACTTCCGTGTTCGGTATGGGAACGGGTGTGACCTCTCTGCCATCATTACCAGACATTATTCTTTTGAGACAATCATTATTATAACTTATTTACCTTAAAAGTCAACAAGTTTTTTATGTTCTCTCAAAACTAGATAACATTGCTACATATTATATGGTTAAGTCCTCGATCTATTAGTATTCGTCAGCTCCACATGTCACCATGCTTCCACCTCGAACCTATCAACCTGATCATCTTTCAGGGATCTTACTAGCTTACGCTATGGGAAATCTCATCTTGAGGGGGGCTTCATGCTTAGATGCTTTCAGCACTTATCCCTTCCGCACATAGCTACCCAGCTATGCCCTTGGCAGAACAACTGGTACACCAGCGGTGCGTCCATCCCGGTCCTCTCGTACTAAGGACAGCTCCTCTCAAATTTCCTACGCCCACGACGGATAGGGACCGAACTGTCTCACGACGTTCTGAACCCAGCTCGCGTACCGCTTTAATGGGCGAACAGCCCAACCCTTGGGACCGACTACAGCCCCAGGATGCGATGAGCCGACATCGAGGTGCCAAACCTCCCCGTCGATGTGGACTCTTGGGGGAGATAAGCCTGTTATCCCCGGGGTAGCTTTTATCCGTTGAGCGATGGCCCTTCCATGCGGAACCACCGGATCACTAAGCCCGACTTTCGTCCCTGCTCGACTTGTAGGTCTCGCAGTCAAGCTCCCTTATGCCTTTGCACTCTACGAATGATTTCCAACCATTCTGAGGGAACCTTTGGGCGCCTCCGTTACACTTTAGGAGGCGACCGCCCCAGTCAAACTGCCCACCTGACACTGTCTCCCGGGTCGATAAGACCCGTAGGTTAGAATTTCAATACAGTCAGGGCGGTATCCCACCAGCGCCTCCACCGAAGCTAGCGCTCCGGTTTCAAAGGCTCCCGCCTATCCTGTACAAACTGTACCAAAATTCAATATCAGGCTACAGTAAAGCTCCACGGGGTCTTTCCGTCCTGTCGCGGGTAACCTGCATCTTCACAGGTACTATAATTTCACCGAGTCTCTGGTTGAGACAGTGCCCAAATCGTTACACCTTTCGTGCGGGTCGGAACTTACCCGACAAGGAATTTCGCTACCTTAGGACCGTTATAGTTACGGCCGCCGTTTACTGGGGCTTCAGTTCAGAGCTTCGCTTACGCTAACCCCTCTCCTTAACCTTCCAGCACCGGGCAGGTGTCACCCCCTATACTTCGCCTTACGGCTTCGCAGAGAGCTGTGTTTTTGCTAAACAGTCGCTTGGGCCTATTCACTGCGGCTTTCCGTTAAGAAAGCACCCCTTCTCCCGAAGTTACGGGGTCATTTTGCCGAGTTCCTTAACCAGAGTTCTCTCGCACACCTTAGGATTCTCTCCTCGCCTACCTGTGTCGGTTTGCGGTACAGGCACCTTTTATCTCGCTAGAAGCTTTTCTTGGCAGCGGGGAATCAAAGACTTCGCTCCATAAGGAGCTTCCCCATCACAGCTCAGCCTTCACGATAAGCGGATTTGCCTACTTATCAGCCTAACTGCTTGGACGTGCACAACCAATCGCACGCTTCTTCTAT
>NZ_CAKLBZ010000001.1:300000-520000 GCF_921008455.1 Bacillus basilensis | reverse complement strand
TCCACTTTCCTCTTCTGCACTCAAGTCTCCCAGTTTCCAATGACCCTCCACGGTTGAGCCGTGGGCTTTCACATCAGACTTAAGAAACCACCTGCGCGCGCTTTACGCCCAATAATTCCGGATAACGCTTGCCACCTACGTATTACCGCGGCTGCTGGCACGTAGTTAGCCGTGGCTTTCTGGTTAGGTACCGTCAAGGTGCCAGCTTATTCAACTAGCACTTGTTCTTCCCTAACAACAGAGTTTTACGACCCGAAAGCCTTCATCACTCACGCGGCGTTGCTCCGTCAGACTTTCGTCCATTGCGGAAGATTCCCTACTGCTGCCTCCCGTAGGAGTCTGGGCCGTGTCTCAGTCCCAGTGTGGCCGATCACCCTCTCAGGTCGGCTACGCATCGTTGCCTTGGTGAGCCGTTACCTCACCAACTAGCTAATGCGACGCGGGTCCATCCATAAGTGACAGCCGAAGCCGCCTTTCAATTTCGAACCATGCAGTTCAAAATATTATCCGGTATTAGCCCCGGTTTCCCGGAGTTATCCCAGTCTTATGGGCAGGTTACCCACGTGTTACTCACCCGTCCGCCGCTAACTTCATAAGAGCAAGCTCTTAATCCATTCGCTCGACTTGCATGTATTAGGCACGCCGCCAGCGTTCATCCTGAGCCAGGATCAAACTCTCCAATAAAGTTAGTTTGTCTAGCATCTAAAAATAAAAATTGACGTTTCACGTTGTTTGTTTCGTTCAGTTTTCAAAGAACTACTTGATCGCTCATTTGCGACCTCCTTATGTTAACATCTTCGTTTTTCGATGTCAACTAAGTTTTTCAATTTCTTTTTTGTCGTCTTCTGCGTTTCTGCATCAGCGACGGTTATTAATATATCATGCAGTACATACAGGGTCAATACTTTTTATAAAAAAATTTCACATCCCGTTAAAACTTTAAAAACATGTTCTAAAAATTATTATAGCCTCCCTTCATTCTTCATCACACTTAGCATTTCATATCTTATCACTTTACACGCTTCTTAACGAGTGAAAATTCTAAATTTTATGTTATATTATTATTATAGGAGTGTGGTGAGAATGGGCATTAAATATTCGAACAAAATCAATAAAATCCGAACCTTCGCATTAAGTTTAGTATTCATCGGTCTCTTCATTGCATACTTAGGTGTCTTTTTCCGCGAAAACATTATTATTATGACAACATTTATGATGGTTGGCTTTTTAGCTGTTATCGCTAGTACTGTCGTTTACTTTTGGATTGGTATGTTATCTACTAAGACTATCCAAATTATTTGTCCAAGCTGCGATAAGCCAACAAAAATGCTCGGTCGTGTCGACGCATGTATGCATTGCAATCAACCTTTAACAATGGATCGGAATCTAGAAGGAAAAGAATTTGATGAGAAATACAATAAGAAAAGCTATAAATCATAGGTATATATGGGTACAGCGAGGAAAATACAGCCTTACAAAACTAAAGAAGTTTCAACTCATTAAAAAGGTGATTTCTTAACCAAGAAATCACCTTTTAGATTTGTCCTTAATTAAGTTAGGTTCTTCACTTCACATTTTAAATCCTTCTGAACCTAACGTAATTCCCATATATAATAAAGAAAGAGGCTGACGTAAAGCCGTCAGCCTCTTTCTTTATTATATATTACGCCTTATGACACTCTGGACAAACGCCATAAATTTCTAAGCGATGACTATTAATAACGAAGCCTGTCGTTTTTGCAGCTTCCTCTTCAAGTTGTTCCAAACCTCCATAAGGAAAATCAACAATCTTACCACATTTTTCACAAATCACATGATAATGTTGACTTGTAACATAATCAAATCTACTTGAAGCGTCTCCATAAGTTAATTCCTTTACAAGTCCAACCTCTTTAAATACACGTAAGTTATTATAGACAGTTGCAACACTCATATTTGGAAACTTACCTTCTAATGCTTTATAAATGTCATCCGCTGTTGGGTGCGTCATTGATTCCACAAGGTACTCTAAAATAGCATGACGCTGTGGAGTAATGCGTACACCCGTATTTTTCAGCATTTCTAGCGCTTCTTTTAATTCTTCTTTGACCACCGTCATGCACCCCGATTCTATACGGATTATTATTTTATAATTCTTATAAAGAGTGTACTCCTTTTCTTATAAATCGTCAATATTTCTACTATAAGTATGTGGTTTATTTTTGTATATAGCCTTATTCTTATGTATCTTTCCCCATTTTTTATACAATTACATAGAAAAAAAGTGCGACATAATCGCACTTGGAATACTATCATCTGAGGAGGTATGCCCTACACTTCACTTTATGTAAGACAATAAAATATGTATAGACACTCGCCTTACTTCTATATATTTTATCTCCACAATGGATTTATTTTATATAAGAAAGAACATCTTCAATATGTCCCTTCACTTTCACTTTACGCCACTCTTTTACAAGCTCACCGGCTTTATTAATAAGGAATGTAGAGCGCTCAATTCCCATGTACTCTTTCCCAAAGTTCTTTTTCAATTTCCAAACATCGTATAATTCTGCTACTTTATGATCCTCGTCTACTAAAAGTGTAAATGGAAGTTCATGCTTCTCAATGAATTTCAAATGTCTATTTGCCGGATCCGGACTCACTCCAAAAATAACCGTGTCCTTCTCTTGAAATAATCCATAAGCATCACGGAAATCACACGCTTCAGTTGTACACCCTGGAGTCATATCTTTCGGATAAAAATATAGAACTACATTTTTCCCACGAAAATCAGCTAAGCGAACTTGTTCCCCGTTACTTCCCTCTAATGTAAATTCCGGTGCCATTTCTCCTACTGTAACCATTGTTATCACTCCTATTCTTTTCTTTTACTATAACAAATGCTATCTTATTTTTCATTGTCTATTACAGACCTCATCACGAAAGCAAACGGTAATGTATATCCAATTAGCGCTTCTCCAATTGCAATCCACCGCCCAATTCCAATCGGAGATATATCACCATATCCAACAGACAATAAAGTAACTGCGCTAAAATATAAACAAATTTCAACGAGTTGAAAAGAGTGAGCGTTCAAACTTTCTCCATCCTCTTTCAAAACTGCAAAACCCATTTCTTCTAATACAACATAACTTAATCCAAACGCAATTAGTACAGTTGTATAAATCAAAAATAATGTGGCTAGATTATACAGCGAAAAAAAACGCGTTGAATCTGAATAGGAACTCCATAACAATTGGACACTTCTCAAAATAGCAATTGCTGCAATTAATAGAATAAATCCCCATAACATGTCCTCCACCTCATTTTATATGTATGAGAAAGCCATTGGATTTATCCCTTAGAAACAAACAAGATTCTATAATTAATTCCCAGCACCACGGTACCTTTTTACCCCTTGATTCCAAAGAGTGATTGCAATCGTAAAACAGATAACACCAACGAGTGGTGTTGCAAATGCATAGCTATTCCACTCTGTTTTCCTTAAAAAGTATGCTGCTGGATACACTCCGACAAACGCAAATGGTAAAACAAATGTTAAAATGAAGCGAATCACACGATTATAAATATTAACCGGATAGCGACCATAGTTACCTATGTTATACATTAGCGGCATAATTGAACTTTTCGCATCCGACCAAAAACCAAGGCTTGCAAGCGTAACAAATATCCCTCCATATACAAGTGCGCCTCCTCCTACCATTAGTAAGAATAAGAAGAAATCATACCAGTAAAAAGATAATTGTAACTCCACTGCTGCATATCCCATTACAATCATTCCTGTAATGGCCCCAATTAAAGACTCAAGTTCCATTCTTTCTAATATAATTTGAAACAAGCTATGAATCGGTCTCGTTAATATACGATCCATTTCTCCTTTAATAATGTAACGATCATTAAAGTCCCATATGTTAAAAAAGGCTGAGAAAATGGCAAACGGCACTAAAAAGAAACCATAAATAAAGATTACTTCTTCTCTATTCCAGCCTTTTAATGCTTGTGTATGCCCAAACACAACAAGAATAAAGATTAAATTAACAGCCTGTAGTGATAAATCAGAAAGTAATCCAACGATAAAATCGCCCCGATACTCCAATTTTGTTTTTATATATTGGCTTGCATATTGCAAAAATAGTTTTATATATATCATCTCATCATCCCCCTTGTACAATTAGACGTTTTCTCGCCGTTCTCCACATGAGTACAATTGGAATAATAAGTACAATTGCCCAAATTACTTGGAATAATAATGCCTCATACAATTTACTTCCTTGTATACCTTCTGAAAAAATCATACTCGGAATATAACTAATGGCCTGAAACGGTAAAAACATCATTGCCTTTTGGGCCCATAACGGATAAAAACTAATTGGTAATAATAGACCTGAAAATAAATCAATAACAACACGTTTTGCATACATAATTCCACTATTATTAAATAGGAAGAACGTGAGCATTCCCGTCATTAAATTAATTTGTGTATTAATAATAAAACTAAATATTAAAGATAAGAAGAAATATAGCCATGTTTGAAAATTCGTTGTAATTTGCAATGAAAATAATAAGGTAACGATAACCATACCCGGGATTGAAAAGAATGCAAAACGAAATATTCCTTCACCAAGACCTTGCATCACTTTCATTCCTAAATAGTTATATGGACGAATTAGTTCTACCGCTACACGTCCTTCTTGAATCTCCATCGCAATTTCCCTATCTATATTATTAAAATAAAAGGCACGTGCCATCCACGCAATTGCGATATACGTAGTCATTTGCGAAATAGATAAACTTTCAATGTTCTCTTTTCCGCTATAAATTGCCTGCCATAAAAAATAATACGCACCGATATTAATCGTATAAATTAGAATCCCGCTATAATAGTTTGTGCGATACGCAAGCATCATTAAAAAGCGAATTCGAATCATCTCAATGTACTTACCCATGTTTAATACCTTCTTCATAAATGTTACGAATAATTTCCTCTGTAGACACTTCATTAATTTTTAAATCTTTAATTTGAAAAGCTTGTACTACTTTAGAAATAAGCATTGAAATAATAACTTCTTCATTCGGGATTTTTGCAACCCACGTGTTTTCCTCTTTCGCTTTCGACCAAACGACATGACTATCTGGCATAACCATTGATAAATCCTGATAGGAAACTGGTGCAATAAACTGAAAATGTATTTCTTTCTCTGCTCCCCACTGCGTACGAAGATTATTTAAAGAACCGTCATACATAATATTTCCTTCATCTAGCATGATAACGCGCTCACATAATGCTTCAATATCAGTAATATCATGGGTTGTTAATAAAATTGTTGTTTTATAACGTTCATTCATTTCTTTTAAAAATTCACGTATTTTCAATTTCACAAGTACATCTAGCCCAATTGTTGGTTCATCTAAAAATAATAACGGTGGATTATGAATTAATGCTGCCGCTAATTCACAACGCATTCTTTGACCTAGAGATAACTTTCGAACTGGCTTGTCTAATAAGGGACCAATATCTAACGTTTCGATTACGTGCTCCATATGTTCTTTATACTGAGCGTCTGATACACCGTACACTTTTTTTAATAAACGAAACGATTCTTGTACAGCAATATCCCACCAAAGTTGCGAGCGTTGACCGAAAACAACACCAATTGTTCTTGCAAATTCTTCTCTCTGCTTATGTGGATTCATCCCATTTACTAAAATCTCTCCTGATGTCGGAGTCAAAATCCCCGTAAGCATTTTAATTGTTGTTGATTTACCAGCACCATTCTCACCGATATAACCAACCATCTCACCTTGTTTTACAGTAAAGGATACATCATTTACTGCTGGTACTATTTTATAATTACGATTTAATAAATCGCGAAATGCACCCTTTAAACCCGGACGACTTGAATAGGCTGTAAATTCTTTACGTAACCCTTGTACCTCAATTACCGATTTCATAATCGGACCCCCTTCCTAAATGTCACAACGAATAGTTTACCCAACTGCCTTCTCTATCACAAACAATACGTCTTTTCGAAAAACATGTTAGAATAATACATAGATTTTTGTAAGGAGATGAATTGTAGTGAAATTCACAAAGTCAGAAGCATTACATAAAGAAGCTTTAGAACATATCGTTGGCGGTGTTAATAGTCCTTCTCGTTCTTTTAAAGCGGTTGGCGGCGGCGCTCCTGTTGCTATGGAACGTGGAAAAGGTGCTTATTTCTGGGATGTAGACGGAAATAAATACATCGATTATTTAGCAGCATACGGTCCTATTATTACTGGACATGCTCACCCGCACATCACAAAAGCAATTACAACAGCTGCTGAAAACGGGGTACTTTACGGAACACCAACAGCACTAGAAGTAAAATTTGCAAAAATGTTAAAAGAAGCAATGCCTGCTTTAGATAAAGTCCGCTTCGTAAACTCTGGTACTGAAGCTGTAATGACAACAATCCGTGTTGCTCGTGCTTATACAGGCCGCACAAAAATTATGAAATTTGCTGGTTGTTACCACGGTCATTCTGATTTAGTACTTGTAGCAGCTGGATCTGGTCCTTCTACACTAGGAACTCCTGACTCAGCCGGTGTACCACAAAGTATCGCTCAAGAAGTTATTACCGTTCCATTTAATAATGTAGAAACTTTAAAAGAAGCATTAGATAAATGGGGACATGAAGTAGCAGCTATTCTTGTAGAACCAATTGTTGGAAACTTCGGTATTGTAGAACCAAAACCTGGCTTCCTTGAGAAGGTGAATGAACTTGTTCACGAAGCTGGTGCACTAGTAATTTACGATGAAGTTATTACTGCTTTCCGCTTTATGTACGGTGGTGCTCAAGATTTACTTGGCGTAACACCAGACTTAACAGCGCTTGGTAAAGTTATCGGTGGCGGACTTCCAATCGGTGCTTACGGTGGTAAGCAAGAAATTATGGAACAAGTTGCTCCGCTTGGACCTGCATATCAAGCTGGTACAATGGCAGGAAATCCTGCTTCTATGGCATCTGGTATTGCTTGTCTAGAAGTTCTTCAACAAGAAGGACTTTATGAGAAATTAGATGAACTTGGTGCCATGCTTGAAAAAGGAATTTTAGAGCAAGCTACAAAACATAATATCGATATTACATTAAACCGTCTAAAAGGTGCTTTAACTGTATACTTCACAACAAATACAATTGAAGATTACGATGCAGCACAAGATACAGACGGGGAAATGTTCGGTAAATTCTTCAAGCTAATGCTCCAAGAAGGCGTTAACTTAGCACCTTCTAAATACGAGGCATGGTTCTTAACAACAGAACATACAAAAGAAGATATTGAATATACAATCGAAGCTGTAGGCCGAGCATTCGCTGCTTTAGCGGATAATAAATAATCCCGTCATTAAAAGGAAAAAAGAAAGCACATCTTTCTTTTTTCCTTTTTTCTATTTCATAAATCCCTCATTAATAGTATAATTATTCATAATTATCTGTTTTATTTTTCTTTTATATCCTTACTATCCTTGTATATAAGGCTGCTCAGGCCTTTAATAGTAAGATTATTCTAACTTTAATAAGAGGGGGGATTGACGGATGCTCAATAAAACACATACATGGACACCGTCTTTATTTCGAGATTATAAAAATGCAGAACATGATGCGTGTGGAATCGTTTCCGTTATGGAGAAACGAAAAATTCCTACAAAAGAAAATATTGACCTTTGTATACAATCACTAGTCAAAATGAATCATCGAGCTGGTTTCATTAATGGTGAAGGAGATGGTATCGGCATTCACATTGATGTCCCAAAAGCACTTTGGAATGAGAAGCTGAAAAATAACGGATACAATCCAACGATTGTGGATCATCCCCACTTTATCGTTGGACATTTTTTTCTAAACAAAAAAGAGAATACCGTTAATCTAAAAAATCATATTCGCACACAACTAAACAACGAAAACCTTGCAATCCTTTTCGAAAGTGACGATGTAATAAATTCCGATGCACTCGGTCCACTCGGTAAACAAGAAGAACCTTTATTTTGGCAAGTTGCTCTTATCGCAGAAAATGAAGTTAAAAATATTGAGCAAACATTATTTTCTGTCACAATGAAAATAGAGGAAAACGAAGCAATTCATGTTGCTTCCTTAAGTCGTGACCATGTTGTATATAAAGTTCTAGGTGCTGGGGATACACTTGTTGCCTATTACAATGATTTACAACACCCACTTATCGCTTCAACTATGACATTAGGACATAATCGCTATTCTACTAATACATTATCTAATTTTTTTCGTGTACAACCATTTAGCGTTCTCGGACATAATGGTGAAATTAACACAATTGCAAAATTACGCGATCAAGCTGAAATGATTCATGTTCCCCTTACTGCTGGGGGCAGTGACTCCCAAGATTTAAACCGCACCTTAGAAACTCTACTTGTTCAATACGACTACAGTTTATTTGAAGCAATGGATATACTATTCCCACCAATTATTAATGAAATTAAACTTTATGAACCGCATTTACAAGATTTATATACGTATATACGTGAAGCATGGGGCCATTTTGCACAAGGTCCAGCTGGCATTATTTCACGTTACAAAGATGAAGCTGTTTTCAGCGTTGATTCCCTTGGACTGCGACCAGTATGGAAAGTGGAAACAGAAAGCTCTTATATTTTCTCTTCTGAACCTGGAGTTGTATCACCAACTGAATATGTAGCAGAACCAAAACCACTCGCTCCTGGAGAAAAGGTCGGCCTAAAGTGGAACGAACAAGATGAGCTTGTACTCTACGAATACGATGACTACCAAACTCAAGTATATAACCGTTTAAAAAAACGAGTGGATGTTACCGACTATCATTTGAATTTATCTATCCCTGAAACGAAAGAAATCCAAGGCTTATGTGATTCTATGCAAGTTGAAACGAAGCAATATGTTGCTTTTGGATGGGATCGAGAACATATTCAACTTCTTGAACAGATGGCAACAAAAGGAGTTGAGCCAATTCGCTCACTTGGGCATGACTCACCACTTGCCGCACTCGATACTGATAGACGAAATATCGCTGACTTCATTAAAGAAAGTGTAGCCGTTGTTACAAATCCAGCGATTGATCGTGATCGAGAGGTCGAACACTTCTCTACTCGAACAATACTTGGAGAGCGCCCAAGTTTATTAAGCGGTGCTAAACAGCCATTTTTAGTTGAGATGCTTTCCCCAATTATTTTAGAGGGAAGTGTAGCACAGTCTATTACAGAGGAATTACAGACAATTACGTATGAACAACTTATACAGCTATTCAATACTCATAGCTCTATCGCTACAATCTCTGCTACATTCGCTCCTACCGAAACTTTACAATGCGCCTTAAATCGAATTGGTTCTGAAGCAATAACAGCGGTGAACGATGGAGCTTCCCTATTATTAATAGACGATGCCAATGCCCATCTAAATGGACGGTTATGGATTGATCCGCATTTAGTTACCGCTAAAGTACATCAAATATTAAGCGAAAATAAATTACGCCGAAACTGCTCTCTCGTAATACGTTCTGGTGCCCTTCGCTCCCTACACGATATCGTCACACTGTATGGATTAGGAGCAGATAGTATTAATCCATATTTATTATTTGCAACCGTAAATGACGGGACAAAAACACCCATTACGAATTTATATCATGCACTTAATAAAGGACTGGAAAAAGTCATTTCAACAATTGGAATTCATGAATTACGTGGTTACGGTCGCCTCTATTCTTCTATCGGATTACATGAGGAAATCGCAAATATATTACAAATCACGAATTTCTTCGGTTCAAATAATTTAGCTTTCTCGCTTGAGTCACTTGCTGAAGATGCACAAATGAGAGCGAATGATTATAACGATCCTAAAGTTAGAATGCGAAAATCTTTTCATATATTCCCGCGAATTTGGAAAGCAATCGGCGATGTTGCAAAAGGAAATTCTTATGATGATTACCGTGACAAGTTAAGTGAATTAGAAGAAAATAACCCAATCGCAATTAGACACCTTATTCAAACGAAACAAACAAAACATATCATTCCAACTGAAGAAGTGTCCGTCGGCATTCAAAATCATGATTTACCATTTATTATTAGTTCCATGTCATTTGGCTCTCAAAATGAAATTGCCTTTCGTGCATATGCAGAAGCGGCCGACCAGCTAAATATGATTAGCTTGAACGGTGAAGGCGGCGAAATTAAAGATATGATTGGAAAATATCCACATACACGTGGACAACAAATTGCATCTGGGCGATTTGGCGTAAACGCCGAACTACTAAATTCATCAAACTTAATTGAAATAAAAATTGGACAAGGCGCAAAGCCTGGTGAAGGTGGACATTTGCCAGGTTCAAAAGTAACAGCCAAAATCGCTGAAGCACGTAATGCAACAATTGGCTCTGATTTAATTTCACCTTCTAACAACCATGATATTTATTCCATTGAAGATTTAGCTCAAATGATTACAGAAATTAAAACGGCTAATCAACTTGCAAAGGTAGCTGTAAAAGTCCCTGTCGTTCCTAACATCGGAACAATTGCTGTCGGTATTGCAAAAGCTGGTGCTGATTTTATTAACATTAGCGGATTTGATGGTGGTACAGGTGCTGCACGTATTCACGCATTGCAACATGTAGGTCTTCCTGTAGAAATTGGTGTGAAAGCCGCTCACAATGCTTTATTAGAAGCAAATATGAGACATAAAGTAGAAATTTGGGCTGATGGCGGTATCCGAAGCGTTAATGATGCCTTGAAAATCATGCTCCTCGGAGCAAACCGCATTGGATTTGGTACATTATCTATGATTGCAATCGGCTGTACAACTTGCCGCGGGTGTCATCTAGATACTTGTCATGTTGGAATTGCAACACAAATTGAATCTGAAGCTCAAGCGAAAGAACACGGATTACGCCGCTTCGTCCCGCGCCAATTAGAAAGCGCCGTTGCTGGATTATTACATTTATTCACCACTTTTGGCATAGAACTAAAACGATTAACAGGAAATCTTGGTTATACAAATTTACAAGACATTGTCGGGCGTTCCGATTTACTAGAACAAGTTCGAGGCGAAAATTTATTAAACTTATGTAATTTACTACAAACGATAGAACACCCATCTGTTACAAAAACGGAACACATGCCGGAAAAACAATTTGAAACAGTTCATTCACCTCATTCAAAAGAACTAGTAGGCGTTGGTGTAGAGCAACGCGTTATGGGTGGTCTAGAATCTTGCTATCGCGTTCGTAGTAAATTATATGAAGACACGAAGCTTGAACCACTTACATTAAAGTATACGAATGGCTCTATTCCCGGAAATGGATTAGGTGCTTACAATAGTGAAAACTTATTTATACACGTAAATGGTGGTGCACAAGATGGTATTGGTAAAACCTCCTTTGGTGGTGGTATTTATATAACGAAAGCAAAAGGGAAAGACGACATATATTATAACGGCTCTGTCGGAAAAGGTTTTGGATACGGGGCACAAAAAGGAGCGTTATACGTTCAAGGTAACGCTGATGCTCGCGCTGGTATCCGCCTCTCTGGAGCAGACATGATAATTGGAGGGCGAATGACAAAGCCACTCCGCGAAAAAGAGCAAGGGAATATAGGATCATACTCTAATATTAAAGGTTTCGCTTTTGAATATATGACAAATGGGCGAGCGCTTGTTTTAGGGGATCCTGGCCCATGGATTTGTGCTGGTATGACTGGCGGTGTTGTTTATTTACGTCATGATTCAAGCTTAGGTTTAACAGAACAGGCCTTAAAAAGAAGAATCGCAAAAGGAGCAAATGTTACATTACAACCAATTAGTAAAAATGGTGTGCAAGATGTGACTGAGTTATTGCTAGACTATATTCGTGTATTAAATGAGCATGAGCAATACGAGGAAGTTGCTTTATTAACACCGTTACTCGATGATATGCAGTACCAGTTTTTTGAAATTATCCCGAAAAAAGAGCAGGCTGACCCATCTATCTCAACAGAATGATATAGCTAACTTTCATTTTCAAGAATAAATTGACGAAGTACACTTCTCATAGTAATCTATAGTAACAATTTGAAACCTGCTGGCATTCAGCAGGTTTTTTTACTAAAAATTGATGTTTAAAAAGAATTAGGAAAAAGTATAAAATGAATCTCAATTTCTTATTAACGTCACTAAAATATCACTTGCTAACATATTGTAATGAATGTATAGTATCATGTTGTACATTCATTATGACAAGAGAAAGGATCTTATTAAGGGTATGAAACTTGGTGCTCGCATTTTAAAAACGGGTATTGCCATCACATTAGCTTTATTTGCTTGTATTTTACTTCACTTACCGAGTCCGGTATTTGCAGGAATCTCAGCTATATTCGCTGTTCAACCGTCTGTATACCGCTCGTATTTAACTGCTCTTGAGCAAATTCAAGCAAACGTCATTGGCGCGGTATTCGCTATCGTATTTGCTACTGCTTTTGGACATAATCCTTTTATTATTGGATTAACATGTATATTAGTAATTGCGCTTACGTTACAATTACGATTAGAAACCACAATATCAATTGCTTTAGTAACAGTTATCGCCATTATGGAGTATCAGGGCGAAGATTTCTTTAGTTTTGCCTTACTTCGCTTTGCGACGATTATGATTGGAATTATTGCGGCCTCACTTGTAAATTTAGTGTTTATGCCGCCAAAATACGAAACAAAACTATATCATCGTATCGTTGATAATACAGAAGAAATTGTAAAATGGATTCGAATGAATAGCAGGCAAGCTTCTGATTTTACAACGCTAAAAACTGATATTGATCGTATGAAAGAAAAAATGATCAAACTAAATCATTACTATTTGCTGTATAAAGAAGAAAGAAGCTACACGAAAAAAGTACAGTTCGCAAAAATTCGTAAGCTCGTTTTATTCAGACAAATGTTAGCGACGACAAGCCGTGCTTTAAGTACGTTAAAATCATTACATCGTACTGAAAACGAACTGCGCTATATGCCAGAAGAATTTCAGGAATCTATCCAAAACGAACTTGATTCATTAACGCATTACCATGAACAAGTTTTATTAAAATTTATTGGTAAAGCAAAAAAACAACAATCTGTTGAAATGCTGGATGAAGTTGAAACAGGTAAACAAGAATTAATTGATATCTTTATGGATTATCAAAACAAAGACGATGAAGAAGCGTATAAAACATGGCTACATCTCTTCCCTCTTATTTCTGCCATTATTAACTATAGTGAAGAAGTAGAGCATTTAGATTTACTTGTGGATAGCTTCTACACATACCATAAACCAGAAGCAGAACTCAAAATCGACGATAAAAAAGAAGACGAATAAAAAAACAGCTCCTTTTACGCTAAAGGAGCTGTTTCTGTTATATGTTGAAGTTGATATACATTGTAATAAAACCCTCTTTTTTTCATTAATTCTTCATGAGAACCTGTCTCTTTAATTTCACCATCTTCAATGTAAATAATCGTATCCACATGCGTGATCGTCGCCAATCGGTGCGCGATTATAATCGTCGTCCGATCAGCAGCTAACGTCTGAAGCGCCTGTTGAATATATCGTTCATTTTCTAAATCTAAAGCAGACGTTGCCTCATCTAATATAAGTAACGATGGATTCTTTAGAAACACTCGTGCAATCGCTACACGTTGCCTTTGTCCACCAGATAACTTCACACCACGTTCCCCAACTACAGTATCGTAACCATCAGGTAACTCTATAATAAAATCGTGAATTTGCGCAGCTTTAGCAGCTGAAATCACTTCTTCCTCTGAAGCTTTCGGATTTCCATATAAAATATTTGCCCCGATTGTATCGCTAAATAACAAATTATCTTGCAGCACAATTCCAATATGACTACGTAAATTTCTCATATCATACTTCCTGACATCTATGCCATCTACATAAACTGCACCTGAAGAAACATCATAGAAACGAGGGATTAAACTAGCAAGAGATGACTTTCCTCCTCCACTCGCTCCTACAAGTGCTACCTTCTCTCCTGGCACCATAGTTAACGAAAGGTTATGTAATATCTCCTTTTCATCCGAATTGTAACGAAAAGATACATTATCAAATATCACTTCACCACTTAATTTTTTCGTTTGTACCGCACTTGGCACATTGACAATATCATATTTTTCATCTAACAATTCAAACACTCGGTCCATCGATGCGAAAGACTGCGTTAATGTTGTAGATGAATTAACAAGGCGACGAAGTGGACTATACAAACTATCCATATATCCGACAAAGGCAACCATAGTCCCTAATGTTAACTGCCCCTGAATCACTTCATATGCTGCAAAGCCAATTACAAGTAACGGGCCTAAATCTGTTAACGTATTTACTGCCGAAAATGTTCTCGCCGTCCAACTCGTATGAGTTAATGCTTTCGTCAAAAATTCATTATTTCTTTTTTCAAACTGCTTCCCCTCATACTCTTCTAATGCAAAACTACGTGTCACTTGCATCCCTTGAATACGTTCATGTAAATACCCTTGCATCGTTGCTAATGCTTGTGAACGCTCCTTCGTCAATTTACGAAGACGCCCGAAAAAATATTTCACTGCCACTACATAAATAGGTAAAATTAATAGCGCAACAAATGTCAATTTTACATTCATAGAAAACATAACAATAATAGCGATAGCAATTGTTGCCGTATCTAACCAAACATTCATCAAACCAGTAATTACAAAGTCCTTCGTTTGTTCTACATCATGGATGACACGTGAAATAATCTCCCCTGTTTTTGTATTCGAATAATAGCGTAAACTCAACTTTTGCAAATGACTAAAAATATGCTTCCGCAAATCATACAGTATTGTATTTGCGATACGCTGCGCGAAATATTGACGATAATATTCAATCGGCGGTCTTAATACTGCAAAAATAAAAAAAGCAATCCCAATCGCTGTTACTAGTTGGGACGTTTTATCTTGAAGTGAGCCCGCACCTTGAATTACATCATCGATAATATATTTTAATAACCACGGCATAATAAGCGGGATACCAAACTTTACTAGGCCAATAATAATTGTAATAGCAATAAGCCATCGATATGGTTTAACAAATTGCAAATATCTTTTTATACCTTGCACATAATCCCCCCTCTAATAGGACAAACCTGCCGGGAAATCCCCTGCAGGTTTGTTTTAATTTCTGTACATTAAATATCTTTCATACCACATATCTACGAAATCAGGCGCGAATGGCCCTTTTCTCTGATGAATCCATTGTGTTAATTGTGCTACATTTCGTTTTAAAATAGTATCAATAACAGGTGGATACTGCATAATTTGGCTATGCTTTTCATACTCATCTTCATCTAAAAGCGTATATGTCATATCTGGATACACTTTAATATCTAAATCATAATCAATGTACTTCAATGCTTCGGAATCATATGCAAAAGGTGAGCTTAAATTACAATAATAATATACTCCCTCTTCCCTTAACATTCCAATCACATTAAACCAATAGTTTGCATGAAAATAACAAATTGCTGGTTCACGAGTAATCCATGTTCGGCCATCTGATTCCGTCACTATTGTACGATCATTTGCTCCGATCACAAGACTCTGTGTCCCTTTTAAAATTGTTGTCTCTTCCCACATTCTATGAATGGAGCCATTATGTTTATAACTATGTATTTGTACTTTTTCTCCTTCTTTGGGAAATCCCATATATGCTCCCTTCTTTCAACTGCAAATGCCCTTTGAACTGCATCCACTTTTTTTCTATTATAACTTTTTTGTCGAAATTTTAAAACTAAAGCGACAAGACTCTATTTTTCACACTGAATACCATATCCTTAACCTTCTTAGGAGATGGAGCCAAACGAGGAAATGAGAATAAAAAAAGCCCTTCCTTATTTCCATGTAAAGAAGGACCTTTCATCTGAAGGCAACGGTATATCTTATCCTAAATTTGAAATCATTTTTTCAGTTTCAAAAGATTGGATCACACTATTTGTTTGCTCTTCAAATTTCTCATGTAATAGCTTAAGTGCTACTTCTGTTCTATATATTTCTTGGCGGATAAAATGTAATTCCTTTTTATCGCACGTATCCTTTTCACTCATTTCAATTTGCTGATACTTCTCTAGATGAGCTTGTAACTTTAACAACTCATCCATCGTTTCCAATTGCTCTCCTACCAACTTATCAAAATCGTTCATTACTTACCCCCTTTTAGACTTATTTATCAGTTATTATTCCTCATTACATATTTCTAATCTTTTACTTCCTTCTCCTTTGACTACATTTGTTGACTTATTAGAAGTTATGTCGTTCACTTTCTATTCATTACAATGACCTAAGCACAAAGAAAACACTTCTCCCGAATTAGAGAAGTGTTTTTCTTTCATTACTGATTTGAACTAGAAGATTGTGATTGTTTTGCAGCTGATTGTGCATTTTGTTTTTTCACGGCATGCACGTCTGTTTCAGTTGCAAATTCTGTACCATAGCTAGCATTTGCACTTTGTGCACCAGAAGCTTGTGCTTTCTTTGCTTCTGATTGTGCGTTTGCTTGTTTTACTGCTTGCACATCTGTTTCAGTTGAAAACTCTGTACCATAACTAGCATTTGTACTTTGAATGCTAGCACCAGAAGTTGCCTTGTTATAACCTTGTTGTTTTTTACTCATCTTTCTCACCTCCACAATCAATAATGTAACCAATTCAACTAGAAGCTATGCGGAATTTTCTTTTGAAAAAATTCCGCATATATCTCTTGTTACTCATTCAAACTATAGAAAATGGAGGTGGAAATATGTATATAGGACGCGATATGACTGAACTAACGATGGTTTCAAAAAACGAATGGAAAGAAGATGAATTAGCTTATTTTCATCATTCATTACAACAGATGTTGCCCTATTTAAATGCGGAAGGGCAAAGTATTTATAAAGAAATTGTAATAGAAATCGAATCAAGGGGCGGCTTACAAGAAGGTGATGCTAGTTGGACTCATGGGACAAAAATTTCTTACGATTAAAAAAGTGTTCCCAATCTAGGGAACACTTTTTTGTTTATTGCATTGTAATTTTCTCAACACAACTCTCATAAATCGTACGATGCGATTTCGAGAAAGGTAACTGCTCAAATGCTTCTTTCGATACAAATTTTAATGTATCTGTTTCAACAATATCACCAGTTACTTTTCCGTAAAATACGAATATATCCCAGGTGCGATGTGTAAACGTATGTTGTACATTCATTGCGTATTCTTCAATAGAAATCAAAAGCTCAAATTTTTCTTTCATATAATCTGTAAGCTGTTCTTTCTGACTTCGAATCCCTTCGCCAAGTTCGGCATTCGGAAACTCCCACATATTAGCTAATAATCCAGTACTTGGACGTTTATTAATGACGTAACGACCATCTTCCGTTTGAAGCACTCCTGCAACAATCGGTACCATTGTAGGAGCCTTCGCTTTACTTTTTACTGGCAATTCCTTTTGAACACCTTCAGCATATCCTCTGCAATGCTCACGTACCGGACAAAGTAAGCATGCTGGATTTTTCGGAATACAAATCAGTGCACCTAATTCCATCAAGCCTTGATTAAAATAAGATGGATTTTCAGCCGAAATAATTTCACGTACAATCTCTTCGAACACTTTTCTGGTTTTCGGTTTTGCAATGTCATCCCATACTGATAAAATGCGAGATAATACACGCATAACATTTCCATCAACTGCCGGCTCTGGTATACCATATGCGATACTTAAAATAGCACCTTTTGTATATGGTCCGACTCCTTTTAATTTTTCAATTTTCTTTACATCACTCGGTACTATCCCGCCATATGCTTCTTTTACTTCTTTTACAGCCGCATGTAAATTTCGCGCTCTAGAATAATACCCTAAACCTTCCCATGCTTTTAACACTTCTTCATCATCAGCATTTGCCAAAGCTTCTAGAGTAGGA
Organism: Bacillus basilensis; assembly: GCF_921008455.1. Lineage (NCBI taxonomy): Bacteria > Bacillati > Bacillota > Bacilli > Caryophanales > Bacillaceae > Bacillus > Bacillus basilensis. Next base: position 502,026 of record NZ_CAKLBZ010000001.1, on the reverse strand, counting down.
AACTTCCCCATAAAATTCGCGTAATATGGTTTTACAGCTTCTACCCTTGTTTGCTGCAACATAATTTCCGAAACCCAAACACGGTATGGATCTTTATTTTTACGCCACGGTAAGTCGCGTTGCTCTTTTTCAAACCAACCAATTAAATCATTTTGAAACTGCTCTATGTTAAAGTTATTTAATATTTCAAGTGTCAAACTTGATCCTCCTCATTTTTTTGCATATAAGTACTATTATAAAGATTTTAGGAAAAAATTTAAGTAAGATGACATAGGAAATAGAAGGCAAAGGACTTGAGGTATCGAATAAAAAGAGTTACATTAATAAAAAACGGAGGTGGATTTCTATGGACACAGCCACTCACCTTGTTATGGGCGTTACTCTAGGCAGTTTGGCCACGTTAGATCCAGCCATAGCTCAAAGTGATATTGGGCCACAAGCAGTTATGCTTGCTACAATTGCCGGTTCCAATATTCCTGACATCGATACAGTTTTAAAATTGCGTAATAACGCTAAATATATAAGAAATCATCGCGGGATTACTCATTCCATTCCTGCAGTAATTCTTTGGTCATTCCTTATAAGTGGTATCTCTTTCGCCTTCTTTTCAGACGCTCCATATTTGCATCTACTACTTTGGTCATTTATTGCCGTCTTTCTTCATGTCTTTGTAGATATTTTCAATGCCTACGGTACACAGGCATTACGGCCCTTCACAAAAAAATGGGTAGCGCTCGGCATCATTAATACATTTGATACCGTCATTTTCTTTATCCATATACTTGCGATTGCTTGTATGCTCGTCGGTTCCCATAAAGGGTATACTGCCTTAGCAGCGTATATATTGATGATTGTTTACTATATCGGGCGGATTATGATGCACAGAAATATACGTAGCGTCGTATATAAACGTTTCAATAACGTTGAGAAGATAATCATTTCTCCTTCTTATCGATTTTATCATTACCATTTAGCAATCGTTACAACTGATTATTACTACGTGGCTAGATGGCATCGTGGTAATATCATGGTATATGATAAGTTCGATCGGGTACCGTTCCCAGATAATGCTATTATGCGCGCAGCTAAACAAGACGAAAACATCTCAGCATTTCTATCTTTCTCCCCTGTGTATCGCTGGGACATTTTCGATTATGATCATTATTACGAAGTTCGATTCATTGATTTGCGATATCGCAGTAAAGATTATTATCCATTCGTTGCAATCGTTCAACTCGATCACAATTTAAATATTATTAGTTCCTATACAGGATGGATTTTTAGTGAAGAAAAACTCCGAAAAAAACTGGAGTTACTTCCACATTAAAAAAAGCGACTTAAGTCGCTTTTTTTAATGTTTCAAATGATCTTCTTGATTGATTAAATGGCTATATTTCGGATTATTTGTACGCATTTCATGAAGACGCGCTCCATGATTATTAATCCATGTTCTTACAACTTGTTCAGTCATTTCTTCTCCTTGATAACGACCTGATTTTGCATAAGTTGTTTGAAAATCTTCCCACAGTAATTCAACCCACGCACGAGCTTGTGCGTAAGAAAGCTTGTCATTTTTGTCTAATAGTTCTTTTGTTAATGCTTCATAAATATCATTCATGTTCTAGTCTCCTTTTACCTTTTTATCCCTTCATTTCTAAAGGATAGTTTCTTCAATTTTGCACATTCTATAATTGATACTTCTTAAAGAGGTATCAACTGATGATGAGGAGGGCGTTCGCAATGGGTAAACAAGCCGAATTTTGGTCTGAGTCAAAAAACAACAGCAAAATCGATGGTCAACCGAAAGCGAAATCACGCTTCGCTTCGAAACGACCTAACGGCACAATTAACACGCACCCACAAGAACGTATGCGTGCTGCAAATCAGCAGGAAGAGTAGTACAAATTAAAGTAAATTAACTTCCTACACGAGGTGATAAAGATGAGCTACCGTGATCGCTTAGATAGTCGTTCTGAATTATTTAACCATACGTGGACTCGTCCGAAACATGCAAAAGCGCAAGTTAACGGACAGACGCAACAAACCCAGTCTCTCATTATACTGGCGAATGAATGTAAAAAACGCCAATTTTAGAATCTCCTATCTCCTGTAACGCCTACCAAAGATGAAAACCAGAGAGATATTCGCTCTCTGGTTTTTATTTTTCTTGCAGTAAAGAAATTGGTATTCCAATTTCTTCATTATCATTTTGCTTATGTCCCCAAGCAAATACCCCGTTGAAATACGTAATTTCAAATAATATACCAGGTTCTTCTACCAATTCATATGTCTCACCAATATGAAATTTGTTTATATCAGTCATATAAGCACGAGCCATTGCCATCTTTCTCATTAATACATCGAACTCATTTACAATACCAAGCTGCTCTGCCTTTATTGCTTGCTCTTTCAAAACCCCAATTTCTTCTCTTAGCTCATGTGGTGTCATTTCACTGTAGCGCTTTGGCATATTCATCTTATTCCCCTCATCCCTCTTCGCGTTTCATTTGCAAAAATATCTCTATCTCATCGATAGAGAATCCTTTGCGATATAACGCTTGTTTCATCTTATTTTCAAATGTCCAGCCATCATACTTCTTATATTTCTCATAATATTTATTCCCATGATAGTGTAACGCTTCTTGTTGCTGTTCGTCATCTTTTTCGTCTTTCAATTCTTCCAAACAAATTTGAATCACATCTCTAGAATATCCTTTACGAACAAGCATTTCGTCTAACTTTAGCTTCATTTGTAAAAAGGAATGTTTTTGATAAGATCTTTTCTTCTTTTCTATAAGAAGTAAAGCATTCTCAATTTGCTTTTCCTTCGGATACTCTTGTAAACTATGCGTAATAATTAGATCCTGAACACCTTTATTTAACAACTCTCTTTTAATAACAGTGGGACCTTTTCGATTCACATTACTTTGCGTTCTCGTATATAAAACAGCGTACTCTTTATCATTAATATATCGGTCATGTAATAATTTCGAAACGACTTCAGAGATGATGGCCTGTCCCACTTCTTTTTTTCGTAAAAAATCTTCTATTTCTTGTTTCGTTCTCATTTGATAGGATAAATAGGAGATCGCTTGTAAATATGCTTTTTGTACCTCTTCATTGTACAAAATATTTCCTAACGCTATTTCATCAATTTCTAAGCCCTTTTGTAATCCGTGTTTTATTAAGATTACTTCATTCACACTAAACCCGTACTCTTCACCTTGACCTTTATCAATATAAATATTAAACCGTTCTTTCAATCGTTTTTGCACTTCTATTTTTGTAATGACAGCCATACTCTCACCTCTCTATTATTTTAACATAGTCAAGGAACGTTTTTGCTTTTCAAGAATATATATAATGAGGAGGAAATAATTGTGAAAATCGCAATTTCTGGTGGTACCGGCTTTATCGGTACATACCTTTCTACTTTTTTTATTCAAAAAGGATATAATGTTTACATTCTTACTCGAAACAAAACTACTGAAACTTCACATCCTAACCTTCAATACGTACAATGGACACCAGATTTACAAACCTTCCCCCTCTCCTCTATTGATGTAGTTATTAATCTAGCTGGAGAGTCTATTAATAGTAGATGGACAAAGAAACAAAAGGAATCCATTTTAAACAGTAGAATCCAAACAACAAAAGGACTCATTAAACAATTACAAAAACTAAATACAAAACCAAACACATTTATTAACGCAAGTGCTATTGGATACTATGGAACGTCTGAAACTGAGTCTTTTACAGAACAGCATGAGATTCCTGGAGATGACTTTTTAGCAAATACAGTATATTCATGGGAACAAGAAGCATCTAAAGCTCGTTCTCTCGGAATACGAACAATCTACGCAAGACTTGGAGTTGTATTAGGAACAGACGGAGGAGCTCTTCCAAAAATGCTACTCCCCTATCAATTCTATATCGGAGGTACAGTTGGATCTGGAAACCAATGGTTATCATGGATTCATATAGACGATGTCGTTCGCATGATTGATTTCATCATACACAAAGAAGAAATTGATGGACCTCTTAACATTACAGCTCCCCAACCTATAAGAATGAAGGAGTTTGGAGAAACCATTGCAACTATAATGAAAAAACCTCATTGGTTACCCGTCCCTTCATTTATGCTTCATGCTTTATTAGGTGAGATGAGCATACTTGTACTAGAAGGGCAACATGTATTACCTAGTAAAGCAATTAAACATGGGTATCAATACACATTTCCAGCAATAGACCATGCATTACAAAATATACTTTCGCATACAATGTAGTACTTCTAAAACACTGTGTTACAGGGGGCCCTTTCCAAACTTTCATTTTCTAGAATCCGGAGCATTATTACACAAATAATCTTTCAGTTACTTTCCCTTAAATTCCATTAACATTGTAAAGTAACAGAAATGAGGTACCTATGAAAATATTGCTCAAACAAGCCATTGTCTATCCTATTACATCCCAAAAATTTCAAGGGGATGTACTCGTTATAGGAGAAAGAATTGCTGAGGTCAAGCCTTCCATTCAACCTACTCAAGATATGACAGTTATAGACGCTCGTGCTCTTCATCTCTTACCTGGATTTATTGATGTCCATACTCATCTTGGTCTCTATGATGAAGGTACTGGTTGGGCTGGCAATGATGCAAATGAAACATCTGAAGTTTCAACACCACATATCCGTTCTTTAGACGGAATCCACCCTTTGGATATTGCATTTCAAGATGCTGTACAAAATGGAATTACAACTGTTCACGTTATGCCAGGAAGTCAAAACATTATCGGTGGTACTACTTGTGTAATAAAAACAGCTGGAGCTTGTATTGATCATATGATTATTCAAGAACCTGCTGGCTTAAAGATTGCCTTTGGAGAAAATCCTAAAAAGGTCCATAGTAATGGAACAAAAGAGTCTATTACACGTATGGGAATTATGGGATTACTTCGGGAATCATTTTATGAAGCACAGCACTATGGGCATGAAGCTGATTTTCGAATGCTTTCTATTTTAAAAGCATTACGCCGCGAAATTCCCGTACGTATCCACGCTCACCGAGCAGATGATATTAGTTCTGCTCTACGCTTTGCAAAAGAGTTCAATCTCGATTTACGTCTTGAACATTGTACAGAAGGACATTTTATTGTTGAAGAGCTTTCGAAACACAATTTGAAGGTTTCAGTTGGCCCCACTCTTACACGTCGTTCTAAAATCGAACTTAAAAACAAAACATGGGATACTTACCATATATTATCGAAAAATGGAGTGGAAGTTTCTATAACAACGGATCACCCTTATACACCAATTCAATATTTAAATGTTTGTGCTGCTGTCGCAGTAAGGGAAGGATTAGACGAAAAAACTGCACTAGAAGGAATCACTATATTTCCAGCACGAAATTTACGTTTAGAGGATAGAATTGGAAGCATTGAGGTTGGAAAAGACGCTGATCTCGTGTTATGGACTCATCATCCTTTCCATTATTTAGCCAAGCCTGTACTAACCATGATTGATGGAAAAATAATTTACAAAAAAAATAAAAAAAACTAGTTTATTTTTTTGACTAGATAAAGTATTATACGATTATAAACTGAATGAAACCATAATCAATTTGTGTCGTGATTATCATTTTCAAATTGATGAATGGGGAAGGCAAATGGTGCGCCACCAGCGTTAGAAACTGGTTCTAGTGGGTTCGATTCCCACCCCGAAATTTTTTAAAGATTGATATAAAAATTTCGAGGGTGGGGTGTTTTTTCGTCATGCTACCCTCGTGTGAGGAGGAGTTAGTGTGTTGAAAAAACGCGACTTACACGACAGCCACGTTCTATACGATTTAATGGTGGATCCAGCTGTCTTCCCTTTTGTGCGTCAAAAGGCTTATTCTTATGAGGAATATTTATTTCTAACAAAACAAACGATTGAAGCTGAAGAGCGTGGGGAATTAATTTCACGCACAATTTTAGATGAATGGGGTAACCCTATCGGAACAATTACTTTATTTGATGTGCAAGAAAAAGCCGGATTTCTCGGAACATGGCTTGGCAAACCTTATCATGGAAAAGGCTATAATAAATTGGCGAAAGATTCATTTTTCAGCGAACTTTTCTATGAATTAGATATTGAAACAATCTTTATGCGTATTCGTAAAATAAATATTCGTTCTATTAAAGCTGCCGAAAAACTACAATATGTAAATCTAGCAAACGAAACAAGAAAAGCCGTTTATGATGAAATTAACGCAAATGAAGAAGTATATAACTTATATGAAATTCCAAAAGATCAATATACACTTGCTACAATGCGAGATACAACGTTCCAAGATGCTCACCAATTAAAAGAAGCATAATCTAAATTTTTAGAAAAAATAATTAATCATTAACATTTTGCCATATACGTATATCACTCCATGTCTTTGGAAACGATAGATAGTGACTTTAGGACACGAGGTGATTTGTAATGGATAAAAAGAAACGTGACAAAGCAAAAAACACATTATCTAGTACACAAGAAGTTCTCTACCAACGAGAATTTCGCAAAGCAGATCGCGCAGCGGGTTATCGCTCGAAAAGTATTTAAAGTGAGAATGAATAATTAGAAGTTTCCCCCCTAATTATTCATTCTCATTACATATTTTTTCTACGTGATAGAATAGACAAAAAAGGTTCCTTATAAATAAGGAACCTTTTTTATGTGGATAACGTTATCCACATAATTTATAGAATTGTGAATAAATTCTATAATCCCTTCACAAGTTTATATGCTGTAACGCATAGTAAATGTTAGAATTGTGGATATTTTTCTAAAAATTGTGGACAATGTGGATATAGTTGTTAATATTTCGACTTTACTGTTTAATGAAAGCGCAATCTTCATGTGGATAAGTTACTACTTTATCTTATAAAACAATAAAGAACCCTCTTTAAACATATAAAAGAGGGTTTCATATTAAGTAAATAATTGTGCAAGAGCAGGTGATTTAATAGGTATATGATTCGGTTCTACATGATTTTCTGCCAAAATTGTATCCACAATATGACCCGCTGGCTCTGGACGATAAATGCTTTTCATCGCTTCTTTCATTTGAAGAAGCTTCATATCATCTTGTAATAACGCCTCTGTTTTTGCAAAAACCTCACTATCATCACGAATGACAACTGCAGCTCCTTTTCTTTCAAAGTACATCGCATTTTCATTTTCTTGTCCTGGAACAGGCTTATATAAAATGACAGGTACTTGCAATGCTGCCGCTTCGCTTAACGTAATACCGCCTGGCTTTGTAATCATACAAGAAGTAACACGGAATAGTTCATCAATATTTTCAACATAACCAAATACTTTTAATGCATCAGAATTTTTTTCCTGTAACCCTAATAAATCCTGTTTTAACGCTTCATTTTTCCCACAAACGACAACTACTTGTAAATCAGGTACTGACATAAATGATTGGCATAGTTCTTTTACACTTCCTAATACCCCATGAGCACCTGCTACAATTAGTAAAATCTTTTTATTCTTACATAACTGATATTTATTATATATAATGTCTGGATTGATCTTTAGCTCAAAACTACTACGAATCGGAATTCCAGTTTCAACAATTTGCTCCGCAGGCACACCAATATCAATCATAACTTTTTTCACGTGATCAGTTGCTACAAAATAACGATCTACTTCCCGATGAATCCATATTTTGTGCACACAAAAATCCGTTAATACGTTATAAACAGGGATTGAAATACCTGTTTGCTTTTTTAACTCTGGTACAGCTATGATTGGAAAGGTATTAATGACAATATCCGGTTTCTCTGCTTGTAAAAGTAATTTCAAACGTTTTCTTCCAAAATTCGCATACCAAGATGCTATTTTTTTATCATAAATTTTTTCTACGCCATAATAAAACAAGCGGTATAATTCTTTTCCTATTGTATAACTTTTTAAATATAAATATTTTGTAATATCGGTTATAACTGGATGTGATTCTCCGAACAGATCGCATACAATTACATCTTTAATTCCTTTTTGGCGAAATGTTTGTTCTAATGTTTTCGCTACTTGCACATGACCATTACCGTAATGTGCAGTTAATATTAAAACCTTGGGGTTTTTTATCAAACAAATCCACTCCTAGCTTATTGTTTCTCCATATTGCATATACGACAATAGGAAAAACATTTTCCTTAAAAATTACATAAACAGATTCTAATACTTCTCTTTCAGCTATGTACCTGTCGTGGATATGCAAAGCATATAAGATTGACCCCTTAATCCTATCTGTGCTCATATCTTTACATTATACTTTCCTATAAGAGCTTTCGCAATAACTTACAAATGTTCTCTATTCCATGATACTCACTCTTTTACTTCTTAATTCTTTTTACTATTTTGATTTCCCTTTACAATTATGTAAATTTCTCCACTTATTCCTTACAAAAATATGGATATTCTATTTTCAGTATACTCTTTTCTATATATATACTCTAGGGTTTATTGTCAAGAAAGCAAAAAGCCTAATCCAATATTTGGATTAGACTGCTTGTAAAATATGTCTTGCTTGTTCTACATTTTTTTCAGTAGGCGGTTCTACATTCGCGAGTGGATACTTATGCCCAAGTGCTTCCCATTTATATACACCAAGCTTATGGTATGGTAGCACTTCAACTTTCTGAACATTAGACAGGCTTTGAATAAAGCTAGATAATTTTTGTAGATCCTCTTCATTATCAGTAATACCAGGAACTAATACGTGTCGTACCCAAATCGGTTTATTTTTATCTGATAAATAACGAGCAAATTGTAAAATATGTTCATTTGGTTTTCCTGTTAATTTACGATGTTTCTTTGAATCAATATGTTTCAAATCCAATAAAACTAAATCTGTGTAATCCATTAAAATATCTAGCTTATTTTGGAATTCTGGTTCTTCAGAATAACAACCACCCGAAGAATCAATTGTTGTATGAATTCCAACTTCTTTACATTTCTTAAATAACTCAATTAAGAAATCTAGCTGTAATAATGGTTCCCCACCACTAACTGTTATACCGCCTCCGGAAGCTTCAATAAAAGGAAGGTAACATGTCACATCCTGCATTACTTCTTCGACTGTTATTTCTTTTCCTTTACCGATCTCCCACGTATCAGCATTATGACAATATTGACAACGTAATAAACACCCTTGTGTAAATATGACATAACGAATTCCTGGGCCATCAACAGTACCACAAGACTCTACAGAATGAATTCTTCCTTTTACCATTTTACTTCCTCCTTTATTGAAACAGCCTCCCTCTGCTATTTATAAAATGCAGAGGGACACTTTTTTCACTTACATGCTTTCATGCATTGTACGGTTAATTACATCAATTTGTTGTTCACGAGTTAATTTAATAAAGTTTACAGCGTAACCAGATACGCGAATTGTTAATTGTGGATATTTCTCAGGGTGTTCCATTGCATCCATTAATGTTTCACGGTTAAATACGTTAATATTTAAGTGATGGCCTTCTTTTACTGCATAACCATCAAGCATTGATACTAAGTTACGTACTTGTACATCATCTTCTTTACCAAGTGCTTTTGGAATAATAGAGAATGTATTAGAAATACCATCTTGTGCATCTTCATATGGTAATTTAGCTACAGATAATAATGAAGCTAATGCCCCTTTTGTATCACGTCCATGCATAGGATTCGCACCTGGTGCAAATGGTTCTCCAGTACGGCGACCATCTGGAGTGTTACCAGTTTTCTTACCATATACAACGTTAGATGTGATTGTTAAGATTGACATTGTATGAACAGAATTTCTATATGTTTTATGTTTACGAAGTTTATTCATAAATGTTTTCACCAGATTTACAGCGATTTCATCTACACGGTCATCATTATTACCGTATTTAGGGAAATCTCCTTCGATTTCAAAGTCAACTGCAATTCCATTTTCATCACGAATTGGTTTTACTTTTGCGTGTTTAATTGCACTTAAAGAGTCTGCTACTACAGATAGACCCGCGATACCTGTTGCCATTGTACGCAGAACATTTGTATCATGAAGTGCCATTTCAATACGCTCATAGCTATATTTATCGTGCATGTAGTGAATAACATTTAATGTGTTTAAATATAGACCCGCTAACCATTCCATTGTCATATCAAACTTATGCATAACTTCTTCATAATCTAATACTTCAGAAGTAATCGGTGCGTACTCAGGACCAACTTGTGCTTTAGATTTTTCATCTTTACCACCGTTAATCGCATATAATAATGCTTTTGCTAAGTTTGCACGTGCGCCGAAGAACTGCATTTGTTTACCGATTCTCATTGCAGATACACAACAAGCAATTCCGTAATCATCGCCGTAGTCAGCACGCATAATATCATCATTTTCATATTGAATTGCTGATGTTTTAATAGACATTTTCGCACAGTAGTTTTTAAAGTTCTGTGGTAATTGTTTAGACCAAAGAACTGTTAAGTTTGGTTCTGGAGCTGGTCCTAAATTATCTAATGTATGCAAGAAACGGAATGAGTTCTTTGTTACTAATGGACGACCATCTAATGCCATACCACCGATAGACTCTGTTACCCAAGTTGGGTCACCAGAGAATAATTCATTATAATCAGGTGTTCTTGCAAATTTCACAAGACGTAATTTCATAATGAAGTGATCCACAATTTCTTGTACGTCTTCTTCTGTTAAAGTACCATTTGCTAAATCTCTTTCAATATAAATATCTAAGAATGTAGAAGTACGTCCAAGACTCATTGCAGCTCCGTTTTGCTCTTTAATTGCTGCAAGATATGCGAAGTATAACCATTGGAATGCTTCTTGTGCAGTTGTTGCTGGCTTAGAAATATCAAAGCCATGAGAAGCAGCCATTTTTTTTAATTCTTGAAGTGCACGCATTTGCTCAGATAACTCTTCACGTAAACGCATTGTATCTTCGCTCATTACACCGCCAGTTAAATCTAAATCAGCTTTTTTCGCTTCAATTAAATGATCAATACCATATAACGCTACGCGGCGGTAGTCACCGATAATACGTCCACGTCCGTATGCATCCGGAAGACCAGTAATAACGCCTGATTTACGTGCATTTCTCATTTCTGGTGTGTATGCATCAAATACACCTTGGTTATGAGTTTTTCTCCAATCTCTAAAAATACGACTAAGTTCTTTATCCATTTCGTATCCATAAGATTCACAAGCTTGTTCCGCCATACGAATACCACCATATGGTTGTAAAGAACGTTTAAATGGTTTTTCAGTTTGGAAACCGACTACTTTTTCAATATCTTTATTTAAATATCCTGGTTCATGTGATGTGATAGAAGAAACAATTTTTGTATCCATATCAAGAACGCCACCGTTTTCACGTTCTTTTGTTGTTAAATCCATTACTTGATCCCAAAGTTGTTTCGTTGCTTCAGTTGCCCCCGCTAAGAAAGATTCATCTCCTTCGAAAACGTTTACATTATTTAAAATGAAATCGCGAACATCAATCTCTGCTTTCCATTTTTCACCTTTAAAGTTTTCCCATGCGTTTTTAACATTTTCTAATACTTGAGTCATCCTAATCTCCTCCATTTTTGATTAGTACAGGACTAAGATTTTTTATATAACAGCTTACACACTTAGAATACTACTTTTTGGTGAAAGTGAACGAAATAGTTGTGACATGTTTGTGAAATGTTGAGCAAACTACTATATGCATAGTGTTAACTTCATTTGAAAGTCTTTAAAATTAACCCTTTCCTTAATTGTATTTTTTTGGTATTCTTATATGCGAGTCCTATTTTGTAATATAAGAACAATACCCATTGTAGAGCTGTAATACTCTTATCTCCTAATCTGTTATAGTTTTTATAACAGAGCAAAAAAGTGTACATATGTTGTACACTTTTTTTGTTACCTATAAAATATCCCTTTTTCTATTTCCATCATGGAATCCCCCACGACTGCCTGTTAATACAATTAATTGCTCTAACCCTTCTATATGATCACCAATAATTCGGAGTACAGCTGGCGGATGACCTATTTTTGCAAAATGTTCACTGGGACGAATACGGTTCATCTTATCGACCTCAACACGACTTACACATGCAACTTCAAATCCTGAAAGAATAGCTTTCACTTGGGCTACACACGGTGCCAGTAAAGACCGATACCCAATTCCTTTCAAACATTTCTGGCTAAACGCATTAGGCACAGCAATAAGAGAGCCTACGCCTAAATCTTTTCTATCACAAGCTAAATTTAATGCGTATTTAAATGCAGTTACAAGATGAAGCGGTACTCTTAAATCTAAATAATGATTTAGATCATTTAATGCGACATCCATTCCATCTGCAATAGCTTTGGCAAAAGGATATAGCTCATTCGCTGGAATAACAAAATCGCCGTCTATAAATAACACAATTTCTCCTTTTGCAAAATACGTTCCAAGTGAGCGCCCCACATCATTTCCGAGCGCTTCTTTATATACAATTGTCGTTGCTCCCTTGTCTTTTGCAATCGTTGCAGTTTTATCAGACGAACCATTTACAACAACGATGATTTCAAAAGGTTCAATTTTGCGAAGCTCTTCTATAACGTTTCCAATTGTTTTCTCTTCATCTTGTACAGGAATAATGACCGATAATTGCTTTTCTTTATACAACTTAGATGTAACGCCCCACCCTTGATAAAAATCTTCAAAATCTAAAGTATGATAAACACTTTCTCTTTTCCTATTTCCATCATGATATCCTCCGCGCCCATCGCTGTCTACTATTTGCTCTGCTACAGCTTCTATATGATCACCTATCATTCGTTTTTCGGATTGAGAAAGGCTTGTGCCGTATACAGCATGCTCGGTCGGCCGGAATTTATTCGGCGTAATAACATCAATTGCGCAATGACGACTAATTCTCCATTCGCTTTGTACTAGGCGTAAATGAGCCACAATAGGATTAACAAAACATTCATATCCAATGCTTTGTACAACTTCTTTCGTTAACGCATGCGGTACAGCTAATAAAGAATCAATTTTTAATTCTTCGCGCTCTAATATTGCATTTAATATTTGGCGCCATACTGTAATAGAATTAGGTTTTTGCCTTTTTAAAAATAATGCGTCCAAATTATTTAAAACTACATCTGCCTGATTGTATAAAATCGGATTAAGAAATAACTGTAATTTTGAAGTTTGAATAGCAAAATCACCATCTATAAATAGTAGTACATCACCTATAGCTTCTTTGGCACCAGCTGCACGTCCAACATCATTTCCAAGCTTCTCTGTATACCACAGTACTTTACATCCTAAATGCTCAGCAACTGTTTCTGTACCATCAGTACAACCATTTGCTACTACAATAATCTCTAATGGATTTAATCCTTTTACCGATTGAATAACGTCTGAAATCGTATCGATTTCATTACATGCAGGAATAATAACAGATAATGACTTAGCCATTGTCTTCTTCACGAAACCACTTAATTGTTTCCTTCAATCCGTTTTCCCACGTTACTTTCGCCTGAAATTGAACAAGCTCTTTTAATTTTGTTACGTCTGGTCTTCTATTTGGAATTTCTTCAAAACCATGTGGATATACTTCTTCAAAAGGTACTTGTACAATCTTTGAAGAAGAATCCGTTAATTTTTTAATGACCTCTGCTACTTCTTTTATACTTTTTTCATTCTCAGAACCTATATTAATAATCTCACCATTTACCTTTTCATCCATAGCTCGAATCGTTGCCTCTACCGCATCACTTACATACGTAAAGCAACGTGTCTGCTTTCCATCTCCATATACGAGAATGTCTTCACCTTGCAGGGCCGCACTAATAAATCGCGGGATTACCCCTGCATATGGACCATCTTTCGCTCTTGGACCATAAATATTAAAATAACGAACAATCGTTACAGGTAAACCTTCTAATGCGTATCCTAAACATAATGTTTCTTCTAATGTTTTACACACTGCATAACTCCAACGTATTTTAGAAGTTGCCCCGTATAATCGATCCCCCTCTTCAGAGAAGGGTGGCTTTGCCTTACCATATACTTCTGAAGTAGAAGCAAAGACTACTTTCTTCTTTCCTTTTAGCGCTGCTTGTAAAATGTTTCTCGTTCCATCAAAATTCGTTTCAACGAGCTCTATACTCTTTTCCATTGTCGTTTTCACACCTAAAATTGCTGCTAAATGAAACACTACATCATGTTGATTTACTAATTCATAAATAGAATTTTTATCTAAAACACTTATTGGAATAACCCGAATTTCTTTCATTAACTCTTTATGATATTTATTTTTCCCTTTATAGAAGTTATCAACGATCGTGACATTATAACCTCTTCTCACCAACTCTTCAGCTAAGTGCGATCCAATAAATCCTGCTCCCCCTGTAATTAAACATTTCTTACTCATTTACTCACCTTCTTTACAATCCCACGTGTATCTACTACTCGCTTTATTCCTTTAAAAAGCTTCCAATCAATATTAGAATGATCCGTTAAAATTAAAATACAACCCGCTTGGTTAACGGCTTGTTCATTCAAAGAAACAGATTGGTACACCTTATCCCCAAATTTTGCCGAAGAAATATATGGATCGTGATATTCTATCTCGTATCCTTCTTTTATTAACAATTCAATAATTGGCAACGCTGGTGATTCTCTTAAGTCATTTACATCTTTCTTATATGCAATCCCTACAATTAAAACCGTTGCAGGTGGTTGCACCATATCTTTTACTTTCTGGACCATTTTCTCTGGCATTTCTTCATTAATTACATGCGCTGCTTCAATCAATTGACTCATTGCACCATTCTTTTTTATTCTCCATTGAAAATATAAAGGGTCTACTGGAATACAGTGTCCTCCTATCCCCGGACCTGGCCAATATGGAGTAAATCCAAATGGTTTTGTAGATGCCGCTTCAAGCGCCTCATAAAAATCAATTCCTAAACTTTCACATAATGTGTTTAGCTCATTGACTAACGAAATATTAACTAGGCGCTGAATGTTTTCGAATAGCTTACACATCTCCGCTACTTTCGGAGAACTAACTGGAACAACTACATCAAAAATAGTGCTATACAAAGCCTGTACTTTTTGTTTACACTTTTCTGTTTGTCCACTAATAACTTTTGGAATAGATTGAACTGAATATTGACTATTTGCTGGATCAATTCTCTCAGGGGAATATCCGATATAGAAATCTTCTCCCGCCTTTTTACCTGTTTGAGAAATAATAGGAATGATAACTTCCTCGAGTGTACCTGGATATGTGGAGCTTTCAAAAATGAAGGTTTGTCCTTTTTGAAGGTTTTGTTGTATATAATGTGAAGCTGAAATGAGAGCACTTAAGTCTGGTTCTCTTTGTTCATTAATTGGAGTGGGGACAGTGACAATAACATAATCACTATTTTGAAAATCAGCAATACCTTGATCCGGTGTATTTACTATTAATTTTTTTTTCGTCAATAAACTTTGTAACTCTTTAGAAGAAACATCCGGAATATAACTTTCTCCTTTTATAATTGATTCTATTTTTCTAGTATCTTTATCTAATCCAAGTACAGTATGGCCCCTTTCTGCAAGATGGACCGCTAAAGGAAGACCAACATACCCTAATCCAATGATAGCTACTTTACGACTAGTATTCATTTGTATTCTCTTCTTCCCTTCTCAATTGTTGAATTATTTCTCTATCTCTATCTCCATCTGTAAAACCTCCGCGTTCGTCTGTATATTGTAATAAATATGCAATCGCCTCAAGTTGGTCACCGAAAATACGGTCAAATGCTGAAATACGCCCATTTACAAATTCATGTTGCTCTGGACGTACTCGATTTGTTTTTATAACATCTACAAACTCAACGGTTGTAATAGAGAACCCTTCTAAAATAGCTTTCATTTGTGCTAATGGCGGAATGATAAGAGAGTCATATCCTATTTTCTCTATTACCTTCTTATGGATGGCATGTGGTACTGCTGTTAGTGAGTTATTCCATAAATCTGGTCGTTTCGCTACCAAATTCACAAAGTATTTTCCCATACTAATTGGATCTGCTGGATGAAATATATCTAATAAACACTGCAAATCATTTAATGCCATATCACTTCCATCTTCAATAGCACGCAAAAATGGAACTAGTTTTTTTGCCGGAATAGCAAAATCTCCATCAACGAATAAACAAATCTCTGCTGTAGCATGCATGGCACCTATCGCTCGTGCTACATTGTGTCCAAGCGCCTTCGTAACTTCAACAACAATAACATTCTCTAGCTTTACTTGTTTAATAGTCTCCATATCTGCTCCATTCGCAACAATAATAATTTCATCTACTCCTGCTTTTTTTACTTCTTGTATAACAGATCTTATAGTCATTTTTTCTTCTGACACTGGTATAATCGCACTATATTTCGCTTTTTCCTTCTTTAATACAGCTGGTTTATATTGCCCTATAAACTCTCTATCTCTATTTCCCTCCGAAAAACCACCTCGTTTACCATATGTTTCGGTTATATATTGCAAAGCACGTAAATGATCCCCCATAATACGACTAGTCGCTTTCGGATAAGGAGAATCAGGTGATGTGCCCGTATGAACAGGACGAACTTTATTTGTGTATATTACATCAACTGAAGCCATATCTGAAATATCTACTCCTCTAGACATCGCCATCGCTTGAAATAATGCTGGATCTGCTAAATTCCACCACCCCAGTTTTTCAATCACTTCACGACTGATTGCATGTGGTATTGCAATTAAAGACCCTACAACAAATTCTTTCTTGTTCAAATAACGATTTAACATATATTTTCCAACCGTCGTATAATGTGGTCGCATTTTTAAATAAACAGACCATGTTAAGTTATTCAAAACAATTTGATGTCCTTGCTGTATTCCTTTAATAAAAGCGTATAATTCTTCACTTTTCATGACGATATCACCGTCTAAAAATAAGACAATTTCACCTTTTGCTTCTCTAGCGCCAATTGCCCGTCCCACATCATTACCAAGAGAATGATTATAATACACCACACGGCAATGATGTTGTAATGCTATTTCTTTTGTCCCATCGGTCGACCCATTATCTACTATGATAATTTCATATGGTTCTAACTTTTTTACTTCTGCTAAAACCTTTGATAAGGTACTTGCTTCATTATGCACTGGAATAACAACTGATACTTTCATACTTTTATCACTCTTACCCTTCCAAGCGAACATAGGCAATAACAGGAATACGTACAATTACATCTTCCGGTGGTCCATAGGAAGGAGAAGTACGAACGCTTACTGCTCCATCTGTCACAGATAAAAGCACACCTGCAACGATTTCAACAGCAGTCACCACTTGCACCAGCTCGCCAACATGGTTACGCAATTCA
Source organism: Bacillus basilensis (assembly GCF_921008455.1). Classification (NCBI taxonomy): domain Bacteria; kingdom Bacillati; phylum Bacillota; class Bacilli; order Caryophanales; family Bacillaceae; genus Bacillus; species Bacillus basilensis. Next base: position 484,626 of record NZ_CAKLBZ010000001.1, on the reverse strand, counting down.
TCAGTAAATAACATATATAAGTCTCCTTTCTTACGCTTCTTTAATTGATACAATACTTGCAAACGGTAATAAAACTTCTGTTCCTATTCCTTCTTGTAGTATTAAGAAATCATCACCAACTGCTACAATAACACCGGTTAACTGTCCAACTGTCACCGTAATTTCTACGTTTTTACCCAAATACTGCTCTGCAATTTCTTTAAAAGGCGATGTATTACATTCTTTTAAAATGTTACAAATAATAGATTGAAATCTACTTGATTCAATAAATTCTTCCGTAGCTTGCTTAGAGTTTCTTTGAATAAATCTCGCGAAGTTTTGTGAAAATAAAAGTCTTTCCACAGCAGGCAATAACTTATTATCTAAAAAATAATCTAATTGCCTATTAAACAATCTCGATAACCTTTTCCAATACTTACCGAACAGACACATACACTTCTCCTCCTATTATTTTCAAATTATAAAAATACATCCATACATCTTAATGTATACAAAACAAACCTTTTTGTGATAGGTAAGACATACATTTTTCAACAAAACAATATGTTCTAATCACACAAAAAAGATAGATGGTATCCCATCTATCTTTATAAATATTTTAATTTTTAATTGTAATTATGGCAGAGATACTATAATAAACCGCTCGTGGTAATTCTGCTTGTTCACTTATAGAAGCTGTAACAAGTGAACCACCACTTGCCGAGAAATACTTAACAGCTTCTAACGGAATACCATCTTCTTTCACATCAATATGCGTCCCATCTCGCCAATCTATTTTCTGCATTGTTGCTGAAAGGTCCCCAGTCACTTTACCAACTTCTTTACCATCCCCCCCTAAAAAGATCCATTCCCACTTTGTTAAACTTAGTACTTGTTTCAACTCTCCAATTTTCTTTCCATCTACATTAGAAAAAATATAGAAATTACGTACTCCCATCTTCTTTTGAACACGCAACAACCTTTCTCCCGAGTGATTATATAAATAAAATTGTTGCTTATGTAGTCCCTTAAAAAGAAAAGAAAGTACAGCTTGCCATATACGTTGAATAACAAAATCATACTCTTCTTTTAAAAAACCTACTGTATTTCCATCCAATCCAAAGTACGTTATTACTTGAAATACCCCTACCTCTTTGCGAACAACAAATTTTTGTTGATCAAATAATTCAGAAGTCTCCATATTATAATTTTCCTGTTTAAGCATTTTTGCTCTTCGTTTTTCCATAAAGCTATATATTAATAATCCAAATGCTGGTATTACAACACCTATTAATTTTAGATTTTCTTTCTCCGAAGTGAATAGCATCCCTTTTTTATATTCCATCACTAATACAATTGCGACGATAATCCATACAATGACAGATACAAAGAAAATTCGTTTCGCATTACGTGCGTGATGCTTATGTATACTCATATCCCTCCCCCTTTTCCATTTATCCCGCAGTAACGGGCAGTAAGACCCACACTTCAAAATTCGGCGAAAGCAAAGAAGTTAGGTGGGTAATCGACTGCCCGTAAAAGCCCGATTGGTTCAACTAATAATCAGTGGGGGATGAAGAAAACCCCCACTGATTAAAGTTTCACTTTATTTCATTATCCCATTGCACATACACTTCCTCCATAAAAAAAGACTATCCAAAAGGGTAGCCTCTTACACTTCAATATTTCGCAACATCGTATAAATGTCGTTATTCACTTTACCAAACGATTTAATGTTGTTTTGAATGTTAGATAATAAAACGACATACACACTTCCGTTTTTACTAAATCCATTTAAGCAATTCCATCCTGGCATTACACCGTGATTTGAATAACTGCCCGGGTCTACATACCAACCAAATCCGTAATCTTTTTTTCCGCCTGTAAACATTTGATCATAGCTCTCTTTTGAAATTAACTTTCCAGAGAAGAGTGCTTCATTAAATAAATATAAATCATGTGCACTTGTATATATATCACCACAACCATATAGTTGTGACATACTTGGAATATTAGGTGTTGTCATATTGTTATTTACTATTTTATAACCTGTTGATGGGAACCTTGTTTGCTCTAACGCTTTACCGAAACCAGAATGTTTCATACCCGCAGTAGCAAAAATATGTTGTTTAATATACTCTTCTAACGGTTGTCCACTTACCTTCTCAGCGATGTAGGCAAGTATCGAATAGTTCGAATCGGAATATTTCCATTTCTCTCCTGGACTCCCAACACGCTTTTGCTTTCCTATTCGTTTTATCAATTCTTCATGAGAAATATCCTCTGTTCCCTGCTCATACTCTGGAATTCCTGATGTATGTGTTAGTAAATGTTTTAACTGAATACCATTACCTTGAGGGAAATCTGGAATATACTTTGCAACCGTATCCTCTACGTTTAATTTATTTTGATCCTTTAATTGCATAATAGCAGTCGCTACAAACGCCTTTGAAATAGAACCAATATAAAAAGTTGTCTCTGAATTATTCGGTACTTGTTTCTCTTTGTTCGCCATACCATATCCTTTATTCAAAAGAACTTTTCCGTTCTTCACAATAACAGCTGTTCCACTAAATCCTGCGTTTTGTAAATATTGATCTAATTGAGCGTTTTCATTAATTTCTTGAGGTGGTCCCTCAGCAGGCTTTTCCACAGCTTGTGCTTGCTTCACCTGTTCTTCCTGCTCTTTTTGTTTTTGTGCTTCTTGCTTCTTTTTTTCTTCTTTCTTTTTTAGCTCTTCTTGTTTCTTCATTTCTGCTGCTGCTTTTAAAGTTTCTTCTTTCTTATTATGCGCAACAATTTTTGTATACATGAAATATACAAGTGAAAATAGTAAGACGAGAATGATTGTTCTTTTTATGTATACAATCGGCTGACGTGATTTCCCATTCGCATTATTTTTTTCGTGATCCATGATTGCTTTTTTCCCCTTATTCACCAATAATTTACTTCCTCTACTAAAGACTTATTTTAGTAGATTTTGGATAATCTATTCTATAACATCACTACTTTATCACGCACTGCACATATTACCAACCTATATGTACAAAAAAGAAAAAGAAAATTTACAAAAGTAAGATTCCCGTTAAATTTTTAACATAAAAAAAGAGGATACCCTCTAAAAGAACTGATGTTATCAATCTTTTGGGATATCCTCTTATCTAATTATTTATACGTGTTTTTTCATATCATCGGCAACAGATTCAACATTTGTACCTACGATAACTTGGACACTCGTGTTACTTAATTTCATAACACCTTTTGCACCAGCACGTTTTAATGCTGCTTCGTTTACTTGACCAGCATCTTTTACTTGTAAGCGTAGACGTGTTGCACAGTTATCAATAACTGTTAAGTTTTCTTTTCCACCTAAAGCTGCTACGTAAGTTTCACCAATTGAGCCTGCAACTGGCGCATCATCCTCTTCAGCTAACTCATCGTCATCTTCACGACCAGGAGTTTTCAAGTCAAACTTCTTAATTAAGAAGTAGAATACTACAAAGTAAATTACTGCGTAAATTAAACCGATTCCCGCTAGCAATACTGGTTTTGTTGCAATACCAAAATTTAAGAAGTAATCAATTGCACCGGCACTAAATGTGAAACCATCGTGAATGCCAAGTGCTGTTGTTACAAATAAAGAAATACCTGTTAACACGGCATGAATACCATATAATACTGGTGATAAGAACATGAATGAGAATTCAATTGGTTCTGTAATACCAGTTAAGAATGAAGTTAATGCTAGACCACCTAACATACCTGTAACCATTTTACGTTTTTCTGGTTTAGCAGCTGCAATCATTGCGAAACATGCTGCTGGTAAACCGAACATCATAACTGGGAAGAAACCAGTCATAAACATACCTGCTGTTTTATCTCCTGCAAGGAAGCGAGCAATATCACCATTTACAACATTACCTGCTGCATTTGTAAAGTCACCAAATACGAACCAGAAGTATGTGTTCATTACATGGTGTAAACCAATTGGAATTAACAGACGGTTTAATAAACCAAATAGACCTGAACCAACTGCACCTAAATTAACAATTCCATGAGCTAATGCATCGATGCCATTTTGAATTGCTGGCCAAATTTGTGCGAATAGAATTCCTAATATTAGCATCACAACCGATGTAACAATCGGAACGAAACGTTTTCCAGCAAAGAAACCTAACCATTCTGGAAGTTTAATCTTATGGAATTTATTATAAAGGAATCCTGCTATAACGCCGACAATAATACCACCTAGAACTTTCATATCCACTTTAGTCGATAATTCGGCAGCTTTAGATACTTGTGTCATTGTATCTGCCAGCTTAGATGGATCTACATTTGCGCTATTGCCTATTAAATCTTGAACTTTACCTAATTTATCTTGTAATTCTACAGTAGAATATCCCTTACTAAGTGCATCAATACTGTTTTTCATAACCAGATAACCAATTGCACCTGCAAGACCTGCTGCACCACTACCATCAACTGAAAGACCGATTGCAATACCAATTGCAAAAATAAGTGCTAAATTATCAAAAACCGCTGCGCCGGCCTGTGCCATAACAGGAATATCAAATACATCCGGTTGCCCTAAACGAAGCAATAATCCTGCTGCTGGTAGTACGGCGATTGGAAGCATTAACGCTTTACCAATACGTTGTAAAAACTGCAACATTTTAATTCCCCCTATCAAATTTATGAAATCGTTATCATTATAAGTACGCTTTAGAAAACGCTTTCTATTTACATAACCATAATAACATATAGTTGTATAGATGTGTAGTTTTTATTTTTGAATTTTTTATGGATAAATCTCCTATTTCCAAACTGTTATATAAAAGGAAAATTCTCCTTTTGGAATACAGAATACTTGAAACGAAAGACCCACTATAGAACATGCAACTTTCGTTTTATCATTCCACTTTTTCATGTTATTATTTATTTCCGAGCATATCGGGAAAAGTAAACTTAGTTAATTCGAAATAGGAGCGTTGGTACTATGCAGTGCATTGAAACAAACAACTTACAACAGTTGTTAGAACAAGTAAAACCATATACGAAAAAAGGAAAGCTTGCTACTTATATCCCCGAACTAGGAAATGCAAATCCAGATGATTTAGGGATTGCCATTTTCCATAAAGAAACAGAATACATTCATGCTGGCAACTCACAAACACTATTTACTCTTCAAAGTATTTCAAAAGTAATTACACTTGCGCTTGCACTTTTAGATCGTGGTGAAGAATATGTATTTTCTAAAGTTGGAATGGAACCAACTGGTGATCCATTTAATTCTATTATTAAGTTAGAAACGACAAGCCCTTCTAAACCACTTAATCCAATGATTAATGCAGGGGCACTAGCTATTACAAGCATGTTAACAGGAAAAGATAATGAAGAAAAGATGGAGCGCATCCTTCATTTTGTACGTGAAATAACAGATAATCCTACTATTAATTATTCTTCTAAAGTTGCCAATTCAGAATTAGAGACAGCTTACTTAAACCGTTCACTTTGTTACTATATGAAACAAAACGGAATTATCGATTGTGACATCGAAGAACTGATGGATTTATACACTCGTCAATGTGCAGTTGAAGTAAACTGTATCGATTTAGCACGTATCGGTTTAATTTTTGCGATGGATGGATATGACCCATATAAGAAAAAACAAATTATCCCTAAGCATATTACAAAGATTTGTAAAACATTTATGGTTACATGCGGTATGTATAACGAGTCTGGTGAATTTGCGATTCGTGTTGGTATCCCCGCAAAAAGCGGTGTAGCTGGTGGCATTTTCGGCTGCGTAAAAGGAGAAATGGGAATTGGTATTTTCGGACCAGCTTTAGATGCAAACGGAAATAGTATCGCTGGTTTTAAAATTCTTGAACTTCTTTCTGCTCAAGAAGGTTGGAGCATTTTTTAATCACGAGTTATCCTGCTATACTAGCAGGATTTTTTCATTTCATAAAAACCTCAACTTTATCAGCTATCAATCTCCTTACAAAAACCATACTGAAAGTTTCTCTATATCATGCATATTTGCTCCCCCCTCCTGAATAATATAGTACAACCTAGCGCTACATGTGGAGGTGTGAAAGATGAAACTAATATTTCAAATGGGAAAACAACCTGTTCTTGAGAAAACAATTCTTCTTTTTATATTGAGTATTGTAGAAAGCTTAAAGCTAAAAGTTGTTTCACTCGATGAAGCTCACCGATACATATTCAATTTAGAAGTACTTGAACTATTAATGGATCGGAATATCGATGATCAAGTACTTGAACTTATTCATTTCGGAATGGGACTTGAAGACATTCATCATGTGCTTCCTGAAGAACTTGAACATACGATCGAAGAATTAAAATGGCTTTGCATCCAAGTATTAAGCGAGTACAGTATGCATGAAGAATCGGAACAATTAATTGAGGATATACGCTAAAAAAGCACCTATATAGGTGCTTTTAATGTTTTTTCAAACTATTTTTATACGCCTCAATATTTACTGGTAACTCTTCCTCTTCCAAAGTATGTTCATTTACATCTTTATGAATGAACGCACCTTTAGGTGGTTGATGATCATGCCCTTTTTTCTTATGATCAAATGCTTTCCCGCGTCCCATACAAATCCCCCTTTCTTAAAAGAAATCCGTATTAGTATGGAGAAAAGTACGTCGATATATGCAATCCCTTGCTGTATTTCCAAGGAAATACTCGAACCTTGTTTTCTACTCTCCTTACAACAACTGATCGATCCCAATAAGAATTAATAACACACCTGCAATAAACGTTGCCCATTTCCCTAAGTATTCTGCTAAAAATCGTTTTCCTACATACGCAAAGCCACTAATACAAATAAAACTAAACACCCCAGAAATAGTTGCTGTAAGCCACAGATTCAAGTTTGTTACCCCAGCATCAAACCCACCTGCAATATTATTAATAGACAACGCAATTCCTAAAACAATTGCTTCTGAAAAACTAATTGTTTTCGAACCATCAAAATCTGCTTTTTCTGGATCACGTAAAATTCCCATAAGTACATTACCATCTTTAGAGCCTCCGGTATTTCTTTTCCCCAAAAAAGGCTGACATAAAATAAACACACCGATTATCCCTAAAACGATTGCTCCAATCAAGTTTGCAGTAAACTCTGAGATAAATAACGCAATCCAGTTCCCAAAAAAGCCAGCTAATAAAGTAAATAAAAAACCAAAAAATGCGATGATAAAATTGTTGAACCACGAAATTCGGATTTTACGAATGCCATATGCAATCCCAACACCTGCATTATCTAAATTAGAAGCAATCCCGATTAAAAAAATTGAAAATAGACCTGCCGTACTCATAAACAGCCACCCCTTTTTCTCACTTTTCAATGCATCTTATGAAAATGTTGAGCAACTGTGCCTGTCTGTTTCATATACATGTAATAAATACTCAACATTTTTTCAACAATAAAAAGGAGTGCCTTCACTATGCCTAAAGAAAATCCAAATGAGCGGCTTAGTAAATTAATAAAAAAACTTTTAAAAGAACGTGCCTTATCTATGCGCCAACTAGGAATGCTTACAAATATCGATCCCGCAACAATCTCAAGAATTATGAATGGTAAACAACCGCCAAAGCAAAAACATCTACAAAAATTCGCAGAATGTCTGCAAGTTCCACCCCAATTATTATTTGATGAAATGTATCCGGATTTCCCCCACATTAATAAAGAAAAGACGGATATGTATACATCTCTTGATACAATTCAACAAACTCTGCAATCCTCTAACTTATTCGATTTCGACTACACAACAACTCGCGTGAAACAAGAACTTGAAAACTATGAACGCTATGCTCAAACAGCAGAAGGTGAAAAACGGATTCATGAAAGTTTTGCAAGCAAATTAGAACAAATTGATAGTGCTGGTCCTTTCATTGAACAATTAACGGATATGTATCAACAATTTTGCAATGCAACTATTCCGAAAGAAGAGCGTGCAGTTCTTGGGGGCGCATTACTGTATTTCATTTTATCGACAGATATTATTCCCGACTATCTCTTTCCAATTGGCTATTTAGATGATGCAATTGCTGTTGAATTAGCAAAAGAGAAATTAATCGAATTAAAACGAAAGACATAGAAAAATAACGAACTATTTCAGTTGTTTCTATTCAACTCTGAAATAGTTCACTAAAAAATCGTACAAGTATACATACCTGTACGATTTCAACATACTAATCTATTTTTTTGTATGACACCATTCATATATAAATGCTGTTATTACTTTTGTAAATTCAATTAACTGTTCTACTTCAACTTTCTCATTTATTGAATGAGCTTCTTCTAATGTACCTGGTCCGTAAATAACAGCTGGAATACGAAATTCACTAAACCACCCACCATCCGTTACCGTTGCCGACATATCTAAAATTGCATTTTTAGAGAGAATTGATTCGTGTACTGAGCTAAGCGTTTTTACAGCTGCATGTTCACTATCTACTTCTAAAGAAGGGAAAATTTCGCCCCGATCCACAATCATTGATTCTCCACCCCACTTAAATTGTGGTGGATTTTCACTTAACCATGGATCAGCAGCCGCTACTTTCCCAATATACTCTTCAATTTCTTGTGCGATTTGTTCATGCGTTTCATTTGGGTAAAAATGTACGGTTATCCACAAACGGCACTCATCCGCAATAAATGCTGCATGTCTTCCGCCCTCAATAACAGCTGGATTAATTGTTGTTGTTCCATATGGATAGCCTTCATATGTTTTCATAACTGCCCAGTGACGCTCTAATTCTTGTAAACTTTGCACAACTTTCATCATTTTTTCAATCGCACTCGCTCCGAATAAACGTCCTCCAGCATGGATCATTTGCCTGCGTGTTGCATCATGAAATGTTTGGGGGCTTTTCACAGTAATCCATCCAGTAATTACGCCGCCCTGCCCTTGCATATGTAAATCACTCGTATCCACTACGACTGCAAAATCAGCATCATAACCTCTTTTACAGCATTGAAGTGTTCCTGCCTCTCCAACTTCTTCCCCAATTACGGATTGAAAGATTAAATCTCCAGGTAATTCAATGCCAGCTTCTTGTAAAAGCTGAATGGCAAATAGCGCTCCAGCCAATCCCCCTTTCATATCTGCCGCACCACGTCCAACTAACCAACCATCTTTTATAAATGGCTCAAACGGATTCGTTTCCCACGCCTCATCTGCTGTCACTTCAGCTACATCCATATGTCCATTAATAATAAGACTTTTATGTGTGTCACTTTCTATCCCTTTTTTCACCCCAACAACGTTCGGATCATTCGGATATACATCCCATTTATCAACACTAAAATTTCGTTTTCTTAGAAAATCTGCAACAAATTCTTGCGCCTCATTTGTGTTTCTCGCCGGCGGTGCTGGTGTTTCAAAACGAATTAAAGTTTTTGTAAGCTCTAGTAACTCATCTTTTCGTAGATCAATCTGTTCTAATAGCTGTGAAACTTCTTGATTCATCGCTAATTCCCCTTTGCATACGTAGTATGTTTCCAGCTTTATTTTCACAAAAAAAGAGACTGTTTACAATTTTACAGTCTCTTTTTTTGCATTAGTTTCTAATATATTTATAAACTTTCTACTTCTGTTGTATCTACTTTTTCAACATGTTCCATTTTGCTTCTCTTATTTTTTGTCGCACGGTAAAACAGTAAGCAAACAATCATAAATGGAATACCACAATACAATGCCATTCTTTGTTCTGGGATAAAAGCCATACCAACAATTACGGTTACATTTAATACTAACGCAAGCAGTGGTACGAATGGATATAACGGTGTTTTAAATTTCAAATCCTTCACATCCCCGCCCTGCTTTATGTATGACCTTCTAGCTAATAAGTTAGATAGAGCAATAGATGCCCAAACTAATATCGCTCCAAATCCTGCAATTGAAAGCAACCATAAATAAACTGTATCTTCCGCATAAATACCTGATAGTAGTGAGAGACACCCTACAAATGTACTTACAATTAATGCGTAAATAGGAACACCATTTTTAGATAACTTACCAAAAATCGGACTAATCATTCCTTGATTAGACATAGACCATAGCATACGGGAAGTTGCATATAATCCTGAATTCGCAACAGATAGAACCGCTGTAATAATAACAAAATTAATAATATCAGCTGCATAAGGAATACCAATTTTATCAAATACAACTACGAATGGACTCTCTATTACTCCTGCTTGCTGCCAAGGGAATAATCCCGCAAGAATGAAAATAGATAATACAAAGAACACAAGTATACGCCAAACTGTATTATTAATTGCCTTCGGGATCGTTTTCTCTGGATTTTCACTCTCACCTGCTGCAATACCGACTAGTTCTGTTCCTTGGAAGGAAAAATTAACAGCAATCATCGTAATTAAAATAGCTGATAATCCATTTGGGAACAATCCACCATAATCAGTAAAGCTAGAAAACATTGGTGCTGGGTCATTTCCTTTCATATCTAAAAAACCAAACATTGCTGCCCCGCCCAAAATAATAAATGCAATGATTGTAATTACTTTAATACTTGCAAACCAGAATTCAACTTCTGCAAAACTTCTTGAAGATAACGCATTGATAGCAAAGAGGAGTACCGCAAACACTACACACCAAATCCATGACGATACATCAGGAAACCATCGTTTCATTAAAATACTAACTGCAATCAGTTCAATACCTATCGTAGCAGACCAGTTTAGCCACGACATCCATCCCACTACATAACCCGCTGCAGGGGAAATGTGCTTTGTGGCATACGTTTGATAAGATCCTGCGTCAGGCATCGCAACAGCTAACTCTCCGAGACAGAGCATTGTTAAATACATAACAAATCCTCCGACAAGATATGCTACAATCGCTCCTCCAGGTCCAGCTTCATGAATTGTATAGCCAGATCCTAAAAAAAGACCCGTACCAATAACGCCTCCAAGTGCAATCATAAATATGTGCCTACTTTTCAATTCCCTTTTTAATCCTTGATTTTGATCCATCATATAAATCCCCCCTTTTCACTTTGCAAACCTATTTAATGTAAGCGTTTTTAAATTTTTTCATAGTAAAAATAATGATTTAAAAGAGCAAAAATACATATCACTTATATTAATCACTGCCTGTTACTAAAAGATCATCCCTCACTGTTATTAATAATTTTTGATCAGCGATGGCCTGTCCCTCTACTACTTCTAATGACTCGATATATCCACTGATTCCTATCTTAATTTCTACTTTCTGTTTATCTATTGTTTCAATGAGCGCTAATTTCTCCCACTCGTATACGTAAGAACTTTCCGCAACAAATAACTTCTCTACTTTCCCGTAACAAGGACTATACACGCCTTCTATAACCGTCTTCACTTTATAAACTCCTCCTTTTTTTAATTGGTACTGAAACGTTGCATATCCCTCCTTTAAAGATTTCAACTATTATTTATGCAAAAAGCATACCAATCTCCAATTCCTATTTAAAATGAGGATTCCTCACAAAAAAATCTTCATAACCGCAAAATTTTTCTATCATTTAAGAAGTTTTAAAAAGAAAATAGCAAAAAAATTTTGCGATTTTATAAGAATTTTAATAAAATTATAAAAAGTCAGTCTTCATAGGGTGAAATGAGGAGAAGATAATCTATGCGTACAGAAGACATTAATTTTAAACAGATCATTGAAATGAATATGCTATATGAAACTTTACTCAATGAACTCGATATCGGGATTCATATTATTAATGAGGAAAGTAAAACGATTATTTATAACCGCAAAATGATGGAAATTGAATCAATGGAGCGCTCAGATGTGCTATATAAAAGTCCTTTAGAAGTATTCGCATTTGAAGAAAATAAAAATAGTACTCTTATAGAAGCATTAAAATTAGGAAAAACAAACAAAAATATAAAACAAACTTATTTTAACAATAAAGGGCAAGAAATTACGACGATTAACGATACTTTCCCTATAATAGAAAATGGAAAAATTAAAGGCGCTATTGAAATTTCAAAAGAGATGAATAACTTAAAGCAAACAATAAAAATGGACTCTTCTCGAAAACAAAACACTAAATTTACCTTTGATCACATAATTGGTGATTCTGAAGCCATTCAATCAACCATTGCGGAAGGAAAAAGGGTAATTCGTACATCCTCCTCCATACTTCTCGTAGGAGAAACAGGAACTGGAAAAGAACTATTTGCACAAAGTATCCATAATGAAAGTCAACGTTCAACAAAACCGTTCATTTCACAAAACTGTGCCGCTATTCCTGATACGCTAATGGAAAGCTTATTATTTGGTACGAACCGAGGTGCATTTACAGGAGCTATCGATAAAGCTGGTTTATTTGAAGAAGCAAACGGAGGAACTTTGTTATTAGATGAGATCAATTCGTTAAGTCCAGCACTTCAAGCGAAGTTACTGCGAGCTATACAAGAAAAAACAATACGAAGAATCGGAGGCACACAAGAAAAAGAAATTGATGTTCGTATTATAGCAACTATTAATGAAGACCCTCTTGAAGCTATTACACACAATCGATTACGGGAAGACTTATATTACCGATTAAGCGTCGTTACTTTATGTCTCCCGCCTTTACGTGAACGAAAAGAAGATATTCCCGCTCTTGTTCAACACTTTATCGAAAAGTACAACATTCAATTTGGACTCGCCGTAACGGATGTAGATGTACATGTAAGAGAATTCTTGTATGCATATGAATGGCCTGGAAATGTACGAGAATTGGAACATATCATTGAAGGTTCAATGAATTTAGTTGAAGATGAACATATCATTACAGCATTTCATCTTCCCACCCGCTTTCGCGAACGAATAAAAAAAGAATTCAATATGCAACCTCTCCTAACTAATAACGATACTGATACACCGAAAACGTTAAAGCACACAATAGCAGAAATGGAAAAGAACTACATCAATCAAATTCTTAAAGAGTATCACGGTAATATTTCACAAGCTGCAAAGTTTTTAGGATTAAGTAGGCAAAACTTACAATATCGAATTAAAAAACTGCATTTACACATATGAAATGAATGTTTCTCCAAGTGCTGGAAATGGAAAAATATATCACAATAAACATATAACATACTAGAAAGGAACGATATATATGAGTAATGATAACAAATTAAAGTTATTACAATACTTAGCCTTCTTCCCTACCATTGTATGTATGATGTTACTCATTGATATGAATGCCTATCCTTATGCGAAGCTATTCGCAGCAATTAGCGGCTCTTTTGCAGCTATTATGCTTGCTGCTTTTTGGAATTTGAAGATACGTATGAAGAGAGAGAAATCTTCTTAATTGTAAAGTATAAAAAAATCGAGCCTACACAGCTCGATTTTTTTACTGATTATTAAAATTCAACATTCTCCAAATACAAACCACTCGCCTCAGCAAGGCAATTAATTTGATTACGTTGTTTCGCCTCTAGAATTTGCGGAATTGCTTCTGCATCTAATTGTCCTAATCCAACTTCAATTAATGCTCCAACAATTTTTCGTACCATGTTATGAAGGAATCCGTTGCCACTTACTCTAATTTGTACAAATCCTGCCTCTTCCATCACTTCAAGTGAATATACTTCTCGAACCATAGACTTTTTCTTTGATTTCGCATTTGAAAAAGCAGTAAAGTCATGTGAACCAACTAAATGTTTCGCAGCTTCTTTCATGCTTTTCACATTTAATTTTTTATTCACATGCATGCTGTATTTACGCATAAATGGATTCGTATGCTCTTCATTCCAAATTTTATAAAGATATGTTTTTGCTTTAGAATTGTAACGAGCGTGGAATCGATCTTGTACTTCTTCTACATTCGTAATGCTAATATCATTGGGTAAATATTGATTTAAATATTTTTTCACTTTATGTTCCACTAACTTCTCATCACTTTGAAAGTTAGCAACTTGATTCAAAGCATGTACACCAGTGTCTGTTCTACTACAACCGATAATTTCAATTTCTTTTCCGACCATTTCAGATATGACACTTTCGATTTTTCCTTGAATCGTATTATCGTTATTACCAAGGCGTTGCCAGCCTTTAAAACGTGCACCATCGTACTGAATCGTTAATTTATAATTGTTCATCTTATCCTCCTTCACAGAAAATATTCCCTCATATTATGAGGGAATATGAATAAACTTTACTTTCTAACAAGCTTCACTACATTTTCTACATGAGCTGTATGCGGGAACATATCAACTGGTTGCACATACTCCACTTCATAACTCTTCATTAATGCTTGTACATCACGTGCTAATGAAGAAGGATTACAAGATACGTAAACAACTTGTTTCGGCTTCACTTTTAAAATTGTTTCCAATAATTTATCATCGCAACCTGTACGAGGTGGATCGACAACAATTACATCTGGACGCCATCCTTCTTTTACCCATTTCGGTAACCATTGTTCAGCTTTACCTGCTTCATATTTCGTGTTTGTAAACCCGTGACGCTTCGCATTTTTTCTTGCGTCCGCAATTGCTTCTGGAATTACATCCATACCACGTACTTCCGCTGCATCATTTGCAAGCCAAAGACCGATTGTACCAACACCACAATACGCATCTACAATTTTCTCATCGCCTGTTAAAGCAGCTGCTTTTTTGGCTTCATTATATAAAACAACCGTTTGTTCTGGATTCAACTGGAAGAATGCACGTGCTGATAATTCAAATGATAAATCACCAAGTGTTTCTTGAATTACTTCTTTTCCAGCTAATTTAAATGTTTTATCACCGAAAATAACAGATGTTTTACGCCAATTCACGTTTTGCATAATTGATTTAACAGCTGGCATCTGTTTTTGTACTTCTGCGATAAACTGCTCTTTATTTGGTAATTCTTCTTTTGTTGTAATAAGTGTAACTTGTACTTCCCCTGTTTGAACTGCAGTACGTGTCACAATTGTGCGTACTAAACCTTTTTGTTTTTTCTCATTGTAAATAGAAACATTTAATTTTTCTAAAATACGTCTTACAACTTTTGTCGCCTCATTCGTTGCTTTATGTTGAATCATACAATGAGCAATATCAATTAACTGATGTGAGTTTTGCTTATACAGCCCTGTAATAACCTTTTCGTCTTTACGTCCCACTTGTAATTGACTCTTATTACGATAATGCCATGGATTTTCCATACCAAGCGTTGGACGAATTTTCTCTTCCAAACTGTTGTTCATATACTTCTCAAATGCTTGTACAACAATATCACGCTTTTGATTTAATTGTTCTTTATAATCTAAATGTTGTAGCTGACAGCCACCACATTCTTCATATACTGGACATGGTGCTTTCACACGATGTGGTGAAGCTTTACGAACTTTTTTCACTTTCGCTTCAGCGAAGCCACGCTGAATTTTCGTTGTTTCAGCAACAACTTCTTCTCCTGGTAATGCTCCTGGAATGAAAACAACTTGTCTCTTAAAATAACCAACGCCTTCTCCATTAATCCCAAGACGTTTAATTGTCACAGGAAATGTTTGACCAACTTCCAACTTACTCTCATGTTGTTTTTGTATCATTATTACACCTCTACTCTATACTTTTCCATAAATATAACGCTGCATAACTGCAGTATGGTTCACACTCTTGTTTCACGTTTTCTAAAAACGCATCACCCGGTTTATCATCTAATTGAAATACACCTTGTACTGCACGCTGAATCCCGATGTCTGCTTTCGGAAACATATTTTTCCGTCCAAGCCCAAACATTAAAAAGTTTTGCACTGTCCATGCACCAATCCCCCTAATTGGTAACAATTGTGCTGCAACTCCTTCTTCTGTTTCGTTTTCTATTCTAGTTAAATCTAACTTACCACCTATAATATACTTTGCTAATCCTACCATATATTCAGCTTTTCGCTGACTAAATTTCTGCTCTCTCAATTCTTCAATTGAAATATTTGCTACTATTTCTGGAGTAGGGAAAAAGAATACACCGTTCTTCTCTGTTCCATATCGTTTTACAAATTGCTCTGTCAGCACAGTAGCAAATTTCAAATTTATTTGTTGATGAATAATACAGCGAAGTAAACATGCAAAATAATCGAATTCTAAAATAA
Source organism: Bacillus basilensis (assembly GCF_921008455.1). Taxonomy (NCBI): domain Bacteria; kingdom Bacillati; phylum Bacillota; class Bacilli; order Caryophanales; family Bacillaceae; genus Bacillus; species Bacillus basilensis. Next base: position 468,530 of record NZ_CAKLBZ010000001.1, on the reverse strand, counting down.
TTGGAGTATAAGCATATGTTTCAAATAGTGGACGTAATGATGTGTTTAAAAAATGATTTTGTATATCTTGAAACGGTTCATTCCAATGAAAAATGGCCCTCATTCGTTTCATGACTTTCTCCGGATTTCCTGTCTGACTAGAGATCCAAAACTGTGGATTTTGAACAGTACCAATCCCTTGTAAGCGAACAACAACCTGTTCCTTGTCTATACAAAGCGGGACATAAATAACTTTCTCATCTAATTGAATGACGTTAAGCGGATCAAAAGATAAACGTTTTAATACTTCTTCAAAATGATACGGATACTCTAACGTAACATGTTCGCTCCACATACGTTTCCCCATCCTTTTTACACATCATTATAGCATGAGAAAACCGCAAGCATACATGCTTACGGTTGATTGCTTTTTACTAAGTCATCTAGACTTTTAAAATGATACCCTTTCTCGCGCAAATCATCAATGATTTTCGCAAGTGCTTCTGCATTATCTTTTGATATTGCATGAAGTAATAAAATAGATCCTGGATGAATCATCGTCATAACATTATTATGCGCATATTGCCATCCTCTTTGTTCATCCACTTTCCAATCCAAAAATGCAAGTGACCAAAATACATTATAGTAGCCCATTTCTTTCGTAAGGGCTAACGTTCTTTCACTAAATACACCGCGCGGAGGACGCACATATTTCACTTCTTTTTGCCCGGTCATTTTTTTAATTTCTTCCGTTACACTCGTTAATTCTTCACGAAGTTTCTCATCATTTACTGCTGTAAAATCAGGATGACTCCACGAATGGTTTCCAATAATATGTCCTTCATCCTTCATTCTTAACAATAAATCTTTTTGTGTTTTAATATAATGCCCTGTTACAAAGAAGGTTGCTGGTACTTTTTTCTCTTTTAATACGTCTAAAATCTGGCCTGTATATCCATTTTCATACCCATTATCAAATGTTAAATAAATATCTTTTTTCTTCGTATCCCCTAAATAAAATCCGCCATTTTTTTGTAGCAATTCTGTATACAGTTTCCCTGCATCTGGTACTGTTTCATTTTTAGGACGCGGAATTCCCCAGTTATGTGGAGTATTTGTATAAGCCAATGTTGAAACTGGAACAAGTGCCATCATAATTGAAAAAATGAGACCGATATATAACCATTTATGTTTCATAAATAGTCTCCTTTCCATATATAATCGTACTTGTAGTTTCTGTTGCCGCGCATTCTTTCATGCTGAACATGTTTTTCTATATATACCAAAAAAATGCATCTCGAATCATTCGAGATGCATTTTTTTTTACTTAAATACTGGCTCTTTAAAGCTCGCTAATTTTTCAAGTGATGTTTTATCAACATCTGCATGTAAGCTATTACCATGAGAATCCATCGTTACAACTGCTTTAAATCCTTCAATACGTAAATGCCACATTGCCTCTGGAATACCAAATTGTAAGAAATCAACATCTTTCACTTCTTTAATACATTCAGCATAATATTGCGCTGCACCACCGATTGCGTTTAAATATACACCGCCGTGTTCTTCTAAAGCCGCTAATGTTTTCGCACCCATACCGCCTTTTCCAATGACAGCGCGAATACCAAATTTCTTCATAATATCACCTTGGTATGGTTCTTCACGAATACTTGTCGTTGGACCTGCCGCTTTAATTTGCCAATTGTCATTTTCATCTTTCACGACAACTGGACCACAGTGATAAATAACTTGTCCATTTAAATCTACTGGACAATCGTTATCCATTAAATGCTTATGGATTGCGTCACGACCTGTATACATCATGCCATTAATTGTTACAACATCACCAACGCGAAGTTCACGAATTTGCTCTTCTGTAATTGGTGCTTGTAATACAATCTCACGTTGCTCTGTTTTTTCTTGTGCTTCTTGCTGAAGTGTATCTTCACCTTCTTGATATAGCCAATCCATAATTTCACCTGTTTCAGGATGGATTGTTACTCCAAGACGGCGATATGCCCAGCAATTATACGCAACAGATACGTAGAAACTAGCTGGCAGACGATTATAGACACCAATTTTACAACCAAGTAAAGTTGTTTCTCCGCCAAATCCCATCGTACCAATGCCAAGCTTATTTGCATTTTCTAATACGTACTCTTCAAGTTTTTGTAACTCTGGGATTGGATTGACATCATCTAATGTACGGAATAATTGATTTTTTGCTAATTCGTAACCTGATGTGCGGTCTCCCCCGATACCAACACCAATTACACCTGCACTACACCCTTGACCTTGCGCTTGATATACTGCATGAAGAAGGCATTTACGAATCCCTTCTAAATCACGGCCAGCTCGTCCAAGTCCTTCTAATTCACATGGTAAGCTATACTGAATATTTTTATTCTCACAGCCACCACCCTTTAGGATTAAACGTACATCAATATAATCTTTTTCCCATTGTTCAAACTTAATAACCGGTGTACCTGGTCCTAAATTATTTCCACTATTGTCTCCGAAAAGAGAATCAACAGAATTGGGACGAAGTTTACCATCTTTTGTCGCCCGCTCAAGCGCATTATAGATAGCTTCCTTCAACTTTAATTGATTCACACCAACTGGTGTATAAATTTTAAACGTTGGCATCCCTGTATCTTGGCAAATTGGCGATATGTTATCATCAGCCATTTTAATATTATTTGTAATTGTGCCAAGTGCCATCGCAGAACGAGTCCCTGCATTTTCTCGCTCTTTCGCTTGTTGAATCGCACGACGAACATCTTTCGGTAAGTTCGTTGACGTTTCAACAATTAGTTGATACATGCTTTCTTGAAGCTTTTCCATTGTTACTTCCCCCTCAATTGTGAACGCTACCAAAACGTTATGAGATGAAAATCTCATTGTTATACTCTTCAGCTTTTTATTTGTTTCACGCTATTAAAGCATAAATGAAATTTTTCACAACTTGATTATACCTCTTTTTCTATCGTCCTTCTATTATCCGCACAGAAAAAGGCTACCAAATTGAAGTTGGCAGCCTTTTTAATATATTATTCGTCTTTTTTAAATTGCTCACATTTTAATTCTAATTCATCTAGCATTGCAAGAAGACGATCTACATCTTCTAACTCTACTTCTTCAGGTTCAATTGTATCAATTACTTCAATGAACATATTTAAACGTTCTTTTAAATATACTAATTGTGTATCTTTATCTTGAATTGCTTTTCCCATGAAGGCACTCTCCTTTTAATTCGAGTTGCTTTTATTATACCGCAAAAATGATTGCTATGGGTATGTAATTTCATGAATTTTGTCACAGTAATTCATTCGAATGTAAGCCCTCTCTCTTTTTCCACAAAAAAGTTTCACTTTATAAAAAGCACATATTCTTCTATTATAGAGAATGGACAAATTGTTATTTCAATAGTCAAAGGAGTATTTCATATGACGATATCACAAAAAATGAAGCCGATTACTCCTTCTTACGATCCATGGGAAGCGTATATGGACCTTGAAGAGTACGGCAAACTACTATTAACAAATGTTGAGTTTACAACGACGACGTTATGCAATATGCGCTGTGAGCATTGCGCTGTTGGTTACACGTTACAGCCGAAAGACCCGAATCCGCTTCCGATGGATCTTTTATTAAAACGATTAGATGAGATTCCTCATTTACGTTCTTTAAGTATTACTGGCGGAGAACCTATGCTTTCAAAAAAATCCGTCGACAACTATGTAACACCACTCTTAAAATATGCCCATGAACGAGGCGTTCGCACTCAAATCAACTCAAACTTAACTATAGATTTAGCACGTTACGAACAAATTATTCCTTATTTAGACGTATTGCATATATCTCATAACTGGGGAACAATTGATGACTTCGTTGAAGGTGGATTTGCAATGATGGAGCGTAAACCTACGTATGAACAACGTGCAAAGTTATTTGAACGAATGATTACAAATAGTAAAGCTCTATCAGATGCAGGTGTACTCGTATCAGCCGAAACGATGCTGAATAAACGAACTCTACCACACATTGAACATATTCATCGTCAAATCGTTGACGAAATGGGCTGTAAACGTCATGAAGTACATCCGATGTATCCGAGTGATTTTGCAAGCAATCTAGAAATTTTAACAAAAGCTGAAATTCGTGATGCAATTGAGCATTTACTAGAAATTCGCGATGAAAATGTTTGGATGTTATTTGGAACTTTACCTTTCTACGCTTGCAGTGATGACGAGCGAGACATCGTCACATTTAAGAAATTACAAGAGAGCAAAAATGTAACTGTTCGTAACGATCCGGATGGTCGTTCACGCTTAAATGTAAACATTTTTGATGGTAATATTATCGTAACTGATTTCGGTGACGTTCCCCTTCTAGGGAACATACAAACAAACACATTACAAGAAGCTTATGATAAATGGAGTGCTTCAAAAACAGCAAAATCATTAAGCTGTCACTGTCCTGCAGTAAAATGCCTTGGACCGAATGTTCTTGTAAAAAACAGCTACTATCCGACAGAAGATTTCTTATCAAAAACAGCAAACATTACATTATAAAAAAACGTCAGCTTATAAGCTGACGTTTTTTTATATTATTGCGAGTGAGAAGAAGAAATGAATTTAAAGAATAAATGATCATGAATTGGAATTGCCGCTCCAATTCCTTGAGAGGTAATATTTTTCACAACAAGTCTTTTTTGATTTCCCTTTAATACAAGGTATACTTCTCCAAATGTCACTTTTCCTTTTTCATTTACCGCTGGTGTATAAGCGTATAAATATCCGAGTTGACTCGGACTAATATTATACACTCGCTCATGTCCAGTACCATAACCAATGGTCGTTTTAAACGAAAGCGGTAATTGTACTTTTTCAAGTGCTTTGAGAAGCATCATTTTTTTCACATCTGTAGCATCTTTCATATCCGCTGTTAAATCGCCTTCAACTGTCTTCTGCGTTTCTTGTTTATAGCGTAGCGGATATAGGCGATCTCCTCCGCGATTATCGTATAAGTTACGATTTACTTGTTTATATTCCCAATTAATCGATGTATCAACCGATTCATAATTCAAAGCCCATTGACCTAAATAAATTTTCGCTCGGTACCCTACCGCAAGCGGCGCATTCGAAATGGTCGTTTCATTAAACATTCGAATTAAGTCTGGATTTTCAATTTTAATATTTGCTGTTTTCAATAGTTCTTGAGCAAACTTACTCGGCTGTAAACGCGGCAAATCTTGCGCATCATTTGGAAACGTATTGTCTTTAGAAATATTTAAAACAGATGAAGGCATTTTTGTTTCTACCGTTGTCTTTGCAAAACTCATGTTAGGAAATAATAGAATAAACGAGACCATAGTTGAAAGACATATGCTGTATACTCGTTTCACCTGTCTGGCTCCTTCCTACGTAAAGGTATATACTACTTTGTTTATTGTTTTCTCTCAGCACAATTGTTATGCCTATTTTTCATAATAAATAAAAACCAATTCCCATAATGACATACGCCGCTAATAAAGTGCCTCCTTCAAACCAGTTTGTATCACCATCATTTGAAATCGCAATCGTTAAGAAAACAGCTGTAATCATAGAAACAAGTTCTGGTATGGTAAATACTAAAGGCATCCTATTTGCAAAAAACATGGATAACAGTACTAATACAGGAGCAACAAACATGGCAATTTGTAATGTAGAACCTACTGCAATTTCGACTGCAATATTTACTTTATTTTTATAAGCCATAATAATTGCAGATGCATGTTCCGCTGCATTTCCAACAATCGCAACGATAATAACCCCTATAAATAGTTCTGACCAGCCAAATGATTTCGCGACTGTTTCAAATGTATGCACGAGCGCCTCTGACACATAAGCTACCGCAATTGTCGCTATCGCTAAAATGAGTAACGCTTTTCCTTTTGACCACTCTGGCTCTTCTTCATGAGCGACTTCATCACTTTTATGTTGATATACACCGCGGTGCGTAACTAACTTAAATAGCAATGCAGCAAGGTACATAATGATCATAATAATAGAAACACCTATACTTAATTGATACGTCTTTCCAGCGTCCATCTTCATTGAAAAGATCTCTGGAATAACAAAGGCTACAACAACAGCAAATATTAATAAAGCTGAATTATGCCTTGCATCATACACATTAAAACTTTGTCTTTTGTATTTAAGACCTCCTACAAAGAAAGATAGTCCCCCTACTAATAGTAAATTTCCAAGTACAGATCCTGTTAAAGAGGCTAATACCACTTCAATTAATCCCGCTTGAAGTGCGAAAATCGAAATGATTAGTTCAACAGCATTACCGAAAGTAGCATTTAATAATCCGCCTATTCTAGGTCCAGAGACAATTGCCAAACTTTCTGTCGCTCTCCCCATAAAACCAGCTAACGCGATAATCGTAATACAATACACAGCGAACATAATTGTTTGGGGCCAATGAAATGTTTTTCCAAGTACAGACAGTGGTACACCTATAAGCGCTACTATAAGAAATATTTTATTAAACATGCTTTTCATCCTTCCATCGTATGTATTTCTCCTCAGTATTATTATTATTCTTCTCCTAACTTGTCCGATTTCATCACAATTACGTTTAAAAAATCGGATTGAAGAAAACAGTATGAAAGATATTTAAATTATCTTGTTTAAACAAAGAAAATATAAATTAGGAAAAGAGGTAAAAAATATGCACTTAAAAGAAAAAATCGCAACAATTATTCAAGGACAAAGAACTGGTGTATTATCAACTGTACGTAACGATAAGCCGCACAGTGCCTTTATGATGTTTTTCCACGAAGATTTTGTACTATATGTTGCAACAGATCGACAATCAAAAAAGATAACAGATATCGAAAACAACCCAAATGTCCATGTACTACTTGGACGAGAAGGAAAAAAATTAGATGAAGATTATATTGAAGTTGAAGGCTTAGCTTCAATCGAGGAAGACTCCACATTAAAAAATAAGTTTTGGAATAATAGCTTAAAACGTTGGTTACTCGGTCCTGAAGACCCTAATTACGTATTAATAAAAATCAATCCTGACACAATTTATTACATCGATGGTGCCGGTACGACGGAGCCCGAGTTTTTACGACTATAAAATAAAACAAGCCCCCTTTAGGTGGGCTTGTTTTGTCGAAAAGTTCTTCTAAAAAAAACAATAAAATAGGTGGAACTTTCCAAAGAATCTGTTATATAATAGCAGTAACTTAAATAAACTGTATTAAAACAGATTGAGAGGAGAAATAAAATTGATGAAAAGAGAAGAACGCAAAAATATGATTGAGTTTATCGAAAAGAAAAAAGGGATTGAGCGTGACGAATTATTGTTTATGACAGACGATGAAGTAGAACATATTTATAATGTAACGTACTTTTTATATGAGGAAATTGCAGAGTAGTATAATAATCCCCACCTTATTAAAAATATAAGGTGGGGATTATTTCGTTATTAATACATGAGAATGGTTTTCATGTATAATAATGTAAGATTGGAGGAATTTTACTATGAGTTCATGGCTCTTATTTGCACTATTATCAGCAATTGCTGCTGCCCTTGTATCTATTTTCGGTAAGATTGGTTTAGATGGAATCGATGCCAATGTTGCTACGACGGTTCGTTCTATTATTATGGCATTATTTATGGTAGGCGTTATTATTATACAAGGTAAATTTCAAAATATTGGCGACGTACTACTAAATAAAAAAGCACTGCTCTTTATCACATTAAGCGGGGTTGCTGGTGCTTCGTCATGGCTATTTTATTTTCTTGCCCTCAAAACAGGGAAAGTTTCACAAGTGGCTCCTGTCGATAAACTAAGCGTCGTATTTTCTATCATTCTCGCTATGATTATACTCGGCGAAAAGTTAAACTTTATGACTGGTATTGGTGTTGTCTTTATTACAGCTGGTGTACTATTTATTGCTTTCAGCTAAAAAAACCGCTACTCGCGGTTTTTCTTTTTCTTTATGTAAAACCATACAATACATGTAACAACTACTGAAATGGATATAATCCATATGCCATAATGATGTAAACTATACTCAACGAAACGCCACTTCTCTCCCAACTTCCAGCCAAGTCCAATAAAAACACTTATCCAAATAAGCGCACCACCGTAAGCGTACAAACAAAAACGCCAAAGCGTTAAATTTGACATCCCAGCAAAATATGCTGTTAAATGACGCACTCCCGGGATAAAGTAACCAATCATTAAAAGAAATGGGCCATATTTTTCAAATAAAATATGTGTTTTTTCAATGTGATGTTCCTTAATTCTAATTTTCGGCCCATATTTTTTTAAAACAGGGAGTCCAAGTTTCAAACCTAATATATAGCTTAATGTAATGCCTAACATTGCACCAGCCATCCCACTTAAAAACGCAGCAGTTCCTGACATAACTCCTTTTGAAACGTTATAACCAACAAAGGTCAATAAAAACTCATCTGGTATCGGTAATCCAACAATCCCACCGGCCAAAGCTATTATAATTCCAAAATACCCATAATGTGCGATTAACTCGCCAATATGTTGTTCCATTCGGAAGACACATCCTATGTACGATCGTTATTCCACATTGTGCCCTTTCTATCTTTCAGACAAACATGGTATACATATTCACTATACATTGTTTTTATAATGAACTCTACTTCTATCCATTCCTTTAGCAGGAAGAAAGTGAACCATTAATCGGTGAGCATTTGTTCATCCTCGCTCATTCTTAGTACACATCAATCGTGCGCCAGACTCCCGCCTCCTTCCCTTATATTCACCGCTTTTCGAAGCGCCAGTCTTACTATCCACAAATAACAGGATTAAAAAATAAAAATTCATATGCTTGTTTTTTTGTTACAATAAAGAAAAGTTACTTTTCGCAACGGTTTAACTCTCAGGAAAAATGATATACCTAGCAAATACATAGTTTGGTCGATATAATGCAACTTCTACCTATTAAAAGAACATGCACCCTTTACATACAACATCATTTTTCTAAATTATACAGGGGGAACGAACATGACCATTGAAAATCAATTTATCCAAAAGGTTTACTATAAAACATTTTTAACAGAAGAAACTTCTACTCCAGTATCGGAAGTACTCGGTGAAGCATATATAAATGAATCTACAAATGAATTCTCCAATATTTCTAATATCCGCTTTGCTCAAGGTGAATTTTATTACCAAAATAAAGACTTTGAAGCAGCGATATTTAAATGGGAGAAAGTAAATAACGAACTTTCACTTTGGGCAACCAAAAATATTGCAGATTCTTATTTTGAACTAGGCTTCTTACCAAAAGCAGAAGAAATTTATCAATCTATCCAAACTGAAGATACAACTCTTACAATGGAAGTTTCCTTACAACTTCTTTCTCTTTACATCGAACAAGATCGTTTAGGTCTCGCCTTTAAGACAATTAGTGAGGCTGTTGCATTTCAACCTGACTATCCAAACATTACTGCAATTGCTCGCTCATTCTATGAAAAACAAGAAGATTGGAATAACGCTATTGAACTTGCCGTTCAAGAAGGAATTCGAACAAAATCATTACACTGGTTCGATACTCTAATCAATTATGTAAATCAAGGATTTACGAAACAAAGTAAACCAGAATATTTCTATGAATCTTTAAAAGCTTTATATGCAATTGATCAAGTCCAATTTAAAGAACTTGTTATTGCTCTTTGGAACAGCTATCAAAATGAAAAATTACATCTACCTTGGATTCAAACAATAAATCATTTATTCTTGCATATTGAGACAGACAACAATGACGATTGGCATGAAATTGTTGAACGCTATCAAGAGACGTACTTTGAATTAATTACTGGTGAGCATTTCATGCATGAAATGCAGGGACTTGTACCCGATCTATTAACAAATTGGTTTAGTTTAACGAAAGCAAAAGATGCCCTATTTGTATCTGCTGCAGTATTAGCGTGGAATGAAGTTTCACCTACAACTTTAGAGTCATTACTCGTAAAAAGTGCGGGAGCCCTACTCTCTAATTCAACAGCTGAAACAAATGTAAATATGGAAACCGTTTCTCATTTATTCGAAACAATTGCTGTATGGGCTGAAAAAAACGATGTGGATTTAAGTCATCAATTTACGTTACTCGTTCATGAACTATGTGATTTAAATGTTACACAATTACTAATAGCGGGAACTAGTGACCATGATAAATCATCATTCATCAATTCAATATTAGGAGAGAACATCTTAACTGAGACTGTAACAACTCCTATTCTATTTAAAGATGATAGCCAAACTGAAATAACAGAATTCACTGCGTTAGATGTACACAAGATACCGAACTTTGATGAATTCCATCAAATAATGGCTACACCTTCGGAGTCAGAACTTGAGAAAAAATGCATAGAAATTAAGTTACCAAGTAGATTTTTAAGAAAAAATAAATTTGCATTTCTTGTTACGCCATCTGTTCAAGGGCAAGTGGATAAAAACAGCCCATATTTTGAATACTTACAAGCAGCAGATAGCCTTATTTACGTATTAAATTCTGCTTCACCATTACATCGGGAAGAGCTTGATACATTACTTTATTTACGTGAACAAGTGCCAAATTTACAAATTCATTTCGTATTACACACAAATAATACGACCAATAATGAAAAGTTAATAAGTAAGATTAAAGTCCATTTCCCAAATGCACAGTTCTTCCCATACTCTCCTTCACAAGAGAGTAGCCAGCAACTTGGGGACGTGACAGAGTCTATTCTTTCTAATCTAGCTGGACGCGATATGGAACAAGAACGTATAGAAAAACTAATATGGTTTACTCAAAAGACAATCGCATACCTTGTAAATGAACGTGTGGAATTAGAAAATACATTAGTGAAATCAGTACGATGGAATAAGCATATCTCAGTGAAACTAAATGGATTTATTAACAATCTTACTGCTCTTGAAAAAGATAAAATTCGTTCTATTACAGAATCTTATCTTTTAACGAAAGAAGAAATTACACGAGATATCCATTCTCAAATTCCCGAATTATTACAGAGCTGTTCTGACCTTGTTCAAGAAGATAGTGATTTCAAATTAGTTCATGAAGAATTAAATACTGCAATGAACGAACGAATTCAAAAACATGTACAGCAAGTGCTTCTTCCTAAATTTACTGGGTTTATTCAAGAGTGGATTGAAACAGCACATAATGAATTTATTCAAGCTCAATCTTATTTAGATGAAATGAGTGAAACGTTTAATAAATTATATAAAGAAGAACGCATGAAACTTCCTTGCGATTTCAAATTATTAGATGATTGGCATCGAGATGTTGTACGCATGACAAATAGAATTACAGTATCGAACATCAATATTTTATTACGCTTTACACCGACACAATTTTTCTTAAAGAGTGCGGGAAAACTATTTGGTAACATGCAAAAAAATCAATCTATGCTCGCAAACAAATATAAACAATATATTGAAACGGAAGATTATACGGAAATTGCTCAAATGATTTCAAAACAATTCTTCCTTCAATTTGAAGTATTTGAAGGCGCATTAGAACGAGATATCATGATGTTCTTTAAAGATCCACTTAGCATATTGAAACAAAATGTAGAAGCAGCTCAACTTGAAATAGAGGAAGACGAACAAACGTTAGCAACGTTAAGAAGCAACCCAGAAACTTATCACGATCCGTTAGCATTCTTTAAACTGCAACTATTGCAGCACAAATTCGTTTTAAGTACGAACAGAAACAATGAAGACGTCTATGAATTTAATGAATCTCCTACGATTTAACATGAAAAACCAAGCAAACTAAAATTTGCTTGGTTTTTTAATTTAATTCATTATTTTCATATGTTCAAATGGATAATAAATTGCTGCTAATTCTCCTAATACATCCGCTTTATCAATAAGTCCTAAACCATTTCTACTATCTCTGCTTATTAAGCGATTATCTCCCATAACAAAAATCTTATTTTTAGGAACTGTAATTGGTCCAAAGTCCTCTGTTAAATTCATAAGTTTTTTTTCAGCTTGTTTTTTATTACTATACAAATACGCTTCCTCTATCACTTCATGATTCACATATAATTGATCATTTCTCACCTCAATGACATCGCCAGGCAAACCAATAACCCTTTTTACATAAAAATTATCCGTCTTCACAACAATAATGTCTTCTCTCTCATAACTTTCAAATTGCTTTGCCAACTTATTAACAATCACCTTATCCCCATCTTGTAGCGTTGGCCTCATAGATGCTCCTTTTACAGTCGTAGGAAAAAACACAAAAATTTTCGCCAAAAATACCACTAAACATGCAATTGCAATTGTTCCAAAGAATTCGCGCCAACGTTTTTTCTTTTGCATCATTCCACCATCTCATCATCTTTTTACTTTTATTATAAGTATTTCAACCGATAAATTTCTATAAAATTCTATAAAATTCTGAATTATATAATCATAATATTACAAACTCCAAAATAATAATATTCAATAATGTATTATTCTTATATACTATAGCTTGCATTTACACTATTTTTATGTACTTAGGAGGATTTTTTCTATGAAAGTTATGCTTAAAAATGAAAATACTGGCCAAATTAAACAAGCAAAAATTGGTTTTAGCTGGACTGTATTTTTCTTTGGTTTCTTCCCTGCTATATTCCGTGGAGATTGGAAATGGTTTTTAATTATTTTAATCGCTAGCATGTTTACATTCGGATTCTCTAACCTAGTATTCTGCTTTATTTACAACAAACTTTACATCAATGATTTATTAGCGCAAGGTTATAAAGCCGCTGATGAATACAGCCTTTCTGCTCTACAACAAAAAAATATAGTAGCATAATAGGAACGAAAAAAAACACTCTCCAAATAGTCTATCCACTATTTAGAGAGTATCTTTTTATAATCCCACATATACAATACACATTTGAGCCGCTACATATGTAAACCAAATCCAAAGTGGTTCATACTTTAATTTGCGCCCTCCAATATCTGTCACGCCTATAATAAAATCAGAAATCACAAATAGTAAACCACCAAAAGCTGGTATCCACCAAATTCCTGTATTCTCGTAGTATAAGGCGAATGCAAAGCAAGCCATTCCTCCAACCCACAATCCGTAAATTAGAGCTCCTATCGTAAACAATTTATCTTGTTTATCATTTCGGATAAAAAAGAACCACCCTATAATGAGAAAGAGTCCGTATACGAGTAAACCAATCCAAAAACCATTCCATGAAATGCCTGTTTGCAAAAATGCTTTTACATAAAAACAATGCGCAAGAGCGAAAGTAATCATCCCTCCAATTAATCTGTGACCAATTGGAATCAAACCTGCCATAAATAAATCTCCTACAGTTGATAACGTCATACCTAGTGCAACCCACGTACTATACTCTACTGATGGATCTTGTAACCATATCCAAATTGCACTTGCTGTTAAAGAAAAACTAAGAATAAGACGCACCGCTAAAGGTAACGGCATATTATTTCTTGTTTTTTTTGTCTGTCCTATTGCGTATATTGCACCAATAAAAAAAAGAATGATTTGTCCAATTAACACCATATAAAGTAGATTCATAACATGTTCTCCTCAATAAATGCTTTTTGTATCTTTTTTCGTTGTACCTAGTCTATTATCCTTTTTCTATATAAAAAAAGAAGAACAGTACTGTTCTTCCATTGTAATCGTTTTCCTATTATCTATGCTACTTGTTTTTCTTGCTCCATTTTCTGCTTAGCTGGTGTCCGATTCACCACAATAATTCCCGCGGCTACACATGCTAAACCGAATAATACAAACGAATGAATTGCTTCTCCTAAAATCATGCTCGATAACAACACACCAAATACAGGTATAAAGAACATATACATTGATACTTTTCCAACCTTGTTGTATTTCATAATTGTATTCCAAATGCAAAATCCTGCTGCGGATAAGAAAGATAAATAGATAAGCATAAGTATTGCATGTACACTAAATGTAAATGGCATGACTCCAACTTGCAGCGCCCCTATACATAATAGCCCGATAGAACCAAATATCATTTGGTATGCCGTCATATAGCCAATATCTAATGTTTTACTACCTTCTTTCGCCAATATGTTTCCATATGAATACAACATTGCTGCACTAAGAAGTAATAAGCTACCGATTCCGAAATGGAATGACAAACTACCATCACTCGGTACATTTACTAAAATGACACCACAGAAGCCGATAGAAACCCCAATTACTTTTCTCATATTAAGAGCATCATCTTTATATAAAAAATGCGCGAGTAAAATTTGAAAGAATGATGATGTTCCTGAAATGATAGCTCCTTCAATACCAGAACTATAGCTCATTCCAATATAAAAACATATATATTGAAGAAATGTTTGAAATAAACCAATCTGTACTAACTGCTTCCCCGTTCCTTTTTTGAAGCTCATATCTTTTCCTAACGCTTTAAAGAAGAATAAGAGCATTACTCCAGATAAAAAGAAACGATAGCCAGCAAATAATATTTGCTCCCCAACTTCTTGTGGCTGAATTCCAAGTTCAGCATAACTTAATTTAATAAAAGGGAATGCGCTCCCCCATAAAAAAGTCGCTACTATCGCAGCAATAAACACGCCAATCGGATGGGTAAAAAATTTCTCTGTATTCACTTGTTGTCTTCCTTTCCGATCTTTTTATGAACAATATTCATATATACCAAAGGAAATGTGAAAACACAAGTTTTCAGTTTATACGCAAACAAAAACATATCATCTAAAGAAAACATATGCTATACTATAGAATAATTATAACATAATAACTATTAAAATCAGATTCAACAGAAATGCTGCTATCCATTATGGATGGCAGCTTTCGTCGTTTTATAGGGCTTTCGATTTTGATTATTTTTCTCAATAAGAATTTGGAAGGAGCGAGTAGTAATGAACTCAGAAGTAAAAACATTACAAGTACAAAAGTCTATTTCTCATCCCTCTTTATGGGATACATTAAAGAAACATTATGAACTTATATTTGCAATCGCATCTGGTATTTTCATTTTAGCTGGTTGGTTATTCACAAAGAACGATGCAATGAATGTAGGCATTACTTGCTATATCCTTGCTTATATAGTTGGTGGATATGCAAAAGCGAAAGAAGGTATTGAAGATACAATTGAAGAGAAAGAGTTAAATGTCGAAATGCTCATGCTCTTTGCTGCTATCGGTGCTGCAATCATTGGCTACTGGGCAGAAGGCGCAATTTTAATCTTTATCTTCGCACTAAGCGGTGCAATGGAATCTTATACATTAAGTAAAAGTCAAAAAGAAATTTCAGCGCTTCTTGATTTACAACCTGAAGAAGCATTACGTATTTCAAATGGAACGGAAGTACGTATTCCTGTTGGACGATTACAAATTAACGACATTATTTTAATTAAGCCAGGTGAACGCGTTCCTGCTGACGGTACAATTCATAACGGTGAAACAAATATCGATGAGGCAGCGATTACTGGAGAACCTATTCCAAATGAAAAAAAACATGGCGATGAAGTATTTGCCGGCACTGTAAATTTACGCGGTGCTATCGAAGTTAAAATTACGAAGCCGAGCGATCAAACATTATTCCAAAAAATTATCCGTCTCGTCCAAAGTGCCCAAAGCGAAAAATCACCATCGCAACTATTCATTGAAAAGTTTGAAGGAACATATGTAAAAGGGGTACTACTCGTTGTTGCGCTTATGATGTTCGTCCCTCATTTCTTACTTGACTGGAGCTGGAATGAAACATTTTATCGTGCAATGATCTTACTTGTAGTCGCATCTCCTTGTGCACTCGTTGCTGCCATTACACCAGCAACTTTATCTGCAATTTCTAACGGAGCAAGAAACGGCATTCTCTTTAAAGGTGGCATACATTTAGAACGCCTCGCTTCAGTAAAAGCCATCGCCTTTGATAAAACAGGGACATTAACACAAGGTAAACCTACCGTAACGGATGTATATGTTCGAGAAAATATAACAGAAAAAGAAGTACTTTCTATTACAGCAGCAATTGAAAGTCACTCTACACATCCTTTAGCTGAATCTATTGTGAAATATGCACAACATACGTATGACATTGCATTAAAAAAACCAGAAAACGTTGAAGATGTAACTGGTTTTGGACTAAAAGGAATATTCGAAAACAAAGCTTATAAAATAGGTAAAGCTGATTTTATTGGTGAAGAAACAAAAGCTTTTCATAATGGTATTTCTGCCTCACTTGAAAAAGAAGGTAAAACTGTCGTTTATATTAGTGATGAAGATGGTATCCTTGGACTTATCGCTTTAAAAGACACGCTTCGCCAAGAAACAATAGCTGCTATTCGCGAATTACAAAGCATTGGTGTCGAAGCAATTATGATTACTGGAGATAATGAAGAAACAGCAAAAGCAATTGCCTCCGAAAGTAATATAAAGGAATATTACGCATCATGCTTACCAGAAACAAAAGTTGAAACAATTAAAAAGCTAAAAGAAAAATACGGGACAGTAGCAATGGTCGGCGATGGTATAAATGATGCTCCTGCACTTGCTACTGCTAGCATTGGTGTCGCAATGGGTGAAGGAACAGACGTTGCTTTAGAAACTGCAGACGTTGTACTTATGAAAAACGAATTATCTCGACTTTCCCAAGCAATCCGTTTATCAAAACGAATGAACCGTATTGTAAAGCAAAACGTAATCTTTTCACTAGCTGTAATTGCAATGCTGATTTGTTCAAACTTCTTGCAATTTTTAGCTCTTCCATTCGGTGTTATTGGGCATGAGGGAAGTACGATTCTTGTCATTTTAAACGGGTTACGTTTATTAAAAGGAAACAAATAAAACGGGTCCCTCATAAAGGACCCGCTTTTTTTAATGGTAGCTATTATGCCCGTTCGCACTACCACTCGTTTTATGCTTTGGATGCGAACTGCTCTTTTGTTTATTGTTATTTTTATTGTTGTGATTCTTTTTATTATTACTCATGAAATATCCCCCCTGTTCCTTATTATTATGGAACAAGAGCTCACTTTTCATTACGGGAATTATTGTCACCCGTCCTATAATGATGGAGTAAACCATTAATTTCGCCGCCAAGTAAAATTACCCATCCAGTTAAATAAAACCATAACATTAAAATAATGATACCACCAAGACCACCATATGTATTGGCGTAATTTGCAAACTTATCTACATAATAAGCAAATGAGTACGATACCACAATCCATCCTATAGTAGCAAATAAAGCCCCTGATACAACTTCTCTTCTCTTTAATTTTCGATCAGGCGCAAACGTATATAAAAAGCTAAATAATGCAAACAAAACAAAGAAACTTGACACTAAACGCGTAATACTCCACGCATAAGAATAAGTATCTGATAAGCCAATTATTTCTGCCCCAATTACTTGTCCAAATACTGGGACAAGTAATGCAAACACAATCATAAAAATGATTGCTAATGTAAACAAAATAGATAAAGCTCTAGTTTTAATAAAAGAGCGAGTTTCTGTTACATCATACGCACGGTTAAAAGCGTTCATAACCGCATTCACTCCATTTGAAGCAAACCATAGCATCGATAGTAAACCAAATGATAATAAACCACCATTTTGCTCATTTACAACTTTATCTACGTTTACTTCAATTAAGTTCATTGCATCTTCCGGTACGTACGGTTCTAATAAATCGAGCACACTTTCTGTTTGAAGGTCAATAAATCCAAGAAGCGTAATTAAGAAAACAAGCCCAGGGAAAATCGCAAGCAAGAAGAAATAAGCGAGCTGTGCTGCCAAGCCCGCTACATCATCGCGCATCGTCCGGTCATACAAATCTTTACCAAACGAATAAGTACGATTTCTTCTCACCTTTTCTAAAATTTTTCTCATATATGTTTAAACGCTTTTCTTCTCTTCTTTATCTTGCTTCAACTCAATGTACGCTTCAGTTTTTTTTTCCTCTACATTAGAGTCTTTCATAAATAGTTCACGCGCTTCTTTCATACCGCCATCTTCAGCAACTACTGGCTCTTCTTCTACTTTCAGCTCATCTACTTTTGGAGATACAGCTTGAATTTCAATCGTTTCTGGCTTCTCTGCTGTCTCAACTTTTTTCTTACTAAAAATTTCTTTCGTTTCTTTTAACGTTTCTACAACAGACGGCGTCAATTTTTTAATTTCCGCTACTTTCGCTTTCACTACGTTTAAATCAGCAAGTTCGCGTCCTTTATCTGTAACAGTTTGCACTTTTTCTTTGATTTTTGCGTTTTCACCAATTTCAATCATCTTTGTTTTTGCTTTTTCTGCTGTATTTTTTACTTTTTCACGGTTTTCTTTCTTTAACATAGATACAGCTACACCTGCAGCTACACCAATCGCAATGTTTCGAGCAATATTATTTTTCTTTGCCATATTCCTTCACCCTTTCATTTCTTATGTTAGAAAGTATTTCTTTCTAAGCTTCCTCATATTCCTTGTTCATTTCGAATGAAAGCTAATAGCTTTACACACCCTTCTGTTACAAGGTCATATACTTCTTGGAAATTCCCTGTATAGTAAGGGTCGGGAACGTCTGTCCAGCCACCGTCTGGAACAAAATCGGACAGCCTACCAATATAGCCTCCAGTTTTACCTAAACTTTTTAAATCTGCTATATTCTTGTTGTCCATGGCAATAATATAATCAAACTTTGTTAAGTCTTCTTTTTCTACTTGCCTTGCTTTAATTCCTTCAAAAGTGACTGCATTTTCTTTTAAAATTTTTTGTGTTCCTTTATGTGGCGGATGACCAATATGCCAATCTCCAGTTCCCGCAGAATCAATGACAATTTTCTCTTCGAGTCCCTCTTTTACGACAAGATCTCGAAAAATCGCTTCTGCCATTGGAGAACGGCAAATGTTCCCAAGACAAACAAACAATACTTGAACCATATTTTTGTTTCTTCCCTTCTTGGTGCATTTCTTAATATATACTTATAGTATAAACAACCAATTATTAAATATAAAGGAAATCCCTACTAATTTAATAGGATTGAAAAGATTCATTAACGAAAATGATAAAAAATGTTAAGATATCCTTATGTTATTTTAAAGGGGGACACTTCGGTGGATTTATCCGTAAAGTCAGAAGAAAACGTTGAATATATGGTCGAAGCTATTAAAGAAAAATTACGTATGGTTAATGCTGGAGCGATGAGAGCTGCTAGCTTTAATGAAGAAATGTACGAAGACTTACGTGACATTTATGAGCATGTTATGAAACGTGAAACATTCAGCATTAGTGAAATGCAAGCTATTACAGAAGAATTAGGTACATTAATTAAAAAGTAAAAAAAGCCTCGCTTATATGAGGCTTTTTTTATTTCTAACAAATTCATGACAACTCTTCTCTTTCCCTCACCCAACTGTAAAATACTGTACAATGGAAGTAGAACCTCACCTTAGATTTTTTCTCCATACATACTACTCACAAATAATAGCAACACTACCATTGCTAACTGTTTTTACTGGAGGTGCTTACTTATGAGCAATTGGTACAGTAAGACGAAAGATCAAATATTAACAGATTTTAAAACACATGAACAAAATGGCTTAACAACCGAAAGCGTAAATGAACGCTTAAAGCAGTTTGGTCCAAATGAATTAACAGCAAAACAAAAGCGCACTTTATGGCAGCGGATTTTTTCTCAAATTAATGATGTCCTCGTATATGTCCTTATTATTGCTGCCCTTATTTCTGCCTTTGTAGGTGAATGGGCTGATGCCAGTATTATTGCGCTCGTCGTAGTTTTAAATGCTGTTATCGGTGTCGTCCAAGAATCGAAAGCAGAACAAGCTTTAGAAGCACTAAAAAAAATGGCAACACCTAAAGCCATCGTAAAACGAAACGGTGAGCTAAAAGAAATTCCATCCGAACAAGTCGTTCCAGGTGATATTGTCATGCTAGATGCGGGACGTTATATCCCATGTGATTTGCGACTTATCGAGACCGCAAATTTAAAGGTTGAAGAATCTGCTCTAACTGGTGAGTCTGTCCCTGTTGATAAAGATGCAATCTACCACCCTTCTATGCAAAGTGATGAGCAAGTACCATTAGGCGATCAAAAAAATATGGCCTTTATGTCTACTCTTGTTACATACGGACGAGGTGTCGGTGTTGCTGTTGAAACTGGAATGAACTCACAAATTGGTAAGATTGCTACCCTGTTACATGAAGCAGACGATGATATGACACCACTTCAAAAAAGCTTAGCACAAGTCGGAAAATATTTAGGATTTGTCGCTGTAGCTATTTGTATCGTTATGTTTCTCATCGGCTTTTTACAGGGACGGGATACGTTAGAAATGTTTATGACTGCTATTAGTTTAGCCGTTGCAGCTATCCCAGAAGGCTTGCCAGCTATCGTTTCCATCGTTCTTGCAATTGGTGTACAACGTATGATTAAACAAAATGTTATCATTCGGAAACTCCCAGCTGTTGAAGCCCTCGGTTCTGTCACAATTATTTGTTCAGATAAAACAGGTACGTTAACGCAAAATAAAATGACCGTTACTCACTTTTATAGTGATAACACATACGATCGCTTAGAAAGTTTAAATGTCAATAATGATGCGCAGCGTCTATTGTTAGAAAATATGGTGCTATGTAATGATGCGTCTTACAATAACGAATCACAAACCGGAGATCCGACTGAAATTGCTCTTCTTGTTGCGGGAAGCTCTTTTAACATTCAAAAAGACGATTTAGAAAATAAACATAAACGTGTTAACGAAGTACCTTTCGATTCAGATCGTAAAATGATGTCAACAGTGCATACATACGATGAAAGCTACTACAGCATGACAAAAGGCGCCATTGATAAACTTTTACCTCACTGTACCCATATTTTTAAAAACGGCAAAATCGAGGTTTTAACTGATTCTGATACAAATCAAATATTAGAAGCTGCCGGGTCAATGTCTCAAGAAGCTTTAAGAGTACTTTCATTCGCATTTAAACAATACAACTCAAGCGATGTGGATACAGAGCATCTTGAAGAAAACCTCATCTTTATTGGTCTTGTCGGTATGATTGATCCACCGCGTATAGAAGTAAAAGATTCAATTACAGAATGTAAAAAAGCCGGGATTCGCACAGTTATGATTACTGGAGACCATAAAGACACCGCCTTTGCCATTGCCAAAGAACTTGGCATTGCTGAAGAAATATCTGAAATTATGATTGGAACTGATTTAGATAACATTTCAGATACAGAATTAGCAAATAAAATTAATCATTTAAATGTCTTTGCTAGAGTCTCTCCAGAACATAAAGTGAAGATTGTAAAAGCTTTACGTGCGAAAGGAAATATCGTTTCTATGACTGGTGATGGTGTCAATGATGCTCCATCTTTAAAGCAAGCAGATGTTGGCGTAGCGATGGGCATTACAGGAACAGATGTTGCAAAAGGAGCAGCGGATGTAGTGTTAACAGATGATAATTTCTCATCTATCGTGAAAGCTGTTGAGGAAGGTAGAAATATTTATCGTAACATAAAAAAATCAATTCTCTTCCTACTCTCTTGTAACTTTGGAGAAATTATCGCTTTATTTTTAGCAATTTTACTTGGCTGGGCGACACCATTACGCCCAATCCATATTTTGTGGGTCAATTTAATTACCGACACACTTCCTGCACTATCACTTGGCGTTGATCCTGAAGATTCAGATGTGATGAAAGAAAAGCCACGCCGTGCGAAAGAAAGCCTATTTAGCAGTAGCGTCCCTTTTCTTATTTTCAATGGCACTCTAATTGGACTTTTAACGCTAGCAGCCTTTATCGTCGGGGCAAAATTCTATACTGGAGATACAAATTTATTCCCTCTTTTCCCAGAACGAATTGATGAAGATGCTCTATTACATGCTCAAACGATGGCATTTGTTGTTCTTAGTTTTTCTCAGCTCGTTCATTCATTTAACTTGCGCTCAAGAACGAAATCGATTTTTTCAATTGGGATCTTTACAAATAAATATTTAGTCTTCTCCCTTCTTATCGGTGTTCTTATGCAAGTTTGTATCATCTCCATCCCGCCCCTTGCAAATATATTCGGTGTGCATGCATTAACGATGCGAGATTGGGGATTTGTTCTTTTATTAAGTATCATTCCACTTGTTGTGAATGAAATCATTAAATTAGTGAAGAAAAACTAAAAGGCAATGAGGACTATTCCTCATTGCCTTTTCATTTATCCCACTGATTAAAGTTTCACTTTATCCTTGTAATTCTTTTTTGATGTTCTCTGTTAATGTAGCCATACGTTTGCGGCTTTCTTCACGCTCACGTTTATTTTGTTCTTCAATTTGTTGTGTTTCTTGCATGCCTCTTGAAATAATGTTCCAAGTTTCCTCAAGTGTTTCCATTTTAATACTAGAAGAACCTGATAATCTCGCTACTTCCACACTTTGCGTTGCGATGTTCTGTGCATTTTTCTTAAGTAATTCATTTGTACGGCGATCCAGTTCAGCCATAGAATCTGCAACAAGCTTTTGACGCTTCGCATTTACCGCCTGAATGATACCATTTTTAAAGATAGGAATCGTTGTAATAAATGCGGTATTGATTTTACCAATTAATTTATTATTACCACGTTGAATCATACGAATTTGTGGTGCTGTAAGTAGTGCAACCATACGCGCTTTTTCTAAATCATCAATACGCTGTTCTAAAATTTCAACAGAGTTTTTAAGTGATTCTAATTCAATACCTGCTATTTGATCATTATTACGTACGCGCTCTTCATACATCGGAACTAACTCTGTATTTAAACGCTCTAATAACATTTCTCCTGCTACTACGTACTTTTCTAAGTCTAAGTAATATTTTAAGTTTTGCTCATATAAACCATCTAACGTACCAATTGATTTTTTCATTTCATCTTGATACTTCGTAATTTCTACATACACTTTATCAATTTCACGGCCCATCGTTTGATACTTACTAAAGATTTGTTCAATCATTTTATCCGCTTTTTTGAACATACGTGAGAAGAAACCACTTTTCTCTTCCGCAAAGTCTTTGCTATCAAACCTATCCATAATTTTGCCAAGTTGTTTTAATAATTCACCTGAATCTTCTATTTTTGATAATGACATTGTATGTAAAATTTGATCAGCAAAACGTGAAATCTCCATAGAAGGTTCTTTTCCAAGTTCAATTAATTCTAACTGATCTTTAATATCTACCGCATTATAAATACGTTGTACATCCGCATCTTGTCTAAGTTGTAAGCGAACATCTTGTGCTGTTTGCTCATTTAATTCTGTTTTCGAATCTAGTACGACTGGGTTATTCATATGGTATTCTCCCTTTCCTTATAAAAATGGACGAAATAGTCCTTTTATTGTTTGTGATAAATTTTTATAGGCTGATGAACCATGAAACTCAAGATCGAAATTAACTTCTTCAAGCCAATGTGAATCAAATGCCCCTGCTTCAATATACGGTTCAATATCGTTTCTTCCCGTTGGATTGAAATGGAATACATCTACTCCAATTTGATTTAAAAATAGTAATAAAACAGCATCAGAACGAGTTAATTCTCCACTCTTCTCATTATTAAATATAACAATTTTCGGTACATCTTGTGAATAATCAAATTTCTCAAGCTGTTCTAAAATATTCGGTGGTATTTGAGAGAGTTGTGCGAAAACATATAGCGCTACATCTTGTTTCGTTTCTTTCGCAATTGGTTTACACATTTCACTTTCACACGTATGGATAATCGCCTCTGCAATCCCATGTTGTAAACCTTCCGGTAAACGCTTATGTGGCCACCAATGGCTATTCATAATTAAATCTGGATGTAATTTTCCACCGCGGTCTAATGCATCTCGATAATGATATTGGAAATTGGCTTTTTGTTCTTTTGTAAACGGGAATGTATTAATTAATAAACTGTTATCAAATGATGTAACAGCCTTTAATCGCTGAAAATATTCTTTATCATTCTTTGAAACACCTGATATTTTCGCAAATAAAGAAGGGATATAAATGTGTTTATTCTCAACAAAGAATGTCGGGCGCACAAATGCCTTTTCTTTCGTAATTAAAAAGAGTTCATCGTATGTCGTTTTTAATGTACGGGCTACAGGTGTATATGAACGGAATTGCCACGGCTTGTATAATAGTGAATTATCGTGGTGAAGTACTTGTTCAATTTCCTTTGAAGCTTGATACGCTACTGTTGCAACACGCTCACGACGGCGATCTGGAAATAGTTCAAGAGAAATCCGGCTTGGATGAGACACAACAAAACTTCTTCCTTCCTCATCAACATTCTCAAATCCATCTTTTCCTTCTGGGTGATAATAAAGCACATCACAACCGAGCATAATAAGAAAGTATAAGAAATATATACGGCTTTCCTGTGCATCACCGTACCAAATAATACGTGGCATTTGTTTCTTATAATTAATCGTAGAGAACCACTTTGCGACGTAATTTTCGCTTAATTTAATCATGTCGATTAAGAAACGACGAAAGCCTTCTGTCTTTAAAGATTGATTATGTTGTTTCTCATATAATTTCAATACTGAAATAAACGTCGTATGTATATAATGCTGTAAATCAGGATTGTCTACTTTCGGTAAAAGTTGTTTCCCAGATAAGTGTGCCACTAACCTATTTACTGTCAAACCATTTGGTGCTTCTTGATGTAATCCGAACACTTCTTGAATATGACGAAGTTTTTCCGAATCGATTACTTTGTTTAAATTTTGTTCGTGTAAAACTTCGATTCCTTTCGCTTCACTATAATCAAATAGGTCATTAAAATATTCATCTACATCATTAGGAACGCCGAGGATTCGACATGCTATATAACTAAATTTCATCTCATTCTCTGTCAGCTCATATTGTGGACGTTTTTCTAAAAGTGTTTCAAATTGCTTTAAATCTGATTCATCTTTTAATGCATATGGTTGAAGTGTAAAACGTGAAAACACAACAGTTCACCTCCAAAAACATTTACGTTTTTTCTAAGTCCTTCTTCTATTATAAACTATTTTTGGTTATAAAAAATGGGCGCTCGCAAAACGAGCAAACCCATTTCAATTATTTATGATTATTTTTAGTAGCCGCAACTTCTTCTTTAGCTTGTCCAGAATTCTTCATGTAGTGAAGTATAAATGTTGCTCCAAATGCTACAACTAAAATAATAAAGAACAGTGTATGACTAATATGAATATTAATTAGAGACAATAGCATTTTCGATGCGATAATTAAGATTAAAATATATGCTGTCGTTTCAAGCTCTGGAATACGCTCTAACAATTTTAAGAATACACCAGCGATACCACGCATCATTAAAATACCAAGCATTCCACCTAATAATAGAATCCAAACTTCATTTGATACACCAAACGCAGCAAGTACGCTATCTACAGAGAACGCGATATCCATTAATTCGACCATCGCAACCGTTCCCCAGAAGACACCGAACATTCTAAAGAGAATACTATTTTGATTCATACCATGAGCTTCTTCTTCTTCACTTGCACCTTTACGCTTATCAATAAAGTATTTCACTGATAACCAAGCAAGGTAAAGTGCACCAAGAAGTTTTACCCACCATAATTTAATTAAGAACATTCCGATTCCAATTGCAATAAATCGGAATACATAAGCTCCAATAAGTCCATAGAATAATGCTTTTTTACGTTTTTCTTCCGGAAGGTGTTTTACCATTACTGCTAATACAAGTGCGTTATCAGCAGATAATAATCCTTCAAGTACAACAAGTGTACCAATTAATCCCCAAGATACTGGATCCTGCAACACTTTAATCCACATGTCCAAGTCGAAAAACTGAGCATACGTATCAAGGATTCCTTGCAAAATACTCATCTTACCTTTATCCCCTATTCTTTGCTAGATTTATAGAAAGGTCAAAAAAAGGAAACGAATATCGTTTCCCTTCTTATGCATCCAAGCCATACGCTCTTACAAGCGCACCTAAACCACCTTGGAATCCACTTCCTACTGCATTAAACTTCCACTGTCCATTATGACGGTATAATTCACAAAAGACAACTGCTGTTTCGATGGAGAAATCTTCCCCTAAATCAAAACGAAGAACTTCTTCGTTTGTTTCTTCATTTGCTAAACGAACGAATGCGTTTCCGACTTGTCCAAAGTTTTGATTACGGCCTTCTCCATCATAAATTGTAACTGTAATAGCAATTCTGTGTACATCTGCTGGAACTTTCTTTAAGTCCACAACAAGTTGTTCATCGTCGCCTTCACCTTCACCTGTGCGGTTATCCCCTGTATGTAGAACAGATCCACAAGGAGACTGTAAATTGTTATAGAAGATAAAATCAGTTTCCTTCGTACATTTTCCGTTCGCATCTAATAAAAAGGCAGATGCATCTAAATCGAAATCTGATCCACCGTCATAAGATTTAATATCCCAACCAAGACCAATTACTGCTTTTGTTAAACCAGGGCTTGTCTTACCTAAATCAATCTTCTGTCCTTTTTGCAATTGAATTACCATTTATATTCACCTCTATATTTTAATCTTAAAAAATATATCCATCAGTAAACATCTGTTTCACCGATGGATATATCAATCTATTACTCTACATCTAAACCGAAATTATTACATAGAGACGCTAATCCACCTTGGAATCCACTTCCGATTGCATTGAACTTCCAGTCACCTGCATGACGGTATAATTCACCTACTACAACAGCTGTTTCAATAGAGAAATCTTCTCCTAAATCGTAACGAATTAATTCTGCATTCTTTTCTTCATCTAAAATACGTACGAAAGAGTTAGAAACTTGTCCGAAGTTTTGGCTACGGCCTTCTCCGTCATAAATTGTAATTGTGAAGCAAATACGTTCGATATGTGCAGGTACATTTTTCAAATCTACTTTAATCGCTTCGTCATCACCTTCACCGTCACCAGTTCGGTTATCTCCTAAATGCTCTACAGCACCATTCGCACCTTTAGGATTATTATAGAAAACGAAATCCTCTGCACCTGAAACTTTACCGTTAGCACCTACTAAGAAAATACTAACATCTAAATCGAAATCGTTTTGTCCGTCATAACGATTCGTATCCCAACCAAGTCCTACAAGAACTTTTGAAAGACCTGGATTCGTTTTTGTTAAGTCTACCTTTTGTCCTTTTTTCAATGAAATTGATGCCATATTCAATTCCTCCTCGGTTTATTTTATTGATAACGTGATACAATCTCACTTAAGTTTTTATCTTGTGTGCCTTCTCCAACAGCTGAAAACTTCCATTCACTTCCGTGGCGATACATTTCACCTGCGATTAGAGTCGTTTTTCCAGCATAATTATCCGATAAATTATAGCGCGCTAATTCTTCGCCAGTTTGCGGGTTTTGAATACGAATATATGCATTACGAATCATCCCGAAATCTTGACGACGATTTACACAGTCATAAATATTTACAACGAATACTAAACGATTAATACGGCTCGGAACTTTATGTAATTCTACGAAAATTGTTTCGTCATCACCAGCGCCTTCACCTGTTAAATTATCTCCTGAATGAATAATACTACCACAAGTAGAAAGCTTGTTTCCGAAGTAAACTAAATCGTTTTTGTTTACAAAACGATCCCCTTCTAACATAACAACAGATGCATCACAATCTACATTTGGTTTACTTCCAAATAATGAAGACAGAAACCCACCTGATTGCCCAATTGGATCCCAGCCTAAGCCAACCTGTAGTTTTGCTACTTTTGGTTGTCCTTTCGTTAAATCGATCTTTTGACCTTTTTCTAAAATAATAGGCATGAAGTTTCTTCCTTTCTACAAAGCATTTTCCAAGGCGGAAAATATTGTATTCTTCCCTTATATTGTAGCATTATTTACCTAGTGATAAAAAGGATAAATTCTCAGTTATATGAAAACATTCATATAATTTACTTATGATGATGTAAGAAGTGGTAAATAGAACCAATCATTCCTGCGCAATTACCGTTTTGCGCAAGCTCAATCTCACAATTACTATAAATCTCTTTGTGTAAATATTTTTCTACCTCTTCTTTTACTTCTTTTAAGAACTTATTTCCTCTATCAGTAATTCCGCCACCTATAACAATCATTTCTGGATTAAAAATATAAGCAAGATTACTAATCCCAATAGCTAAATGTTTTAAAAAAACTTCAACCGCTTGCGTAACTTCCCTATCCCCTTTATCATACAATTCGAAAATCGTTTTTCCATTCCACTCACTTTCACCTTTATATTTTCGTACAAGATGAATTAACCCTGAAATGGAAGCAACCTCTTCAAACGTTTTCCCTTCTATTAACATATTTCCCCATTCACCAGCACTAAATGAATGTCCTCGGTACAATTCTCCATCTATAAAAATCGCTCCCCCAATCCCAGTTCCAAGGGTAAGCATAATAAAGTTTCTTTTATCTCTTCCAATACCGTTCCACTTTTCTCCAAACGCTGCACAATTCACATCATTGTCAATGGATACAGAAACTTTTAATATCGCTTGCAATCTATCAATAATAGGAATTGTACTATAGCCTGGAATATGATCCGCACCTCCCGTCACAATCCCTTTATTAACGTCAACAATTCCCGCAGTACTAATACCAATTCCCGAAATCGTATGTTCACTCATTAATTTTTTTGATAAAAGAATGAGTTTTTGAATGATTTGTTCCCCACCCAAATGAATTTCTGTTGGAACTGTTTTATGCTTTAGTACTGTTCCTGTTTCTGAAACAATTCCATATTTAATTTGTGTACCACCAATATCAAATGCAATATATGCTTTCATCTGCTGTCACTTCCTCTACTGTAATGCATGTAAAATTCTCACTGCTCTACTATTTATAAAGTGAAACTTTAATCAGTGGGGGTTTTGTTCATCCCCCACTGATTATTAGCCCTCACCAATCGGGCTTTTACGGACAGCCCGCCCCCACCTAACTTCTTTGCTTTCGCTAAATTTTCAGGTGGGGATCTTACTGCCCGGCGAATAGCGGGGTAAAGAGTTTAAACTAACTCTTTTCTCTCTTTAGAAATACACCACCTTTTTCTATATATAGTTTTTTTTGCATAAAACCCTTTTTCCTATGAAATATTACAAAGGGATGTATTTTAGATGGAATATTAATTTCTTAGGAGGAAAACAATGACGAAAATCTTCATTTTAGCATCAACACTCTCTTTATCTTTTTTTAGTGGTTTAAATATCGGTAATGCAGCAACAGAAAATTTCTCTCCAGCAACAAACGCAATTGTACAAAATAACGATCATTTCGCAGAAGGTAACTTAAAAGATAATAATAAACCACCAGGAAACGGTGGTTCTCAGGACGATAGTGGCTCTGATGGCAACGCTTCTGATGGCAGCGGTTCTGGTGGCAATGGTTCTGGTGGCAGTGGTTCTGGCGGCAACGCTTCTGATGGCAGCGGTTCTGGTGGCAGTGGTTCTGGTGGCAATGGCTCTGGTGGCAACGGTTCTGGTGGCAACGGTTCTGATGGCAGCGGTTCTGGCGGCAATGGTTCTGGTGGCAGTGGTTCTGGCGGCAATGGTTCTGATGGCAATGGTTCTGGCGGCAATGGTTCTGGCGGCAATGGTTCTGGCGGCCGTGTTAAAGGCGATAGCAGTTCTCAAGGTGGCAACGGCTCTCAAGGCGGTAACCGTGTTAAAAGCGATAGCAGTTCTCAAGGTGGCAACGGTTCCCAAGGTGGTAATGTAAAAGATAATGCGAAAAAACAAGGCGATAAGTTACCTAATACTGCAACACATTATCCTGCATCTATTTTAATGGGACTTTCAACATTCCTAATTGGTATGCTACTATTTATTCGCCGTAAAAACGCAAAATAAAAACACATCCTCCATCTAAAAAATATATGAAACAAATTGTAAAACTAAAAAGGACTTTGGATTGCATTTTATTATGCAGCCCAAAGTCCTTTTCATCATTTCTATCAAAAGATTATTAATACGCTTTTCCCCAATACACCATTTGCTTAGCTTCTTTACCACAACAAATACATTCGTCAGCTACATGCTCTTGCTCAAAAGGCATACAGCGAGAAGATACTCCAACTTCTTCTTTTAGTTTCTCTTCACAAGCTAATTCTCCGCACCACATTGCTTTAATAAACCCTTGCTTTTCATCAGCTACTTTTTTCATCTCTTCGAAATTCGTCACACTATACGTATTCTCATCGCGAAATACTTTTGCTTTATTAAATAAAGAAATATGAATTTCTTCAAGTAGTGCTGGAATACGTTCTTCTAATTGATCCATTGATATAAATTCTTTTTCTTTCGTATCTCTTCTTACAAGTACAACTTGATTCTTTTCAATATCTTTAGGACCAACTTCTAATCGAATTGGAATGCCCTTCATTTCATACTCATTAAATTTCCAGCCTGGCGTTTTATTGCTAGCATCTATTTTTACTCGTGCAACCTTTTGAATATGTCCTTGTAACTCTGTTGCTTTCGCTATAACTCCTTCTTTATGCTGAGCAATCGGTACAATAACAACTTGCACTGGAGCAACTTTTGGTGGCATTACAAGTCCATTATTATCACTATGAACCATAATCAGTCCACCTATCATTCTTGTTGATACGCCCCAAGATGTTTGGTGTACATATTGCCATTTACCGTTACGATCTAAAAATTTAATATCAAATGCTTCTGAGAAATTCGTTCCAAAGTTATGAGATGTTCCTGTTTGAAGTGCTTTTCCATCATGCATTAAACTTTCAATCGTATAAGTTGCCTTTGCTCCCGCAAACTTTTCTTTGTCTGTTTTTTGTCCTTTAATTACTGGTATCGCTAAGTAGTCTTCACAGAAAGAAGCATATAGATTTAAAATATTTAACGTTTCAGCTTGAGATTCTTCTGCTGTTTCATGAATTGTATGACCCTCTTGCCATAAGAATTCCGTTGTACGAAGGAATGGTCGCGTTGTTTTCTCCCAACGAACTACTGAACACCACTGATTATATAACTTTGGCAAATCATTATAGGATTGCACAATTTTTGAAAAATGCTCACAGAATAAAGTTTCAGATGTAGGGCGTATACAAAGTCTTTCCGCTAATTTTTCATCCCCGCCATGTGTCACCCATGCTACTTCAGGAGCAAATCCTTCTACATGATCCTTCTCTTTTTGCAATAAGCTCTCTGGGATAAACATTGGCATATACACATTTTCATGACCCGTTGCTTTTAACTTCTCATCCATCACTTTTTGCATATTTTCCCACAATGCATAACCATATGGACGTAAAATCATACACCCTTTTACACTTGAATAATCAACAAGTTCTGCTTTTTTTACAATATCTGTGTACCACTGTGCAAAGTCCTCTTCCATCTTCGTAATTGCTTGTACTTGTTCTTTTGCCATAGTCAGTCTTCCTCCTTCTAGAAAATACAAAAAAGCCCGCGTCCCTAAATAGGGACCGAGCTTTGCCGGCGTTACCACCCTGATTCATGCACAAAAATTGCGCATGCTCTCTTTTTGATAACGGGAAATTCCCGCTGCATATGCAGAACTCAAAGGTAGGTTCCATATCGCCCTTTTAAGAATCTTCCAGCCTGACGGATTCTCTCTCTGCTAAAAAGGTTGTACATGTACTAGTCCTTTTTCATCGTTATAACGAAATAAATTTGTTGAATATCATAATATAAATTTCACTTCAAAACAAGAGCGAATTTTCTTATTTTTATATATTCTTTTCATTTTTTACAGTTTTATACGTAGCTTTTTCGCGAGATTTTTAAAAGTTGATGTGCAATCATACCGATAAGTGTGCCCAGTAGGACGAAGAAACCAATAAATCCATATCCCATTCCTTCCCATCCACCAATAACCATCATTGTAATGGGAAAGGATGCTAAGCAAAGAAGTATTAAACTAAGTGCAAATATAATATCAAACTGCTTGTCTGGAAACCGTTTCTTTAGTAAATACGAAATAGCAAATACAAGGATAATCGTAATTCCGCCAATGATGTAAAAGATACCAAATCCATCTAGCCAATCCATAGTATTCCCTCCTCCCATTCATTCCCTTATACTTAATTATATGTTTAATTTTTCTGAAAATAAATATATAAATTTTATTCAAAAAATATATTTTTATTACTAGGTATTAATAGTAATATATAATAATAGGTTTTATATAATTAGGAGGATTACTTTATGGATAAAGCATTAACGAATCGTGTCATTATTTTATCATTCGACTGTTTATCAGCTTTAGATTTTCCTATACTACAAAAATTACCTCATTTCCAATCTCTAATAAAAAATGGCACGGTTGTCGAAAAAGTAGAACCAATTTATCCTTCTGTAACATATCCAAGCCACTCAACAATCGTAACCGGTAATTACCCTAACAAGCACGGTGTTGTTAGCAATACATTCCTTCAACCTGGACGCGAATCACCAGATTGGCATTGGTACCGAAAATCCATTAAAGGAACAACGTTATACGATGAAGCACGTAAAGCAAATTTAACGACAGCTGCCCTTCTATGGCCTGTTACTGGCAAAGCAAATATTGATTACAATTTACCAGAAATCTTTCCAAATAGACCGTGGCAAAATCAAGTTTTAGTTTCCTTATTTAGCGGTAGCCCGCTATATCAATTAGATTTAAATCGTCGTTTCGGCCATATACGAAATGGATTATCACAACCTGAACTCGATGATTTCGTACTTGCCTCTGCTGTGCATACAATCCAGACGAAAAAGCCTAATATTATGTTTGTACATTTCACCGATTTAGACACCCAAAGACACTATTATGGATTTGAATCAAACGAAACAGTAGCTGCCATCCATAGGCACGATGAACGTCTAGGAAAAATTATTCAAGCATTAAAAGATAGTGACCTATACGAAGAAAGTACAATTATCGCCCTTGGTGATCATAGCGCTTTAAGTGAAAACAAATCCATCCAATTAAATGTGCTATTCCACCAAAGAGGACTTATATCTCTAAATAAAAAAGGTAAATTAATAGACTGGAAGGTCTATTGCCAAAGTTGTGACGGCTCTGCCTATGTATATGTGAAGGACAAAAATGATACGGATACAATTCGAGAAGTACAACTACTCCTTGAAGAACTACTTAAACATAAACAAAACGGAATTGAATTTATACTTCACGATGAAGATGCGAAGGAATGCGGTGCAGATGGTAACTGTTTATTTATGTTAGAAGCGCGAGAAGGGTATTATTTCACTGAAAACTATACAGGAGATTTTATAAAAGAAATTACTGAAAAAGATGTTACGCCTAGTAAAAAATATACATTTGGTACGCATGGATACTCTCCAACAAAACCTAACTATGAAACAATTTTTATCGCTGCTGGGAAAGGGATAAAAAGCGGTGTTACCGTCCCGTATATGAGACTTATTGATGAAGGTCCAACTATCGCTAGACTACTCGGTTTACACTTAGGTGAAACAGACGGATCAATTGTAGAGGATTTACTTCAATTGTAAAGAACTGTGTATATATGTAAAAGTTATGTAAAATTCATCACTGTTTCTCTTTTTATAATTTTTATTTTTGTACACTGTTAGTAGAACAAATTTAAGGGGGAACATTATATGAAAAAAATGTCCAGACAAGAAAAAAGCTGGATATTATACGATTGGGCGAACTCGGTATATTCGCTCGTCATTACAACCGCATTATTTCCAATTTACTTTAAAGCAGCTGCAAAAGAAGCTGGATTATCCGGTGCAACTTCAACAGCATATTGGGGATATGCAAACTCATTCGCAACACTTTTAATTTCTATACTTGCTCCTATTCTCGGCACAGTTGCTGATTATAAAGGATTTAAAAAGCGATTTTTCACATTCTTCTTTGGACTCGGCATCGTATTTACAAGTATGCTAGCAGTTGTTCCAACATCTCAGTGGTACTTATTATTAGGATGCTATATGCTCGCATTAGTCGGTTTTGCTGGGGCAAACATTTTTTATGATGCATTTTTAGTAGATGTCACTACTGAAGATAGAATGGACCGAATTTCTACGAGAGGTTTCGCTTTAGGCTATATTGGGAGTACTATTCCTTTTATCGGTTGTATCGCTCTTATTATTCTTGCTCAAAAAGGAACTATCCCTTTATCAGTTGGCATTGCTAGTCAAATTTCATTCGCGATAACTGCTCTTTGGTGGGGACTATTTACAATTCCAATGCTGAAAAACGTAGAACAAACACATTATATTGAACGTCATCCAAGACCAATTACAATGAGCTTCAAACGCCTTGCTGAGACTTTTAAAAATATTAAAGAATATAAAACGGTCTTTATGTTTCTAATCGCTTACTTTTTCTATATTGATGGGGTCGATACAATTATTACTATGTCTACCGCTTACGGAACAGATCTTGGTATTAGTGCAACGAATCTATTAATCATCTTATTTGTCACACAAATTGTAGCTTGTCCATTCGCTTTACTATATGGAAAATTATCAGAAACCTTTACAGGTAAAAAAATGCTATATGTCGGTATTATTATTTATATCATTATCTGCACATATGCTTATTTCTTAAAAACAACACTCGATTTCTGGATTTTAGCAATGTTAGTTGCCACTTCTCAAGGTGGTATTCAAGCGCTTAGTCGTTCCTATTTTGCAAAACTAGTACCTAAAGAATCTGCAAATGAATTCTTCGGATTTTATAATATATTTGGCAAGTTTGCCGCGATTATGGGTCCAGTATTAGTCGGTGTTACAACGCAATTAACTGGAAAAACGAACGCTGGTGTTCTTAGTATTATTGTATTGTTTATTATCGGTGGATTCCTATTAACTAAAGTCCCTGAAAATAATACATCCGTTACACCACCTAATCCGAAAACTAAAACGCTATAAGAAAAAGATCCTCTTCTTGCGAGAAGTGGATCTTTTTTATCGATAACGTCTTACAATTAAAAACTCAACAGCTGGCTTTACAACTATCGCAGCACATAACGCAAACAATAGCGGTATGTTATGAAAATCAATCCATTTATTAAAACCTACCGATGCGAAAAACAAACCAAAAATGAATACAACTAGTACATAATACGTAACATTTGCACTCGTTTTTAATACATGTTTTTCTAAATCTTCGTTTTCCTCAGTTTCCCCTTCAACGCTATATGATGCCAAACTTTTAAATAGATAATGTAACGCGATGCTACAAATAAATAGTGCATACCAATTTACTTGAAGTTCAGTTAACCAATAATAAAGTGCAAACACTAACGTACCTATAGCTACTAATACAGTAACGAAAAAGCTTATTTTCTCTTTCCCCAACAACTACTCCCCCTACTGCTTGTACAAAAATAGTTTATCAACAGTTGTTCCTAATACTTCCGCTAAACGGAATGCTAACGCTAAGCTTGGATCATATTTATTATTCTCAATTGCATTTATCGTCTGTCTAGAAACCTTACATTTATCAGCTAATGCGCCTTGTGAAATATTATTTTCAGTGCGTAATTCATGGATTTGATTTTTCACACCATTTCTCCTAACCTGTAAAATCGTTTTTACATCATCAGTATATAATTGGCTCATATAGTTGTCAAAAGTTCCCCAAAGAAAAAGGGAGCAATTCTGCTCCCTTACAATAGTTATTTCGAAGCTAACGAATTTGTTAGTTCCTCTTTATTAACGACATCTTCATTCTTTATTTGCATGCGTAGAACTGGCCCTATTGCCAATAATATAAGTGCCATTGCTATACAAAATACAATAACTAGTGAAGTCATTTCCTTTAATCCTCCAGCTAAAGCAGTACCAATTAGCATAGCTCCCATAAACAGCGGTAAAATTGTTCCATTTACTCTTCCAACCATATTTTCTGGTACAAGTTGAATCATAAGCGTACCGACAACGATATTAACACAAGCTAAACAAATACCTGTTCCAAATCTCATGAAACTAGTAATCCAAAATGATGTAGATAGCCCTTCTACTAAAAATGACATCGCTAATATGCTCATACCGAATACAAACATCTTTTTCGGATTCACTTTTGAAGCGAAAACTGCAGCAATAATACCACCAATTAACATACCTATTCCATCAGCTGCAGCTAAATATTGAACTGCTTCCTTTTCCATTCCAAGGCGTTCTATTACAAGAAACACCTCTAATGGATTCGTTAGTCCAACAGCTAAGCCCATAATAGTAAAAGTAATCGTAATCATACGTAAATTTTTCGTATGAAGAACATATTTCCAACCTTCTTTTATATCATTTTTCAATGAATCTCTCACCACTTGCTCTTGTTCAACCCATTTCGGTAAAAAAGAAAGAGCGATAGCAGATAACAAAAATAAAATGATTAAGCTATATAGTGACGTAAATAAACCAAGTTTTGTATACACAAGCGATCCTACCACTGGTCCAAAAATCATAAATAATGACTGTAATGTTTGGTTAAATGCAATCGCATTCGCTACCTGTTCTTCCTTTACGTAGCGCTTAAATATACGCGAGGATGATGGCTGAGAAAACTGGCCTACAATCGCGGAAATGAGTGTTGCAAAAAATATAGCCTGCCAATAATCTAGCTTTAACAACAAGACAATACCTATGATAGATAGTACACTTAACACATCTCCAGCAACCATCGTTCTTTTCGGATTCCAGCGATCAGCTAGTGCACCACCAATAAACGAGAAAATAAAGATAGGTGCATATTCCATAACCGATAACAACGAAACTGAAACTGGATCATTATTCGTTCTCTCCATTATGAAATACAAAAGAGCCATATTTCTGATCCAAATTGCAAATTGTTGTAAAATATCAGATGCCATAACGAGCATAAATGCTCGATTTTTAAATAAAGCGTTCATTTTCATTCCCCTTTCACAAACCGACCGTTCGGTCTAATTTATTTTGTAAGAAAAGCAACTGACTTATTATTCAGCTGCCATTCCTTTTAACAATACATCTATCGCCTTTTTATAAATACGTTTCAGCTCTTTATAATCTAACTCGTAGTAAAGTACTCCAAGCCCTGATAATAATCCATTCACAATATACATAAGATCGCGCGTATTATCTTCACGAAATTCTCCAGACTGTATGCCTGCTTCAATTAATTTCTCAAACATAACGTATGATTCTCTAGTTAAAGCTAACATTTCATCCAAAGTCTCTTTGCTTACAACTTGGCTCATAGAAAATTCTTCTATTGCATTAGAAATAGGTTGCTGTATGTCCTCTACATAATATTCCGCGAGACCATATAGTTTTTCAGTACTCGTACTATACAACTTCTCTTTTTCATTCCATTTCTCAAGCCAATCATACGTATACTGCTTCACTACAAATAAAAATAATTCTTCTTTACTTTTAAAGTGATAATAAATGCTTCCTTTACTCCGCTCTGTAATTTCACAAATATCTTCCATAGATGTAGCTGCATAGCCTTTTTGTGAAAACAGACTTTCTGCTTTATATGCAATTTCTTTTTTGATCTCTTCTGCGCTTCTTCTCATATTTACACCTCTTTAAACCGACCGTTCAGTCTAATAATAACAAATAAAAAACCTCTATCGCAAGAGGCTATATTCTTTATTTAAGAAAACGTACTTTCAAACCAAGTTCGAATCATATGTATTATTCCAAATTTAAATCCTAATTTAACAAGAAATACGCTTCCCGCAGCTATTAAAAATAACGCTACTTTCCCCTTGTTTTTCACTTTCGGCTCCCTCTTCATTTTCATTCCCCTTAGTATATTAAAAATATTTAATCAAACGTTTGTTTAACTGTTTTTATGCATATGTAAGCCAACTAATCAAACGTTTGTTTAAAAAAGAAATACGCCTATATAAGGCGTATTCTCATCAATCACCGCCACCGCCGCCATCGCAGCTACCTCCACTATCTCCACCAGAAGATCCTCCACAATCATGTGAACCGCCATCATTATCCGATCCAGCAAAGAAAAATAATGGTGATGAGCTATTAGACGAATTGTGTATATTATTTTGTTTCGCAAGATTTACCTTCTTTTTGTTTGAACGAACCGCTATTACGATTATTCCAATTACAACAAATAATAGTATGAAAATAATAAATTCCATATAGATCCCTCCCTTAATCTTCGAATAATTGAATGGTTCTCTCTAGATTTTCAAGTGAAATGAAACGCGATTCACGAAGAATCTCTTTTCCATTATGAAATAATAAAATTGTTGGACCTGTAAATACTGCATATCGCCCCGCAACCTCTTGCATGTCTTGCAGTAATATCTCTATTTTCTCCACGTAATCATAATTCTCTAATACGTAATTTACTTTCCTTAACATAACATCACAAACACCACAATTTTCCGTTTTAATAAACAGAAGTACTAATGGTTGTTCTTCAATGTATGTTGCTAATTCTTCTATCGTTTCAAATTTATTCATCTTATCCCTCTTAACGTAGTTTACGAAATACTTTACCTTGATACATACGAAATGCTGAACTGTCTTTAATCTTTCTTTTTTCCATTACCTGCTGAAAGCGTAGTGTTTTTGCTGTTAACTCTTCTTGTAATTTTTTTCTCTCTTCTTCATCATAACAGCAAGCGATTAAATCCTCTATTTTTAATATATCTTTTTGTAGTTCCATTTCTGGGGGAATCATTCCCGCATTTTTTAAAATTTTATAACTCATTCTAAGTTCTGGAGGTACCATCGAAAGATCTTCTAATTGTAGTGGCTTTCCTTTTCCCGGAATATTATCAAGATCACCATTCCGTATTGCTTGACGAATTTTTTCTTCAGCAATATTCAAAAACACATCCACACTATTCCCTCCTTTACATATTTTTACTATTATTTCACATGATATTTTCTCATCTTGCTACGTCATAAGAAATCGACTTCATACAATTTTTTCTCAATTTTATTTATAAGGCGCTATTTTCTACCTCACAAATATTTCATTTTCATATACAGTTTGTATTCAAGCCTTTTTATATTGAGAAAATCCTTCCGAATCGAATAAAGCGTTTACACTAAATCTTACATTTGTTACGATTTAATCATCCCTAGCTTCTTGTATAGACTTCGTGATGTCTGATCATTTTCATCTAGATGATTTATACATCTAGATTCATTTTGATTTATTGGCGCATGCCTTTAAATATCTTTTATTTTGAAAGGAGAAATGGCTATGAAATCAAAAAAATTCACACTGCTATTACTATCCCTACTACTCTTCTTACCTCTTTTTCTCACAAACTTTATTACTCCAAACTTCGCATTAGCAGATTCACCAAAGCAAGGTCAAAAAATTGTTGGGTATTTTCCTTCATGGGGCATTTACGGACGTAATTATCAAGTTGCAGACATTGATGCATCAAAACTCACTCATCTAAACTATGCATTTGCTGATATTTGCTGGAATGGAAAACATGGAAATCCTTCTACACATCCTGATAATCCAAATAAACAAACGTGGAACTGTAAAGAATCTGGTGTACCACTGCAAAATAAAGAAGTTCCTAATGGTACTCTCGTATTAGGTGAACCATGGGCTGACGTCACAAAATCTTATCCAGGATCAGGGGCAACTTGGGAAGATTGTGATAAATACGCCCGCTGCGGAAATTTCGGAGAACTGAAACGATTAAAAGCTAAGTATCCACACTTAAAAACAATTATTTCCGTTGGTGGCTGGACTTGGTCTAACCGCTTTTCTGATATGGCCGCTGATGAAAAAACAAGAAAAGTATTTGCTGAATCTACAGTCGATTTCCTACGCGAATATGGATTTGACGGTGTTGATTTAGATTGGGAATATCCTGGCGTTGAAACGATTCCTGGTGGTAGTTATCGTCCTGAAGATAAGCAAAACTTCACTCTACTTCTTCAAGATGTTCGAAATGCACTAACTAAAGCTGGTGCAGAAGATGGTAAACAATATTTACTAACAATCGCTTCAGGTGCAAGCCAACGTTATGCTGATCATACAGAGCTAAAGAAAATCTCTCAAATACTTGATTGGATTAATATTATGACATATGACTTCCACGGTGGATGGGAACCTACTTCTAACCATAATGCAGCTCTATACAAAGATCCAAATGACCCAGCAGCGGATACGAAATTTTACGTAGATGGTGCTATAGACATTTATACAAATGAAGGTGTTCCAGCGGATAAACTCGTATTAGGTGTACCTTTTTACGGACGTGGATGGAAGAGTTGCGGAAAAGAAAATAACGGACAATACCAACCTTGTAAACCAGGTAGTGATGGAAAGCTAGCCTCTAAAGGTACTTGGGATGATTATTCTACCGGTGACACAGGTGTGTACGATTATGGTGATTTAGCAGCTAATTATGTTAATAAAAATGGGTTTGTTCGCTACTGGAACGATGTAGCGAAAGTACCTTATTTATATAACGCGACTACAGGCTCATTTATTAGCTACGATGACAATGAATCTATGAAATATAAAACAGACTATATAAAAACGAAAGGTTTAAGTGGAGCAATGTTTTGGGAATTAAGTGGGGATTGCCGTACAAGTCCAAAATATAGTTGTAGTGGACCTAAATTACTTGATACGTTAGTAAAAGAATTACTGGGTGGACCTATTACTCAAAAAGATACTGAGCCACCAACAAACGCAAAAAATATTGCTGTTACAAATAAAAATTCAAACTCAGTTCAATTGAACTGGACTGCATCTACTGATAACGTAGGAATTACTGAATATGAAATTACTGCCGGAGAAGAAAAATGGAGTTCAACAACAAATAGCATTACAATTAAAAACTTGAAACCTAATACAGAATACACATTTTCAGTAATTGCCAAAGATGCTGCTGGAAATAAGTCGCAACCTACCGCTATTACAGTTAAAACAGATGATGCTAATACGACACCTCCTGGTGGAAATGGCAATGCTACCTTTTCAGTCACTTCAAATTGGGGAAGTGGTTACAACTTCTCGATTATAATTAAAAATACCGGGACGATCCCTATTAAAAACTGGAAATTAGAATTTGATTATAACGGCAATTTAACGCAAGTTTGGGATTCTAAAATTAGTAGTAAAATAAATAATCATTACGTAATTACGAATGCAGGATGGAATGGTGAAATTCCTCCTGGTGGATCGGTTACAATCGGAGGGGCAGGAACAGGTAATCCCGCCGAACTTGTAAATGCATCCATTAGCGAAAACTAAAGGTAACATCCCTTAATTATTTCACTAAAGTTTGAATTTAGGTTTGAGTGCTCTATCCTAAATTCAAACTTTTAATTTTATGAAAAATCATAAATAAGTATTACAATAACCTATTATAATTATATTTAGTTTCTAATATGAAGTTCGTGTGAAGTTCATCTGAATTTTACATGAATTTCCTTTAAGTTCTATTGTCTTCCTATAGTAATCACATTATCCTTTACATATAGGAATTATTTTCATTCCATTTCAAACTATCTATATATATATAAAAGAAGATAGTCGCCTATTAGGGAAAGGCATCTAGTATTATTATAAATATAAACATAACAAAAGAAAAAGCACGCTTATAAGCGCACCATAAGAGTGCTTCTTCATACAATTCTCATGTAAGAGTTCTCGAAAATCATGTTAATCACAAAGAAAAGGCATTAGCTTATATAAGCTAATGCCTTTTCTTTATTCATACTGTTAAACGTTCCATTCTTCTATATTCCATACTTTTGTTATCCATGCTTCATAGAAAGAAGGCTCATGTGAGACAAGTAAAACCGTTCCTTTATATTGTTGTAACGCTTCCTGCAAGGACTTCTTTGTTTCTATATCCAAATGATTAGTTGGTTCATCTAAAATTAAAACATTGCTTTTCGTTACGATAAGTTCACATAAACGTACTTTCGTTTGTTCTCCGCCGCTTAATAAACGAATAGGTTTTAATACGTGTTCTTCTTTCAATCCACACTTTGCTAATGCTTGGCGCACTTCTTTCTTTGTCATATCTGGTCGTTCTGCCCAAACTTTCTCTAATGGTGTTGTTTCTGAAGCAAACTCCTCCTGTGCAAAATAAGCAGGATTTACTCGTTCTCCAACAGAAATTGAACCACTTAGCGGCTTTATTTGACCTAATAACGTTTTTAACATCGTCGTTTTTCCAATTCCATTATGACCAACAATCGCTATCTTTTCTCCCTTTTTCACTTGTAAATTCAACTCTGGACATAACGGATCACTATATCCTATTCTTAGTTTCTCAGCTTGCAATATACGACTCACTGGCTCCTCATAAACATTGAAATCAAAACGAGTTTGAGTTACATGATTAACCTTTTCAACCCTTTGCATTTTCTCTAACACTTTCTCTCGACTTTTAGCCTGTTTCGCTTTTCGAATTTTATTTTTTTGAATAAATGTTTCTAACTGAGCAATTTCTTTTTGTTGTTTCGTATACGCCGATTGTAATTGTTTCGTTTGCACTTGATAACTTTGCACAAACTTTTCATAATTTCCTGCGTATCGCTTCACTTTCCCTCCTTCTAGATGATAAATAACATTCGTAATACTGTTCAAAAATACTTCGTCATGTGAAATGATTACATAAGCTTTTTCATACAGTCTCAAATATGATTGCAACCATTCTATATGAGCTGTATCTAAATAGTTTGTTGGCTCATCTAGCAATAAAACATCAGCTTTTTCTAAAAGGAGCTTCCCAAGTAATAACTTTGTTCGTTGTCCTCCACTTAACTTTGAAACATCCTTTTCCAAACCTACCTCAAACAACCCTAAACCAATTGCTACTTCTTCAATTTCTGTATGAATTTGATAGAAATTAGAACTTTCCAATATAGTTTGTAATTCTCCATACTTTACTAACAGTTTTTCTACTTCTCCTGCTCCATTCATTTCTTCAGCAATTTTTAACATCTCACATTCAATCGCATACAAATCAGAAAATGCACTTTGTAAATATCTTTCAATTGTTATCCCCTCTTGTAAATCCATATGCTGCTGTAAAAAACCTACCTTCACATGCGGAAACCATTCAATGTTCCCATCATCATGTATAAGTTCTCCTGTTAAAATCCTTAACAATGTTGATTTTCCAATTCCATTTTTCCCTACTAACCCAACATGCTCGCCCTTTAATAATCGAAAGCACGTATTATATAAAATGGTTTTCTCACCATACGAATGACTTAAATTTTCTACTGTTAATATACTCATTTTTTTCTCTCCTTTACTTATCATCCATAAGCTAAATAAGAGAGAGCAACAGTATAAAGCCTTATTTAATTGTGCATATAAAAAATGGGTAAGGTGAATACACCTTACCCATTACATATTATCGTAAAAAAGGATTAAGGTTCTTTACCTGCTGTCTTCAATTTAGCTTAATCGTTAAAAATGGGCAGACTTCTCCCACATCAAGCTAAAACCATTTGAAGAACAGTTGATAAAGTCATTTTATCCTTTCACTCCTTTAACATTTGTTATATTAAGAGTATAAACTACTCTGTTATATTCTATTCTCTATTTTTTCTTTTGTTCCTTCTTCTCCTATAAAAAAAAGCCTCTTAACAGCAATTATACTAAAAACTGTTAAAAGACTTTTTCTATTTTTTCATATAAGGAGCTAATACTCTCAAAATTTCTTCCTTATCTTTCTTTAATTCAAGTGATGTTAACATATCCATCGTTCGTGGCCTAGGTAATTTCACTTGTACCTCCCCAACTATTGACGCTGGTCTTTGAGATAAAATAAATACGCGATCCGACAGCAAGATTGCCTCATCTAAGTCATGTGTAACCATAACGATTGTTTGCTTCTCTTGGTGCCAAGAGTTTAAAAGCCAACTGTGTACTTCCATTTTTGTAAAAGCATCTAATTTTCCAAAAGGCTCATCAAGTAGCATAATTGGCTTTTCACATAAATATGTGCGAAGGAAGCTAATTCTTTGACGCATTCCACCTGATAATTCATCTGGATAATGGTCTGCATATTCGTCTAACTCAAACTGCTTTAATG
This sequence comes from Bacillus basilensis, assembly GCF_921008455.1. Lineage (NCBI taxonomy): Bacteria > Bacillati > Bacillota > Bacilli > Caryophanales > Bacillaceae > Bacillus > Bacillus basilensis. The sequence goes on along the minus strand of NZ_CAKLBZ010000001.1, from coordinate 424,452 downwards.
CTTCCATTCCCTCAGTTAACCTTTGTTTTTTCGGCTTTCCTTCAATTTCTAATGGAAGAACGATATTTTGCAAAGCTGATCGCCATGGCAGCAATAAATCCTGTTGCGGCATATAACTTACAGCATCTTGCTCTTGTACTTGCTTATCCTTATACGTTACATTCCCACTTGTTGGATTTTCAACATTTGCAATCATATTTAATAATGTGCTTTTCCCGCAACCACTGGGTCCTACAAAGGAAACGAATTCTCCCTCTCGTATAGAAGCACTAATATTTGCTAATACATTCTTTCCATCGAAAGATTTCACAATATCTTTTATTTGTAATCCACTCATTTTTCACTTGGAAGGAACTCATTTGTAAAGGCATCTTTCACATCAATTTTCTTCTTAATAACTTTGTTATCATATAAGAAATTCATGTAATTCGTCCAAACTTCTTCCTTCTGTACTCCCCATGCTTTTGCATCATCTTGATACTTCGTACTTAACCACTTTTGACTCTCTTGCACTAACTCTTTATTCACATCTGGAACAGCTTTAATTAAAATATCCGCTGCTTCTTTTGGTTCTTTAATTGCAAAATTATACCCTTCTGTCGTTGCATTCATAAACTTTTTCACAAAGTCTTTATCTTGCTTCGTATGTTTTTCACTTGTAATAATAACAGGGCTATAGAAATCGAGCGCTGGATCTAAGTCTTTCACCATAATTGTATTTAACTCTTTTCCTTGACGCTTTGCTTCAATACCATCCCAACCGTAATAAATCCATTCGAAATCAGCATCACGGCCAATTGATTTAAAGAAGTCTGTTTGTCCTAAAATGATTTTTTCGACTTTATTAAAATCAGCCTGATGTTTCTCCATAATTGTCTTCAACGTTGCTTCTTCTGCTGGTCCTCCCCAGCCTCCGTAACGTTTGCCTTCAAAATTTTTCGGTGAAGTCATGTTATCTTTCTTAAGTGACGCAAAAGCTGAAGTGTTATGCTGAATAATCGCCCCTACAGATACAACAGGAATACCTTCCACCCGAGCCAACGTTACATTTTCTTGTGCGCTTATTGCGAAGTCAGCTTTTCCTGAAGCTATCATTTGCTCTGCTGTTACATTGTCACCAGGCTGAATAATTTCTACATCTAAGCCTTGCTTTTTATAATAATCTTTCGCTTGCGCTACATATAAACCAGTATGATTCGTATTCGGGAACCAATCTAATACTACTTTTACTTTTTGATCTTTACTTGCACTTTCTTCTTTCTTCGCCGGATTACATCCAGCCACACCTACTGCTAATAAGGCAGCCAACATAACTTTTAAACCTTTTTTCATTTTCTGCCGTCCTTTCTATATATCCATGGTGCTGTTATTCTTGCCATAAACTCCACGATAAAATACAGACATAATGTCACCATAACAATAATTGCTGCAACACCAAATACCCGGGCAGTTAAAAAGGATTTTGTAGCCCTCGTAAGCATAACTCCTAACCCTTCGCTGGCACCGAGCCACTCTCCAATAATCGCTCCCATGACGCTATATGTAACTGCAATTTTCAAACCGGAGAAAAAGTATGGAAGCACTGCCGGAAACTTTACTTTCTGGTAAACTTGCCATTTCGTTGCCTTCATCGTTTGCAACAACTTCAACATATTTTTATCTACCGTTTGAAAACCTTCTAAAATACTAAGCGCAATCGGGAAGAAACAAACGAGTATTACTACCATTACTTTCGGTAGCATTCCATATCCAAACCAAATAATAAATAACGGTGCAAGTACAACGATTGGAATCGTTTGCGAAATAACAAGCAACGGATTTATTAAAATACGAAATAAAGGGATAACGTCCATAAGAATTGCAATACTTGTCCCAATTAAAATCGCAAAAAATAGTCCAATTATAACCTCTTGTAACGTTTGCATCGTATTCGGTAATAGTAAATCCTTCATTCCAATTAATTCTTGAACAATGGCAGAAGGCTTTGGTAAAATCCAAGGTTCAATTTTAAATAATGAAACAGATCCTTCCCATATTGCAATGAGAAGGATAAGCCAAATTGTTGTAATTATTTTAGATTGCTTCTGGTTTTGCATATTCATCACGGTACTTCCAAACTTTTTCATCTATCGTTACACCAGTGCTTGGACGGTAATGGATTTTAATAGAAGTAATCACTTCTTCAGCTCCAGCATCCACGCAAGCTTGTTGCGCACGTTTAACGACATCAAGAAGTACATCTAATTCTCCTTCCAGCGTTGTTTCCATTGCTCCTACTTCATAACGAACTCCCGATTGTTGTACAACTTCAATTGCTTTATCAACAACAGAATATACATCTTTTGTTTTTGCTTGTGGTACTACTGAAAATGACATTGTAACTTGTTGTGACATAATAATATCCCCCTTCTGAAATTAAATTTTAAAACAAGAAAAGGCTTTCCTACTACGTAGGAAAGCCTTGTATGCAAGTTATTATAGAATAACATATGCTACATCACTTTAAGTAACTCCCTACGCTGGCATTATCCAGATCAGGTTGAGGGTCGATGTTTGCTTACATCCTCTCAGCCAATTGGCTCCCCGGTCCTTAATTCGTTTTCATTGTAGCATGATTTATTTTATTGAACAAACAAAAGCATGTATAATCATTTCAGTTAACTCTTGAATTCTCCAATTAACTCTTGTAACTCCTGTGAAAGCCAGCTTAAAGAACTCGCTAATTCAGCAATATCTTGTACAGACATTTCCTGTTCTTTCATACTCGCTTCAATATTACTACTACTATTCGCATACATATTTGCGATATGTGATAGTTCATTTACAACACGAACAATATTTTCGCTATTTTGCAATATATCACTTGAATTGCTAGAAACAACTCTAACTTGATTTGTAACAGATTGTGCTGATTTTGAAATTTTTTCAAAGAAGGCACCACTACTTCGAACAAGTTTAATTCCAGATTCTACTTCTTTTGAAGCCTTTTGCATTGAAACAACAGCTTCTTCCGTTTCAGCTTGTGTTTCCCCTATTAATTTTGCTATATCTTTTGCTGATGCTTCCGTTTGCTCTGCTAATTTACGCACTTCATCAGCAACAACGGCAAATCCCCTTCTAGTTTCCTCAGCACGTGAGGATTCAATAGAAGCATTTAAAGCTAACGAATTAGTTTGGTTTGAAATACCTGTAATTACAGTTACAATATCATTAATTTCTTTTGATCTTGTTTCCAAAGAATAAATGATAGAAGATACATCCTGTACTGCATTTTGTATTATGTTCATTTGATTAATCGCCTGTTCAATAACACCATTTCCTTTTACTGAATGATGCTCCATACCTTCAGACTCTTCCGTCATTTGTTCTGCAGCATTTGTTATCTCTTCTATCCTATCTTCCATTTCATATACAATACCTAAATACTTTGGTACTGAAGTTTCTTGTGACTGAGTGCCCGCTCTTACCCCAACCATAGAACTTACGATTTCTTGAACTGCCATGCTATTCTCTTTCGTACTCACTGACAATTCTTTTGAAGATGAGGAAACCTGTTCGGCTGTCTGCTTCACTTTATCTACAATTCCTTTAAACTTCTCGATGGTATTATTAAAATACGCATTAATAATACCAATATCATCTGGTCTTTCTTCTAATTTAATACTCAAATCACCTTCACCGACTTTGCGCAACCCTTCACGTAAATCTCGCAATGGAGCAAGTGCGTTACGTACAATTAAGAATTGAATAACAGTTGCAATTAAAACAGAAATACAAATAAACATTAAACCTTGTATAATGAATTTTTCCTTTGTACTAGGAACAATAGAAGCATCTACATCGGCTGCAACAATTGCCACAATATTTCCGTCTCCATCTTTAATTGGCTCTAATATCGTTACCCATGATCCTAATAGATCTTCATATACTACTGTCATGTTTGCTTTTTTCGTGCTCATTACCTTATCGTATGCTTTCATCCAAAGATCTGGTTGTTTATAATATTCCCCCGGTCTTACTTCAACAACATTTGCTAAGTCTGTAGACAAGTCGACGATTAGTAACTCACCTTTTTCATTTTTTTTTGCTCCAACAATATACGTTTGTCCAACACTATTCAATTCTTCCGTTGCTTCATCTAATTTCTCTGTTAACTTCTCTCTCTTTTCTCTTTGTGCCACTGGGTCTTTTGTAACATCTCTCACTATCTCTTCGTCTAATTTATGTAATACCGTATCTCCTGTTTCAAAAGAATGCCTTTCAAATATAGACATCATACTATTTTGAAACATATTAAAACTTAACGCTCCCATAGTACCAACAAGCGTCAAAATAACTAACACAGTTAACAATACATTTTTTTGAAGAAACGACAACTTATGCCAATACTTTTTCATTAACATCACCCTTCTTAATTAACTTAATATAAAGTAAAACTATTAAAATATAAACCTCAATAAATGATAAAGATTCTCATTTGTTTACAAATAAAAAAAAGACCAATGAAAAGAGCATTGGTCAAGACCAACCCTATCCGTCCGGTAACTGGCTAGCATAGCCTTTCGGCCTTAGCTCCTGTAGTTTTGCGTCCTAATGTTTCCATCAGTTTGCCTTTCTCGCTGAACGAGTTGAACGATATGGGAGTTCTATGAGAATTAAATTATTCTCTACAAAAGATTACAACATTAAAATTAAAATGTCTACCTATTTAGAGATACAAATGTAAAATTTTAACGTATTATTTTTTCGAAATAATTTAACAAAGTACGTGAATGTTACATTTCTTGTGTTATATAATAAAAAATGTATATAACACAAGGATTGTTTTGAGTATTTATTTTAATTTTCATTTAAATTAAATTATTCGAATATATCTTAACTAATGAATTTCGGAGGTAGTTTATCATGTTTTGGCTACAATTTCTTACGTTACTACTCTGCATTTTTATTGGCGCACGTCTAGGCGGAGTTGGTCTAGGAGTAATGGGTGGCGTTGGTATGGCAATACTTGTTTTCGTCTTCCACTTACAACCTACAGCTCCTCCTATTGATGTCATGCTTATGATTTTAGCAGTAATTACAGCTGCTGGTGCACTCCAAGCCGCTGGAGGAATGGACTACCTTGTTCATCTGGCCGAGAAAGCATTACGAAAAAATCCAAAACGCATTACATTCTTTGCTCCAATTGTTACTTATTTATTTACACTTTGTGCAGGAACTGGTCACGTTGCTTATTCTGTACTTCCTGTCATCGCAGAAGTCTCTCGCGAATCCGGGATTAGACCGGAACGACCAATGTCAATTGCCGTAATCGCTTCCCAACAAGCAATTACAGCTAGTCCTATATCAGCTGCAACAGTTGCACTTCTAGCAATGTTAGCTGACTATAAAATCACCTTATTAGATATTTTAAAAGTAAGTATCCCTTCTACTTTCATCGCTTGTATGGTAGCTGCATTTGTTGCTAGCAAAATGGGGAAAGAATTAAATGAAGACCCTGAATACTTGAAACGATTAAAAGAAGGAATGATTCCTAAGATTGAAGAGAAAAAAGAATTTGTCGGTGTAAAAGGCGCTAAATTATCAGTTATCCTTTTCCTATTAGGAACTTTCCTTGTCGTACTTCTCGGTTCATTTGAAGCACTTCGTCCAGGATGGATAGTTGATGGGAAGTTAGCCCGTCTTTCCATGCCAAACACAATTGAAATGGTTATGTTAACGATCGCAGCTCTTATTATTATTTTCTGTAAACCAAATGTAGAAAGCATCGTGTCTGGTAACGTCTTTAAAGCGGGTGCAACAGCAGTTGTTGCTATTTTCGGGATTGCTTGGATGGGAGATACTTTCTTTAACGGAAACTTAAATATGATTCAAGGATCAATTCAGCACCTAGTAACAAGTGCACCATGGCTATTTGCCATCGCATTATTCATTCTATCTATTTTACTATATAGCCAAGCAGCAACAGTACGTGCTTTAATGCCTCTTGGATTATCACTCGGTATTCCACCAGCACTACTAATCGCTATGTTCCCTGCAGTAAATGGATACTTCTTCATTCCAAACTATGGAACAATCGTTGCTGCGATTAACTTTGATCGCACTGGTACAACAGGCATTGGTAAATATGTTTTAAATCATAGCTTTATGATTCCAGGCCTAATCGCAACATTTACTTCTATCGGAATTGGAATGCTCTTAATTTCAATTATGTTTTAAAGAAAAAGCACAAACCCACAATTTTAAAGGGTTTGTGCTTTTTTAATCAAACGTTTGTTTAAATATTTTTAACTGTCCATTCTGTTCTTTACTATGTGTGTACAGTTCCCTTTTCTACAAACTTTTATTTACTTCTTCAGCTAATTTCCTCGTACTTTCATAAGCAGATTCCGATAAACTAATAGCTGAAATACATGAAACACCGTCCGCACCCGCTTCTATAACCGAAGCTGTATTTTCAATTGTAATCCCACCAATACCAACAATCGGTATCCTAATTCCTTGTTCTCTAAAATGAGCTAAACCTTTCGTTCCTTGAACTGCTTTCGTATCTTTTTTTGTACTCGTTGGAAAAATCGGACCAACGCCTAAATAATCAGCTCCGTTTTCAATTGCCCAGCTCGCTTCTTCAATTGTATGTGTAGATACACCGATAATTTTATCCCCCATTTTTTCACGAACAGTAGTAATTCCTTCATCATCTTGTCCAACATGCACACCATCTGCATCTAATTCAATGGCTAATTCTACATCATCATTTACAATGAAAGGAACACCATATTCCTTACAAAGCGCCTGCAATTCCTTTGCAAAGCGCACTCTATCTTCTCCGATTAAAGCTCCTTCTCCCTTCTCACGAAACTGAAAAAGTGTCACTCCACCATCTAACGCTTCTTTCAATACAGCTAACGGATCCTTCGTACAGTTATTACTTCCCATAATAAAATACACTTGTAATAACTTAGACATTCTCTTTGCTTCAATGCGCATCATGTTTTTCATCCCCTTACTTTAACTCCTCAATCTTCCCATACTTCTCAATATCACCCGAAGTGGTATTCGCTAACTGATTTAAAAATTCAATTTGGAAACTACCAGGTCCCTTTTCTACCTTCTTAGCAGCTGCCAGTTCTGCAGCTACACCATAAAATGTTAATGCTGCTACCGCTGCCTTTACATAATCCTTTTCTACCGCTACAAATGCTCCGATTACAGAAGTTAGTAAACACCCTGTTCCTGTAACCTTTGTTAAAATAGGATGGCCATTTCGAATAACAATAGTTCGCTCTCCATCTGTAACAACATCTTCTTCTCCAGTAATTACCGCAACGGTATTCAATTCATCCGCTGCCTGCCTTGCAATACTTACGACATTGCCATTTCCAGTAACAGCGTCTACCCCTTTAATTTCCCATTTCTCATTAATAACGTTCGCTATTTCAGCTGCATTTCCGCGGATAATCGCTAACTCAATTTCAGCCGGAATATGTCTCGCAACCTCTGTTCGATACGATGTTGCTCCTGCACCAACTGGATCAAACAGTACTGGTACATTGTTTACATTTGCTGATTTACCCGCAAGTAACATCGCTTCTACTTCTTCAGGACGTAGTGTCCCCATATTTAATACTAACGCTCCAGCAATATTCGCCATTTCTGCCACTTCTTCTTTTGCATACGCCATTACAGGCGATGCTCCTAGCGCTAACAAACCGTTAGCTGTAAAATTTGTGACAACAACATTTGTAATATTATGAACGAGCGGATTAGATTCTCTCACCAAATCCACTACTTTACTAATTTCTTTCATATTCATCCTTTTCATCTCCTAACTATAGTGATGGGAGATACACAAAAAGGCACTTTGCGCGTACGCAAAGTGCCTGAACATGTGCTTTTACACTCTCCCTACGCTGGCATTATCCAACAGGTTCAAATGGTCAATGACGGATTAGTCATACTCTCAGTTTGCATCCACAAACTCCCATGTGTTTATTATTCATCTACTTCAAAGTCTACTCTTATTCTAATAAAATAACAAGTTCTTTACTTTTCTATTTAATATAGAAGCACCCTATAAAACAATAAGCATAATCAAGTGAAACTTTAATCAGTGGGTGTTTTGTTCATTCCACTAAAAACCGCTCAAATATGGAGCGAAACTGAATCTCAAGAAGATGTATGCTATAGTTAACGTATGGAATTTTGAAAGGATGTTTTAAATATGTCAAAAAGCGTTGTAATCGCTGAAAAACCTTCCGTTGCACGAGATATTGCGCGTGTACTTAAGTGCGATAAAAAAGGAAATGGTTATCTTGAAGGTAGTAAATATATTGTAACTTGGGCTTTAGGTCATCTTGTTACATTAGCAGATCCAGAAAACTATGATGTGAAATATAAAAAGTGGAATTTAGAAGATTTACCGATGCTACCTGAGCGTTTGAAATTAACGGTTATTAAACAAACAGGGAAACAATTTAATGCTGTAAAAAGTCAGCTTCTTAGAAAAGATGTAAATGAAATTATTGTAGCAACAGACGCTGGGCGTGAAGGAGAATTGGTCGCTCGTTGGATTATTGATAAGGTTCGAGTTAACAAACCAATCAAACGTCTATGGATTTCATCCGTTACTGACAAAGCAATTAAAGATGGTTTTGCAAATTTAAAACCAGGTAAGGCATATGACAATTTATATGCTTCAGCAGTTGCGCGTTCAGAAGCTGACTGGTATATCGGTCTTAATGCGACTCGAGCTTTAACGACTCGCTTTAATGCCCAGCTGAATTGTGGCCGTGTACAAACACCTACTGTCGCTATGATCGCTAATCGTGAAGATGAAATAAAGAACTTCAAAGCTCAAACTTACTACGGCATTGAAGCTCAAACAACAAATCAACTAAAACTAACGTGGCAAGATGCAAATGGCAATAGCCGTAGTTTTAATAAAGAAAAAATTGATAGCATCGTAAAAGGTTTAGATAAACAAAATGCCACTGTTATAGAAATTGATAAAAAACAAAAGAAGTCATTCTCTCCTGGTCTTTACGATTTAACTGAATTGCAACGTGATGCAAATAAAAAGTTCGGTTACTCTGCGAAAGAAACATTGAATATTATGCAGAAATTGTATGAGCAGCATAAAGTGCTAACGTACCCTCGTACAGATTCACGCTATATTTCATCTGATATCGTTGGAACACTTCCAGAACGTCTAAAAGCATGTGGCGTCGGAGAATACCGTCCTTTAGCACATAAAGTATTACAAAAGCCTATCAAGGCTAATAAATCATTTGTTGATGATAGTAAAGTAAGCGATCATCACGCAATTATTCCAACAGAAGGATACGTTAACTTCTCAGCCTTCACAGATAAAGAACGCAAAATTTATGATTTAGTTGTAAAACGTTTCTTAGCTGTTTTATTCCCAGCATTCGAATACGAACAACTAACATTACGCACAAAAGTCGGTAATGAAACGTTCATTGCACGCGGAAAAACTATTCTACATGCCGGTTGGAAAGAAGTATACGAAAATCGCTTTGAAGACGATGATGTGACTGATGACGTAAAAGAGCAACTTTTACCTCGCATTGAAAAAGGCGATACATTAACTGTAAAGTTAATTATGCAAACATCAGGTCAAACGAAAGCACCTGCACGTTTTAACGAAGCGACTTTACTTTCAGCAATGGAAAATCCTACAAAATATATGGATACGCAAAATAAACAACTTGCTGATACGTTAAAATCAACTGGTGGATTAGGTACTGTAGCAACACGAGCTGATATTATCGACAAGCTATTCAATTCGTTCTTAATTGAAAAACGTGGTAAAGATATTCACATTACTTCAAAAGGCCGTCAGTTACTTGATTTAGTGCCAGAAGAGTTAAAATCACCTACACTAACTGGTGAGTGGGAACAAAAGCTAGAGGCAATTGCAAAGGGTAAACTGAAAAAAGAAGTATTCATTTCAGAAATGAAGAACTATACGAAAGAAATTGTTTCTGAAATTAAATCGAGTGATAAAAAATATAAACATGACAACATTTCAACAAAGTCTTGTCCAGACTGTGGTAAACCAATGCTAGAGGTAAACGGCAAAAAAGGAAAAATGCTCGTTTGCCAAGACCGTGAATGTGGTCATCGTAAAAATGTATCTCGTACAACAAACGCTCGTTGTCCTCAGTGTAAGAAAAAATTAGAATTACGTGGTGAAGGTGCTGGACAAATCTTCGCATGTAAATGTGGCTATCGTGAGAAATTATCGACATTCCAAGAGAGACGTAAAAAGGAATCTGGAAACAAAGCTGATAAGCGCGACGTTCAAAAATATATGAAACAACAGAACAAAGAAGAAGAACCATTAAACAATCCATTTGCAGAAGCATTAAAGAAATTAAAATTTGATTAAACAAAAAGGTTCCTACCTCTATCGGTAGGAACCTTTTATTTTAGTGAATGATTTTACTTCCTTTTGCGTTCTCAACAAACTTTTCACTCGATTTGTTAATTGGTGTTTTCAGTAATAACGCAGCAACAATCATAACTACTACGAAAGCACTTAACACAAGTAAATCTCGTGTTACGATATCCCAAAGCATCCCGCCTACTGTTTCACGAATTGCACTAATTGCGTATGTGAACGGTAAGAATGGATAAATTGCTTGGAAGAACGCTGGTGTCATTTGAATCGGGAATGTTCCGCCCGATCCTGCTACTTGCAGTACCAGTAAAATAATCGCCATCGATTTCCCAACGTTTCCGAAAATAGAAACGAGTGAGTATACGATACAAACGAAGACTCCACCAATAAATAAACTAAATAATACAAACCAGAACTTATCGACTACGTACGTACCGAGTAAGAATATATCTCCCATTGATACGATAAACGCTTGTGAAAGACCTATCGTTAAGAATGTCAATAAACGTCCGAAGTAAATTTCATGGCTCTTATAATTCGCGCCTTCTTCGTGCACTTCTACCGTTAATAATGAAACCATTAATAATGCGCCTACCCATAATGCAAGCACTGTATAGAATGGTGACATTGCTGAACCGTAGTTCGGCATCGCAAATAATTTATTCTCTTTTAAATTTACTGGATTCGCAAAGTAATCACTTTGCTTCTCAACATCATTTTTCAATAAACGGATGATGTCTTTTAAATCTTCTTCAGATTCAAAATCACGAATTTTATCTGCTAATTCTTTAATCTTTTTCTCAGTAGCTGGCATTTCAGCTTTAATATCTGCTAATTTCTTTTTACCGTCTACTAAGCCTTTTGATGAATCTTCTAGTAACTTTTTAACATCTGGAAGCTTTTTGTCTGCTTCTTTTAAAATTTGAGATGTGTTTTTAGACATCTCTTTTGTACGAGCAATTGCTTCATTAAAGTTTGGAACGATTTCTGAATCGTATTTAGCTAAGATGTCACCTATTTGACCCGAAACATTTTTAGATACTTCATTAATGCTCTCAATAACATCTGCCGCTGGTTTTTGACCTTTATTAATAGCGTCAATTCCTTTATCAGTTAAATCGATTCCTTTTTGGAAACCATCTTTTGCTTTATTCAATTTAGCAATCGTGTTATTCATGTTTTTATCACTATTTACATCTGCTAAAACTTTATTCGCATTTTCCATAACAGGGATCATATCATTAACTAAATTCTTTCCAGCTTGTAACTCTCCTCTTATATCATTTAAAGCTACTTTTGTAGAATCTAATCCGTTGATTCCTTTATTATTTAAGTCTTCTCTCGCTTTTCCAAGCTCCGTTTTTAATCTGCTGTAATCATTTACAGCCTTATCATATTTTTCTCTACCATTGTCTAATATCTCATTAGTTTTGTTTATTCCTTGATTTAAATTTCCTCTTAGTTGCTGAGCATCTTCTTTTACATTTTCAGCCTTGTTTTTCAATTGCTCAGCTGTGCTTACTGCTTTTTCAAAATCGGCTACGAACGTTGCATTATAGTCCTTTTCAGCTTGAGTTACTAAATTATTTACTGAATCTAATTTTTGATTTACTGCATCTCGCACATCTTGTTTAACCTCTTGCCCAGAACTAATTAAATCCCCTACATGCTTAACTCTATCGTTCGCATCCACCATAGAATTTTTAAGAACCGTTAAACTCTCTACTCTGTTCCCAAAGAACTGTTTACCGAAGTCCGTTGAAGCTGCTTCCTTAAAAGCTGTAAAGAAATCAATCAAATATGAAACACTATCGATACGCTCTTGGAGAAGTTTTGAAGCATCCTGTACATTTTTCTGCGCTACAGCTGGATCAACACCATTATTTTGAAGACCATCCATAACACTTTTTACATATGCCGTTCCAACACGAGTAGAACTAAAAACATTATTTACAGTTTGATTAATATTTTTAGCGATATTTTTATATCCCTCACCATTCACCTGCGGTAACTCTGGTATTTGTGGTATCTGTGGAATAGTTATATCAGGCAACACCGGGAATGTAGCCGGATCTGGAAGTGCCAGATTGAAATCAACAGATGGATTTTTTAAGAAATCCGTAATCGCCGCCGCACCATTCAAACCTGTTTGTATTGCAATTAAATTATTCTTAATAGTTCCTGGCGCACGATTCAATGTTTCATCGTTTCTCGCAAAGAATGCATCTAAGCTCTTAAGTGTCTCCTGACCATCATTAATAACACTTTCTACAACCGGTAACTCTTTTTGTGCTACCTTCACAACATCCTCTGCTCGAGTCGCATCATCTAACGCCTTATCCATCAATGTATTCATTTCTGGGAACTGCGCTTCTAACTTAAATACAAGATCTTTTACTTTCTCGATACTTGGTAAGTTTGTTTCTAAATCGATTCCAAGGTCATTGAAAATTTTAAAAATCTCACCGTTCGCTGTTTTAACAAAGTTTTTACTAATTTCTTCTGTAATACCTGATGCACCTTTTGCTGTAATTTTCGGTGCAATCGCATTTACTTTTTCATTTACATAGTAATCAAGTTCTGGCTTTTGTGGATTTTCATCCAGAACAGTTGCAATTTTTTCAGAGAAGTCTTTTGGGATTGTAATACTTGCATAATAGTCCCCACGCTCAACTCCGTAAATTGCCTGCTTTTCGTCTACAAATTTCCAACCAAGATTTTTGTTTTTCTTCAAAGAATCTACAATCTCGTCCCCGATATTGATATCTTTCCCTCTTAAATTAGAACCTGCATCTTGGTTAGAAACTGCAATGGGAACCTCTTTTGTATTTCCATATGGATCCCAAGAAGCTTTAATGTTAAACCATGCATATAACGATGGTAAAATCATTAATCCTAAAACAATAACAATTGCAGCCCAATGTTTGGCTACATTCCGTAAATCTGTCTTATAAATACGCCAAATTTGTTTCATAGAAGTTATCACCTAATTATATATTTTTCCTTCTTTAGAAAATGATACATACATTTTGCAATTATATCACTTTCTACATCGTGGATTAACCAAAAACGAACTATTTTTTTCCATTAACTTTGACTTATTACATTATATAACGAAGTAAGTCAAAGTATGAATACAAAATGACCAAATCGGTTTTACATTCAATAATAACAAATATATAGGAAATGTCATAAAAAATACAAGTATTTTCTCTTGGAAATACTTGTATTCCTCAAAAAAATCCTCACAGCTTTTCGTCATCTGTGAGGATTTCTTCTATTATATATCTACTTGTACTTCTACACCGAAATGATCTGAAATTACTTTTCGGTTTGTACCATTAAAAATGACTTTTGAAGAACGAATTTTTCCACTTTGGTTACACAATATTAGATCGATTCGTAAATTATGTTTATTTTTATCCCAACCAGCAATCTCACCTTGGACAGTTGTTCCTTCATCCTTCTCTATTGCTAGTTCATATGTGTCGTACAAACCTTTTTGCATCATATATTCATAACCTTCACCTTGCAAACGAGCGTTATTATTAAAATCACCCATTAAGAAGGAAAGTTCATTGCTATCTACACGCTCCATCAAACGATTCACTTGATCTTTGAATGATTCTTCTTCGTCATTCCACCAACCGAGGTGGCAAGAGTAAAACGTGATGTTCTTATCATTATAAGCAATTGTTGCACTTACAATTTTGCGTGTTTTCCAATACGTTGTATCCTTATTTTCTGATATAAAGAACGTATTTTCTTTTATAATACTATGCTTCGTTATAATCGCTAATCCTTCTTCATACACATCATAACCAATATGAGAGAAATCCCAAGTAATATTGTAATCTTTTACATGTAACGCTTTTAACTCTTCTAATAGTAAAAGTCCAAAATTATCTTCTTTCTTGTTACCGCATACATTTTCAGCTTGTATCGACTGACTTACTTCTTGCAATGCGATGACATCGTACTCTTCTTCTTGAATGACTTTAGCAAGATATTTTATCTTTTCTATTTGATTTTCTTCTTGCCAAGAGTGACAGTTTAAAGTTAGCAATTTCATATTATTACGCACCTAACATATCTTGAATGTCTGACTTTAATACGTCAGCTTTCGGACCATATACTGCTTGTACACCTTTATCTTTTACGATAAGTCCTAAAGCACCATTTTGTTTCCACTGTGCTTCTGGTGCAACAACATCTAAATCTTTTACTGTTACACGTAAACGTGTCATACAAGCATCTACGTCAGCAATATTTTCTTTTCCACCTAATAAATCAATAACTTTTGTTGCTAATGAACCATCTTGTACATTTCCTGTTCCTTCTGATGCCTCATCTTCATTATCAATATAGTTACCTGCACGTCCTGGTGTTGGTAAGTTGAACTTTTTAATTAAGAAATTGAATAATGTAAAGTTCAGACCGAAGAATACTAATGAAACGATAACGAAATTGATTAAATCTCTAGTTAGTCCTGCATTAACCATCATCGGTGTACGAGTAATTAACTCAATAAATCCGAATGCATGAACACGTAAGTTAATTAAATCTGCTAACGCGAATGCAAGTCCTGTTGTAATTGCATATACAACATATAATACTGGAGCAATAAACATGAACATAAATTCAATTGGTTCTGTTACACCTGTTAAGAATACTGCTAAAGCTGCTGATAAGAACATTGGTTTATATTTTGCACGTTTTTCTTTATCAACATTACGGAACATCGCGAATGCAATACCCATTAACGCTGCTGTTGAACCGATAACTTGTCCTGCTTTGAAACGAGCTGGTACAACATTATTTAATAAATCGTTATATGCTTTTGTATCTCCATTTGCTAATAAGTTATTTAAATCTGTAATCCATGCAAGCCATAATGGATCTTGTCCTGCTACAATTTGTCCAACTTTTGAGCCAGTTAACATCGTATATGTTCCGCCTAGCTCTGTGTAGTTCATCGGAATCGTTAACATATGGTGTAAACCAAATGGTAATAGTAAACGCTCTAACGTTCCATATACAAACGGTGCAACAACTGGTGCGCTATCTTTAGATGCTGCAATCCAGCGACCAAATTCATTTAATCCACTTTGGATGAATGGCCATAAAAGTGATAATACAATTGCAGTGACTGTAGACCAAACAATTACAACGAATGGTACGAAGCGTTTTCCGTTAAAGAACGCTAATGCCTGTGGCAGTTTATTATAGTTATAGTATTTGTTATATAAAGTAGCTCCTAAGAAACCTGTGATAATCCCTACGAAAACTCCCATGTTTAATGCTGGTGCACCAAGTACAGAAGTGAAGTAATCTTTTACAACTAAATCTCCTGCTAATACTGAAGAAACTGTCGCTTTTGAATCCGTTAACATTTCAGCGTTTACGCCAAATATAGCTCCTGTAATTCTGTTTGTTAAGACGAATGCTAGTAGCGCTGCAAATGCACCACCTGCACGATCTTTCGCCCAAGATCCCCCAATTGCTACCGCGAATAAGATGTGTAGATTTGTAATAATTGCCCAACCTATGTCTTCCATTACGCGAGCGATTGTATGAACTGCGTTAATATCCCCAGCAGACATCCCAATTAACTTACCGATAGAAATCATTAAACCAGCTGCTGGCATTACAGCTACAACAACTAATAACGCTTTCCCAAACTTTTGCCAAAAATCAAAAGACGTAATTTTCATCTGTTCTTCCTCCCCT
Organism: Bacillus basilensis; assembly: GCF_921008455.1. Classification (NCBI taxonomy): domain Bacteria; kingdom Bacillati; phylum Bacillota; class Bacilli; order Caryophanales; family Bacillaceae; genus Bacillus; species Bacillus basilensis. Next base: position 408,296 of record NZ_CAKLBZ010000001.1, on the reverse strand, counting down.
TTATTTATAACAACATAATGATTTAAATTATAATTTCTGTTTCTCTTATGAAAACGATTCCTTATGTTACTTTATTTTTATCCTTACGCAACCGTTTTCATAAATCTATTTTAATAAAAGCGTTTTCACTTTGCAATAGAAATTTATTTTTTTTCATAAAAAAGATGCTCTAAGAGCATCCTTTTTTATTATGAAATGCGATAAACCCTTGTTTCATAAGGTTTTAACGTGATTGTAGTTACTTGTTCATGTTCCGCAACTTCATGGTTATTTAAAAGCAAACGTTTGCGTTCTAGTGCAAATGAACCGTCATTATACACAGCTTCCTCTTTTGAGATATTACTAATTACAACGATTTTTTCATCGTTTAATGTACGAGTATATGCATAAATTTGCGGATCATCTTCTAAAAGTAAATCGTACGTACCGTAATTCAGTACATCGTGTTCTTTTTTCAAGGCAATCATTTTCTTATAGAAATTGAAAATAGAGTTTTCTTCATTTTTCTGCTTTTCAACATTAACCTCTTTATAGTTTGGATTCATACTAAACCAAGGTGCACCTGTTGTGAAGCCAGCATTCATCTCATCGTTCCACTGCATAGGTGTACGTGAATTATCGCGGCAAGAAGCCCATATAATTTCCATCATATCTTGATGTGATACGCCCTCTGCAATTTTCTCACGATATAAATTTTTAGTTGCTACATCATCGTAATCCTCAACATTTGGTAACTGAACATTTGTCATCCCAATTTCTTGCCCTTGATAAATAAAAGGTGTACCGTGCATAAAGAAGTACATTGCGCCTAGAGCCGTTGCACTTTCACGCCAATATTGTTTATCATTTCCCCAAGTCGAAACGATACGTGGTTTATCGTGATTCTCAATATATAAGGCATTCCATCCTTTATTTTCTAGCCCTTTTTGCCATTTCGTTAATACTTTTTTCAATCCTACAACATCAAGATCTTTCTTCTTTTCTGCATCCCATAAACTTAAATGTTCAAATTGGAATACCATATTGAACTTACCTTGCTCTTCTCCAACCCAAAGCTCAGCATCTTCAATCTTAACGCCATTCGCTTCACCAACAGTCATAATATCGTACTTAGAAAACGTATTTTCTTTTAACTCTTCTAATAAAGGTTGAATACCATCCACATTCATATGTTTATCAAAAGATGGTACATACTTTAGTTCTTTTGGATTTGGCATATCTTTGAAACCATCTTCTTTTTTAATATGGCTGATTGCATCCACTCGGAAACCATCAATTCCTTTATCAAGCCACCAGTTAACTGTATCGTATAGCACTTCGCGGACTTCTTTATTCTCCCAGTTTAAATCTGGTTGTTTACGCGAGAATAAATGTAAATAATATTGTCCTGTTACTTCGTCATATTCCCATGCCGAACCATTAAAAATACTTTCCCAGTTGTTTGGTTCCGCACCATCTTTACCATCATGCCAAATATACCAATCACGCTTCGGATTGTCTTTAGATGAACGAGACTCAATAAACCACGGATGTTCATCACTTGTATGATTAATAACTAAATCAATAATAAGCTTCATATCACGCTTATGAACTTCATCTAGTAAAGCATCGAAGTCTTCCATCGTACCGAACTCATCCATGATATCTTGATAATCACTAATGTCATAACCATTGTCATCATTAGGTGACTTATACATTGGACAAATCCAAATTACATCTATACCTAAATCTTTTAAATAATCCAGTTTTGCAATAATACCTTGTAAATCCCCAATACCATCACCATTTGAATCCATAAAGCTACGTGGATAAATTTGATAAGCAACCGCTTCTTTCCACCATGTCTTATTCATAGTCATTCTCTCCTTTTGCACCCCATCGGATTTTTTTATGCAAACGTTTTCGTAACACTATCATAACAAAATATGAATAGTTTGCAACTGTTTTCATTGAACTCTATGTAGATTCCTCATTCTTATGCTTTATTTATTTCTCACAAAGGCAAATCTCATTCCTCACCTGCTTTTGTCCACGCACGTTACATACGCTTTTCATATATTAATAAAAAGCACTGCTTATTTTAGAAAGAAGTGATAAATTGAAACAAACAAAATTAACAGGTCGTATCGTTGTTCCTTCAGATCCTGACTATGACGTAGCCCGAATGAATTTAAACTTAAGTATCCCAAAACTCCCTTGTATTATTGTTTTTTGCCAAAATAAAAATGATGTGTGTAACGCCTTAAAATGGGCACGTGAACGTCATGTACCATTTCGCTTAAGAAGCGGACGTCATAGCTATGAAAATTTTTCTCTTTTAAATAGAGGACTCATTATTGATGTAAGTGAAATGCATCGTATTACTGTTAATACAGATAAATTAACAGCAACAATTGAAGCTGGTGCAAACCTTGGCACTGTTTATAAAGAGCTTTGGAATTATGGTGTGACGATACCAGCTGGTACAAGCGCAAGCGTTGGAATTGTTGGATTAGCACTTGGCGGTGGCATAGGTATGCTTTCACGCTTATTTGGATTAACATGTGATCAATTAATAGAAGTTGAAATAGTACAGGCCTGTGGTAAATTTGGAGCAAAAATCATTCGTGCAAGCGAACGTGAAAACCATAACTTGTTTTGGGCGTGCCGCGGTGGTGGTGGTGGAAACTTCGGAATTATTACTTCTTTGACTTTTCGAGTACACCCTATAAAAAATGTATCAATCTTCTCAATTACATGGGAATGGGAGGATTTTATTGCTGCATTTCAAGCTTGGCAAAACTGGGCGCCTTATATAGACGAACGTCTCACTTCATCAATTGAATTATTCACAAAGCAACAAAACAAAATTGAAGCACAAGGTGAGTTTGTTGGCTCTGCCTCTGAACTCCATTCCCTATTATCTCCTCTTCTTGAAACTGGTACCCCCTCTCTCTTTATAGATGAAGTTCCTTATATAAAGGCTGTTGAATTTTTTAACAGTGGTAACATCTCTGAAAACTTCAAGCGCTCCGGTTCCTACGTATATAAACCTATTCCTCTTAAAGGAATTCAAATCATGCAGTATGTTCTTTCTCATGCACCAAATAAAGATGCGAGTATTTGGCACCAATCACTCGTTGGTGCTGTTGAAAATATTCCGCCTACTGAAACAGCTTATTTCCATCGTAAAGCAATTATTGCGCAAGAATACATTACCTCTTGGAAATGTGATGATGAAGAAAATCGAAATATACGCTGGGTTAAAGATTTACGAGAAAGCTTAGATCCTTATACACTAGGTGACTATGTCAATTGGCCCGATATCGACATTAAAAATTGGCAAACTAGTTATTATGGTCCTAACTTTCAAAAATTACGTAAAGTGAAAACCATATATGATCCTTGCAATGTTTTTCGTTTTCAACAAAGTATCCCACCCTTTCATACGTAAAAAAAGGAGGATACAATAAAAAATCATCCAATATGCCATTGCCTCGTAGCATGTTGGATGATTCAAGTTGATTTTCTATATCGTTTCAAATTATTGCTCCTACTCATAAACTTTTACTTGCTGATTAATTGTATTTCGTATCATTTTCATGCAATGAATGTAATTTAATATTTGGAACTTTATCTTTTTCAATACTGCTATTATAAGCAACAGGAATTTGAAATTCGAATTGCTTTGTCTCGTGTTTTTGTAAATAGACTGGTTTCGGTACTGGATAACTTTTTGAATTCTCGTTTGCATTATCATATAAAACAACTTTTAATGCTTGTGAATGATTACGATAATTTTTTAAAGTAACGATGCACTTTCGTTCGATATGCTCTCCATTTTTCTCCATTCTACACTGGCTATCATCTTTTTTATATTCTATTGCTTCTACCCCTGTTTTTCCTGCGTAGTACCATGTTTTATTCAATGTCTGGAGGATGTTATTTAAAATAAACGGCATCATTAAAATCAAAATACTAATGCCTACTACTTTTATCTTATTCATTTTTCTAAATGTATTAGATTCCTTTTTCCCTAGCCATTTTACAAATAATATAAATGCGATTACATGTAGTACGAAAGAAACAATCAATATATTTGAAACTTTATAATTCATATAAATATACGTATGTATCGGAACCTTATAGAGATTAAATAGCTTTTCCCCTATTAATTCATTATCATTTGGAATCTTTAATAATAACAAAACCCCTATACTGTAAAAAATAGCTACTAATCGATCATACTCAATTCGGACCATTCTTTCTCCCCTTCCCTTTGCTTTTTTATTATCGATTTTAGCTATTATTACTATACTATACAATCTTTTTATAGAGGATAACGTAAAAAAGTTCCTTATAAATATATAAAGAACCTTATTAATATACAATATGAATTAAAAAATCAATCTGCAATTTTCACATAGAGATTTCCTCAAAATATGTTGGATTATGTATTGTAATTTTTTTATCTAGAATTGTAACAATACTATCATTTTTTAATTGTTTTAATACGCTACTAACCGTCTCTCGAGACGTACCAGATATTTTCGATATTTCAATTGTTGTAAGTGGGCAAGAAATTACAATCGTTTCGCCACTCTGTTCTCCTAAATCCTGCATTAAATAATTTAATGTTTGAATGACCCGATCTTGTGCATTAGGAATTGTAATATTCTGTACTCGATTTTCGTTTAGCTTTAATATCGATGATAATTGCTGAACAACATACATTAATTGTGTCCTACTAGATTTCACCATATCTTCGAAAATTACTGTCGGAATATAATAGACCTCTACATCTGTCATCGCTTCTGCCGTATAGTTATATCCTCTGTCTGTAAACATACCACCATAAGGAAAAATAGAATACCTCTTTACATAGTCATCATATAATAAATTCCCACTTTGATTTACCCGCTCTAACTTTACAAATCCATCTAACATGAAGTAAATTCTTTCTCTTGAATCCCCTTCTAAAAATAAAAATTGACCCTTTTTATAAGTTCGCCAATAGACAAACTCCGTCAAACCTTTCAATTTCTTTTCTGTTAAATGAGCAAATAATTCAAGCTGCTTTAAATCTTTAACTACGTTCCGTCTATTCATAAAATTCCCTCTCTCTTGCTGTATGTTGGATCGAAAAATCAAGAAAGCGTATTCAAGTTGAATTTTATCATAATTAACTTATATATTTGGATTTTATCATGAAAACTTTATGAACAATGCGTACAAAAAATATTAATAAATAAAAAGAATGAAGTTACTAACCTCATTCTTTTTTACTAATAAGTAGCGTACATAATTATTTAAACATACATGCATACATTCTGTTTTGAAATAATAGTACCAGCTTTTTCTTCTAATGCTTCATATACTTTTTCTAAAGATGTAATAATTGTTTTTCGTTTTGGATTTGTATTAACAAAATTAATAGCAGCTTCAATTTTTGGCAGCATACTTCCCGCAGCAAATTGCTGTTCCTCAATATATTCTTCTAATTTATTCACTGTTATATGTTCTAATTTTTTTTGATTCGGTTGATTATAATTTACATATACATTATCAACTGCAGTTAAAATTACGAGCGTATCTGCATCTACTAATTCGGCTAATTTTTGCGCAGCGAAATCTTTATCGATAACCGCTTCAGTTCCTTTTAACCCTTCTTCAGAATCAATTACTGGAATTCCACCACCGCCAACAGCTATCACTATATTTCCATCTTCAACCAAAGAATTAATCACTTTATGTTCATGAATACTTACAGGCTTCGGTGATGGAACAACACGTCTCCACCCTCTACCAGCATCTTCTTTAAACAATGCTTTTGTTTCTTCCATTAACCTTCTGGCTTCTTCTTCTGTGTAAAAAGGGCCAATCGGTTTAGTTGGATTTTTAAATGCCTCATCTTTTTTATCCACAACAACGCGTGTTATAACCGTTGCCACGTCTTTTTTTATATTCCGTTTTTTCAATGCCTTTTCAATCGCATTTTCCAGCCAATATCCAATCATCCCTTGGCTCATTGCTCCACAAGTATCTAATGGCATTGCAGGTGTCTTTTCCGTTTCTGCAGCTTTTTGCTGTAATAAAATATTCCCCACTTGTGGGCCATTCCCATGCGCAATTACTATATCTACATCATTTTCCATTATTTTCACAAGTTGTTCTGCTGTTTTTTCCAATGCTTCTTGCTGCGCTCCCGCAGTAGCTTTTCCAGACTGTATCGCATTTCCCCCTAGTGCAACTACAATTTTTCTTCGTGCCATATTTCAGCCCTCCAGTTGATTTCGCTTTCACAGCGCTTTATAAAGTAATACCGCCTGTAATTAATCCATAAATCGCAAAGAATGCTAAAGCACCAATTGCTATCGATGATGCTAATTCCACTCGAGTAAATATTTGCTTCGAACTCTTTTGCTTTTGAACATTGTAAAAAATAAAAATACCTGGTGCATATAAAGTCATTGTTAATAATAAATACTCTAAACCAGCTGCATAAACTAACCACACGCCATAAATACTTGCTATCAAGCCAATTATTATATTTTTATTTCGATCTGCTTCTTCAGACTTTAAGCTATGCTTCAGTTGATAAAATGCTGAAAAAGCATATGGGATTAAAATAGCTGAAGATGCTAAAGAGAATGCAAAGTTATACGCCTGATCAGAAACGACGAAAGTTAACAAGAACATTTGAATTAAACTATTTGTTATCCATAATGAATTTACTGGAGCCTTATTTTTATTTTCTTTTGCGAACCATTTTGGAAATACTCCATCTTTAGCCGCTAAATATGGAATTTCAGAAGCGAGCAAAGTCCACCCTAACCAAGCACCTAATACAGAGATGACTAAACCTAAATTAATAAAGATAGCACCCCATTTTCCAACAACACTTTCAAATAAATAAGCCATAGCCGGATTTTTCAAACCAGCAATATCTGCTTGCTGCATAAGTCCAAGAGACAATAATGTGATTAAAATGTAAATAATGAGTGTACCTATTAAGCCAATAACCGTTGCTTTCCCTACATCACTTCTATTTTTTGCTCGACTAGATAAAACAACAGCCCCTTCTACTCCAATGAATACCCATAAAGTTACAAGCATCGTACTTTTAACTTGGCTGCCCACTGCTCCCCATGAAAAAGAACCAGTTTGCCCCCAAAATCCATCTAGGAACGTATCAATATGAAACGCTAAGATTCCTATGACAATAAATACAAATACAGGTACTAATTTCGCGATTGTAGTTACTAAATTCACAAGTGCTGCTGATTGAACTCCACGTAAAATTAACATGTGAACACACCATAATAATACGCTTGCACCAATAATGGATGCTACATTTTGACCACCTTCAAAGATTGGAAAGAAATATCCTAATGAAGAAAACAATAATGTGCCGTAAGCTACATTACCAAGCCAAGCAGATAGCCAGTATCCCCATGCACTATTAAATCCCATAAATTTACCAAAACCTGCTTTTGCATAGCTAAAAATACCACCATCTAAATCTGGCCGTTTTACAGTTAGATTTTGAAAAGATAATCCAAGTGCAATCATCCCAATTCCTGTTATAACCCAACCAATAATAATGGCACCAGCACCAGCACCTTTTGCCATATCACTTGCTAAATTAAATGCTCCACCGCCAATCATAGACCCAACTACAAGAGCCGTTAATGTAAACAACCCTAATTTCTTATCTTCACCCATTCCACTCACCTCTCTTTAATTGCAATAACAATACAAAAGCAATAGTGAATGATAGTGTCTAAAGGAGGAGAAAGAAGAAAGGAAGACTCCCTTTCTTCTTTACTCCATGTTTCCTAAAGTAGCTGCCATAACCGCTTTAATTGTATGCATTCTATTTTCAGCTTGATCAAATACTTTTGAATGTTTACTGCGGAATACTTCGTCAGTTACCTCCATTTCTTTCAACCCATATTTCTCATAAACTTCTTCGCCATACATCGTTTCAACATCATGAAATGCAGGTAAACAATGTAAGAAAATCACGTTTTCATTCCCTGTTTTTTTAATCATTTTCATATTTACTTGATAAGGTTTCAATAACTCGACACGCTCAGCAAATTTTTCTTCTTCCCCCATAGAAACCCATACATCTGTATAAATTACATCTGCATTCGCAACAGCTTCTTCCACATCACTTGTTATCATTACCTGTTCATTATATTTTTTTGCTAAATCAATTACTTCTTGTGCAGGCCATAAAGATTCCGGTGTACAAATACGTACATCCATTCCAACGATTGCTCCACCAACTAGTAAACTATTAGCAACATTATTTCGTCCATCCCCAACGTAGACGAGCTTCACATTTTTTAATTTCCCTACATGTTCTCTAATTGTTAATAAATCTGCTAGTGTTTGTGTTGGATGCCACATATCTGTTAATCCATTCCAAACCGGCACACCAGAATTTTGTGCTAAAGATTCTACAGTTTCATGATTAAATCCACGAAATTCAATTCCGTCAAACATACGCCCTAACACTTTTGCTGTATCCTCTACGGATTCTTTTTTCCCAAGCTGGATATCACCTTTCCCTAAATATTCAGGGTTCGCACCTAAATCTGTACATGCTACTGTAAATGCACAACGCGTACGAGTAGAGGTTTTTTCAAATAAGAGTGCTACATTTTTACCTTCTAAATAATGATGTGGGACACCATTTTTCTTTTTTTCTTTTAATTCTGCTGCTAAATCTAGAAAATATAACAATTCTTCTTGTGTAAAATCTTTTTCTGCTAGAAAGCTTCTTCCTTTTAAATTTGGTCTAGTCATTAACATACTTCATCCCTACTTTCTCCGTTATTTATACTAAATATCTTTACGAACAATTGGCATACTCATGCAACGTGGACCCCCACGACCACGAGATAATTCCGAACTTAGTACCTCAATCACTTCTATTCCGTGTTCCCGTAATAACGTATTGGATACATAGTTGCGATCATATGTAACAACTACACCTGGCGCGATTGCTAATGTGTTCGAGCCATCATTCCATTGTTCACGAGCAGAAGCAATTACATCTCCCCCTCCACATGGAATAAGAACTAATTCACTTAAGCCTAATACTTCTTTTAATGCTTCCATTAAAGAAGTACGATGTGTAATTTTAAGAGTTTCCTCATCTGGACCTTTTTCTAAAATATAAATATTCATATTTCCTTTTGGCCCTTGAATGGCTGGGTGAATTGTAAACTTGTCATAATCAACCATTGTAAATACTGTATCTAAATGCATAAATGCTCGGCATTTTGGAATTTCTATTGCTAACACTTTCTTAATTTTATTTTGTCGGCTAAAGAGATTTTTAGCTAAACGTTCAATTGCTTTAGCTGAAGTACGGACAGATACTCCAATTGCAATTGTTTCTTCATTTAAAATTAGCTCATCGCCACCTTCAATTGGAAACTTATAATCACGATCTAGCCAAATTGGCACATTGTGACTTGAAAATCTTGGATGATATTTAATAATGTACTCCATGAATAATGATTCACGTCTACGCGCCGGCTCTCTCATCTTATTTATCGTTAAGCCATCGCCCATGCTAGCTGCTGGATCACGAGTAAAATATAAATTAGGCATAGGATCTAAGTAAAACGGATAATGATCTTCCATTAATTCGTATAAATGTGTCTTCTTACTTGTTTCAATTTCGCTTTTACGTACACCACCCATAATTTTTTGAATTAATTCTTCATTTGAAAAGGAAAGTAAATATTCTTTTAAAGTTTGATGTGCAACATTTACGTCAGCTTGTCCTTCTTTTAAAATACGATCAACAAATTCTTCTCGAAGTTTTTTATCTACTAACGCCTCAGCAGTTAATTTTTCTAAATAAAGAACTTCAACACCCCGATTGCGTAAAGTTTGTGCAAAATAATCATGCTCTTTTTGAATAATTGGTAAGTATGGAATATCGTCAAATAATAATTGCTGCAAATAATCTGGTGTTAAGTTTTCCACTTCTTTACCAGGTCGTTTTAATAAAACCGTTTGTAATTCCCCAATTTCTGAAGTAACATGTATCGGATGCTTCATTTGTTGTACCTCCTTTTAAATATGTTTGATGTCTTACAAGTACATAATAAATGCTACGCACTTTCACCCTTGTGAAATTATCCACATTATCATTGTGAAATATTAAACAAGTTATTTTTTTAAAATCATATTAATTTGTATTTTTATAACACTCCATCCCGATTTTTTAATAAAAAATACATATATTACGCATATATGTTGCATATTTAACTTCCATATTTACAAAAAAATCCTGTTTTTAATAAAAATTAAAAACAGGATTTTGCATCTAAATAATTAAATTTAACCTTTCTTCTAAAATCTCCCTATCTGATTTCGACTGAGAAATTATAAGGCATGTATCATTTCCACATATACATCCTATTTTTTCTTTCCAATCTAACTCATCAAATAAAACACCAATAACATGTGCATTTCCAGGTAATGTTTTAATAACCATTAATTGTTCTACACAATCAATTTTCACAACAACCTCTCGTAATTTTTTCTTTAACTTTATATCAGTTTGTAAATGTTCTTCTGAGAAAATTTTATATATCATCAATCCTTCTTGAGAAGGTACCTTCGTTAAGTTTAACTCACGAATATCTCGAGAAACCGTAGCTTGTGTTACTAATACATCTTTTTTTGCTAACAATTCTACTAATCTTTCTTGCTTCTCTATTTCATACTCTTTTACAAATTGTTTAATTAATCGTTGTCTTTTTTCTTTTTTCATAAAAGACACCCCTTTTAATATTATAGCTCGCTATAATTTTCATCCGAAAGGGACAGAAAAGAATGTTGCGGAAACGTTCATAGTTTATATCTTTTAACTATAGATATTAAATCTAGTTAAAAAAAGAGAAGAACAGCATTCTGTTCTTCTCTTTTACATTGAAAATCGTTCAATTGTTTGTTTTAAGTCCGTTGCTTGCTTTTCTAAATCCTTTAACAATTGATCGATTACTACCATATTTTTAGATTGTTGCAACGTCACACGTGCTACTTCTTGTGAACCAGCTGACGTTTCTTCAGCAATTGCTGCTACGGCCTTTGTTTGTGCTCCTGTTTGATGAATGTGGCTCACTTGTTCATTCATATAACTACTAATTTGCTTCGTTGCATCGGCTACTTCCATAACACTTGATGACATTTCTTTTAAAATTAATTCCGTAGCTTCCCCACGTTTCGCCTCTTCTTTAGCTATTTTCACTTGTTCTGTCATTTTCATTGCAACTTGTTGTACTTCCTCTTGCATGTTTCGTAATAACTGCGATATGTTTCTTGCAGAATGATCACTTTCATCAGCAAGTTTCCGTACTTCTTCCGCAACAACCGCAAAGCCTCTTCCATGCTCTCCAGCACGAGCTGCCTCAATAGAAGCATTCAGTGCTAATAAATTCGTTTGACTAGCAATCTCACTCACAACAGATACAATGTGTTCTACTTGTTTCATTCTTTCCTCTAACTTCTGTACATTTTGCATTGAATCTTCATTTTCTTTCGCCAATGTTTGAATACCTTGAATTAAAGACGTAAAGACACGAGTACTATGCCCTAAAGCTTGAACCATTTCTGAAGACAACTCATCAGACTGTTTCGCTTTCTCTTCTACTTCACTTGCAATAGAAGTTGTTGTATCAACAGCAGAAACAATCGCTTGAATTGATGCCGCTGATTGCTCAGCGCCAGAAGAAATCTCTGCAAGTGTTTCAGAAACACCTTGTGCTTGTTTCGTTGCTTCACCTGTTTGTTTTCTAATTTGCTGTACTTGATTGTTTGTATACGAAAATGTTGTATCAATATTTTTTACCATGCCCCTTAAGTTCCCTAGCATCATATTAAATGCAACACTTAAAGATTTAATTTCATCATCAGTCTTCGGTAACGGAACATCTTCTCGAATGTCTCCTTCAGCCGCTTTTCTCGCCGCCTCCTCTAACTTTCGAAGCGGTTTAATTAAAAATACGGCTGCTCCATATGCTAAAATTCCAGACCATACTACCCCTAATAACATAACGATAATATTATATACAGTTTGACTTACATAACTTTGAAAATAATCATATACCACATAAATAAAAAATATGCTTGTTGAATATGTAATTAAAGCTAAAACTGTAGTGAATAGCATAAGTTGTGTACGTAAGCCAAAGGAAAATGTCTTCCTTTCTTTTCCCATCTCTTCTTTCCCCCTTTTTATAAGCAATATAAGTACTACCTATATATTATTATCCATATTTTCATTATAGAAAGATATAGAGATTTTAAAAATCATTATTCCCTTGAATATCAAATCACCCAAAAAAAATAAAGGATTCTGACAATTTATGACTAATAACAGAAATAAGGGGCAACATTTGTAAAATATATTTTTGACTGGGGGTTTTGTATGATTCAGGTTCGAAATCTAGTAAAATCATTCGGGTCACTTGATGTTTTAAAAGGAATTGATTTAAAAGTAAATGAAAAAGAAGTTGTTGTTTTAATTGGTGCCAGTGGTTCCGGTAAAAGTACATTACTTCGCTGTCTTAACTTTTTAGAAATGTACGATGAAGGTGAAATTCACTTACAAGGTGAACGAATTAATCCAAAGCATTCAAATTTAAACAAAGTCCGTGAAAATGTCGGTATGGTTTTTCAGCACTTTAACCTCTTTCCCCATATGACCTCACTAGAAAACATCATAGAAGCACCTATTCATGTAAAAAAATTAGAAGCAGCAAATGCAAAGGAAATCGGAAATCAACTTTTACAAAAAGTCGGTCTACAAGATAAAGCAGATGTAACTCCCCACCTCCTGTCAGGTGGCCAAAAACAGCGTATTGCTATTGCACGAGCTCTTGCTATGAATCCTAAAATTATGCTATTTGATGAACCTACCTCAGCCTTAGACCCTGAACTTGTTGGAGAAGTATTGCAAGTTATGAAAGAACTTGCTGAAGAAGGAATGACCATGGTTATCGTTACTCATGAAATGAATTTCGCAAGAGATGTAGCTGATCGCGTCATATTTATGGATGACGGAAAGATTGTAGAGGACGCTCCGCCAGCACAATTCTTTTCAGCTCCATCACATGAACGAGCAAAACAATTTTTACGCAACGTTTTATAATGTAACTTCTGTTTCAAATGAAAAGAAATACATTCATACGGTGCACAACTAATTGTCCAAATAAAATATCTCAGTAACATACTTAAAACCATCCGTATGATCAATATATAGGAGGGGTTTTATGAAAAGAAAACTATTAACCATTGTTGCGAGTATTACATTATGTACATCCTTCATACTAGGAGCCTGTAGTAAGGAAAGTGCTACTACTTCTTCAAATGGTGAAAAAGAATTTCGTTATGCGATGAGTGGCTTATATAAACCTTTTAACTATAAAGAAAATGACGGAAAGCTTGCCGGTTTTGATGTGGAAATTGGTGAGGCACTTGCGAAAAAAATGAATATGAAACCGACTCCTATTACAAATCCATGGGAAACGCTAATCCAAGGTCTCAAAGCGAAAAAGTATGATGTAATACTGGGCAGTATGGCAATTACAGAAGAACGCTTAAAAGCTGTTAATTTCTCAAATCCTTATTATCGTTCTGGTGCCCAAATTTTTGTAGCTAAAAAGAATACATCTATCTCTTCTCCAGAAGATTTGAAAGGTAAGAAAATTGGTGTTGTAAAAGCTAGTACCTTTAAAGACCTTGTTGCAAAACATACAGATCAAATTACAGAATACGATAGCGATATTACTGCACTTATGGACTTAGAGCCTGGACGTATTGACGCAGTAATCACAGATCAAATGGTTGGTTTGCGCATGATCAAAGAAGGTAAATCAAATATAAAAGAAGCTGGAAAACCATTAAACCTTGATGAAATGGGAATTGCTATTCGTAAAGATGATAAAGAAATGGTTGAAAAAGTAAATAAAGCTTTAGATGAAATCATTAAAGATGGTACGTATGAAAAGATTAGTAAAAAATGGTTTGGGCGTAATATTCTTGGTGAAGAGGAAAAAACAAAGTAAATTAGCTAGTTAAATGTTTCATAAATTATGCCCCACTTTTTATCCCGCTATTTATGGGCAGTAAAACTCCCAATTGGTGTGGGCTAATAATCAGTGGGGTATTTCATTCCCTACCAAAATCCATACAATATGAGGTGACACATATGTTTGAAATTTTTATGTCTACTTATCCCACACTCTTAAAGGCTACTATTGTCACACTACAATTAACACTAACATCCCTATTACTCGGTTCACTAATTGGATTACTATTCGCTTTTTTTCGAATCTCTAACAATAAAGTTTTAAATAGTATTGCTCATGTATATATCGCCATTATTCGTGGTACACCTTTAATTGTTCAAATCGCCATTCTCTATTTCGGTATTACATCTATTATTGTTTTCACCCCTTTTTGGGCAGGAGCAATTGCTTTAGCAATCCATAACGGTGCATATATTACTGAAATTTTCCGCGGATCCATCCAATCTGTTGACCGTGGACAATTAGAAGCTGCTCGCTCTCTAGGTATGCCGTATCCTTTAGCGATGCGCCGCATCGTATTACCGCAAGCGTTTCGTCAATCTCTTCCTCCTTTAGGAAATCAGTTTATTATTGGATTAAAAGATTCTTCACTTGTTGCTTACGTAGGAATGTCCGAATTATGGGGATCAGGTTTATCTATTGCTGCAGGTAACTTCCAACAATTAGATACATATATAATCGTTGGTTTATATTATCTCGTGCTTGTTCTCCTATTCACTTACCTTGTTAACCTTTTTGAAAAACGACTACAACGAAAAGAAACAAATTCAGTTCAAGTTAGTGCAAAGAATAAAAAAGAAGTCTCTTTATAAGAAAAAGCAAGCCAGAGATGGCTTGCTTTTTCACTGCAAAAATATATTAATTTTTATTGATTTGCTTTTTTAATGCTCTCTTCTTCCTCTATATGTTCCTCGCGATATGAAATATTATGAGGATCTAGTCCATTTCCTAAAGAACCATAGAAATGCTCTCTATGCGGATCCACTAATTCACTTCCTTGATAATACACACGTGGTGTATTCCATAGTGCTGCCAAAGCTTTTGTCATTGGCATCTCATGATAGCGTTCCGGCCACATTTCTTTAATTTTCTCTTTTACTAACGGATAGTATTTAGAGCTCATAGCAGGGAACAAATGATGTTCTGTATGATATGAGAAATTGAAATGTAAAACGTCTACCCAGCGCGGCACTGTTACTGATAAACAGTTTGCTAACGGATCATTTACTGGCACAATTGGATTTAAGCGGTGATTTGTTGCGATATACGCCATTACAATAAAGTTAGCAATTAACAACGGAATCACATATGCAAATAACCATTTTCCAGGTCCCATAATAAACAATAAACTAATCCAAACTGTCCAAGGCAAAAGAAGTTGAAGCCATACAGATTTTTGATTGGATGACTTAAATTCTTTTATGAAATGAAAGAACATTCGAGTCGAATGCAATGTAAATTGAATTGTTAGTGACAGAAAACTAAAGAATGAACGTACATGAAGAGGCATACGATATACCCAGCTCAAAAACTTACTCTTCTTAAGCTTCTCAAGTGTCGGCCATGCATCTGGATCATTCTCTTCATGTTGTGTATGAACGTGATGCGTTGCATTATGCCACTTTCTCCAAAGTTTAGGACCTGTTGATAACGGCATAAATGCAATCGCTCCTAAGAAATCACGAAGCCACGCCTTTCTCACAACAGTTCCATGTAAAATTTCATGCCCTAAAAACCCAAGTGAAGCAAAACATAATCCAAGAACAATCGCAATTCCTAGATTTGCCCACACATTCAATTCAAATACACCAATTGCTATTAACCCCGCCAATGCCACAAGCAAATAAGCCAGTCCACCAAACAAACGAGTAGGAACTGGTTTAAATGCTTTTTTCGGCAAATGTGGTGATACACGTGCTGCATACCACCCAAACGTATGAAGCTCCTTCATCCTTTTGCCCCTTTCTTATGCCGCGCCTTGCGCAACTTACATATATCAATTCTTGCTTCCAGATTGATTTTACTAGGTGATTAAAAAAAGCATCTATTATAAGGAAAATATACTCACTCTATCGTCACTTATTTTTCGCTTTTATTATCAATGAAAAACATTTCTCTTTTTACTCTCTATCAACCTTTCCACATGATGAATCATATCAATAGAATTTCTATATTGTCAACAAATTTTATGACCTAGTAATAAAAGTTGGTTATACTTTTATAATTATACTTTATTTTACTAAAGAAAAAACATAGATTTTATAAGGTTTTATCCATTATGCATATACATACGCGGACATACTACAGACTCTATCTTATTCAAGAACTCTCGGTGTAAAACAACAAATACACTCACCTAAACCTAGCTTTACACAACTTCTACCTCTTCATACCGACAACACTTAACAATTATATTAAAATAATTTTATCTTTCTTTTAATAAAAATAGGCTCCTTCTAAAAAAGCACACATGAATTTCATATAATATGGAAATATTAAAAGGAAAATTGTTCTAAAATCAGGAGGTTTCCACAATGACAAGTGATACATTTCCACAATTGCCACTATCTTATTGGATTGAATCTACTCAGTTCCCTACTTTCCCTCGTTTATCCGAAAATATAAAGACGAAAGTTGCTGTTATCGGTGCTGGTATTACAGGTATTACTACTGCCTATTTACTTGCAAAAGAAGGCATCGATGTTGTGTTAATTGATTCTGGCCTTATTTTAAATGGAACGACTGGGCATACAACAGCAAAGGTAACAGCACAACATGATCTTATTTATGATGAATTAATAAATCATTTCGGTGTGGAAAAGGCCGGGCTTTACTATGAATCAAATAATCATGCTCTACAATTCATAAATGAAACTGTGCAAACATATAAAATCGACTGTAATTTCTCAAATGAAGATTCATATTTATATACAACTACCGATAATGGATTAAGAAATTTATCGAAAGAATATGAAGCCTATCAAAAATTAAATATACCTTGTGACTATGTTCAATCTCTATCGATTCCGATTCCAGTGCAATCTGCACTTGTCATGAAAAATCAAGCACAATTCCATCCCCTTCTTTATTTGAAAACACTTCTAGAAAAGTTTGTGGAGATGGGCGGAAAAGTTTACGAACAAACAACAGCTATGGATGTGGAAAAAGGAGATTCTCCACAAGTCATTACAAAGGAGGGTCATCGTATCACTTGTGAATATGTTGTCTCTTGTTCACATTTTCCTTTTTATGATGCTAATAGCTTTTTCTTTACGCGCATGTATGCTGAACGCTCTTATGCTCTTGCAATTAAAGCAAAAACGGATTATCCAGGTGGCATGTACTTAAGTATTGATGATCCAAAACGTTCCCTACGCTATACAACAAACAATGGAGAACAATTAATTTTAATTGGTGGAGAAAGTCATAAAACAGGACAAGGAATAAACACAATGCTTCATTACGAAGCACTGTATTCTTTTGCGGAAGCAACTTTTGGAGTAGACGAAGTTCCTTATAGATGGTCAGCACAAGATTTAATCACGCTAGATAAGCTTCCTTATATCGGGCATATTAACGAAAGAAATCCAAATATATTTGTTGCAACTGGATATCGTAAATGGGGAATGACAACCGGAACTGCTGCCGCTCATTTACTAAAGGATTCCATTCTAAAAGTCCACAGTCCCTATAAAGAACTGTATGCACCATCACGTTTCCATGCAAATCCAGATATAAAAACGTTCCTTTCTCAGAACATTGATGTTGCGAAACATTTAATTGAAGGAAAGATTGAAACCGCATTACGTAAGCCAGAAGATCTCGAAGTTGGTGAAGGATCTGTTGTACATGTTAACGGGAAACGAGCAGGTGCTTATAAGGACAAAGATGGAAAATTACATATTGTTGATACAACTTGTACACATCTCGGCTGCGAAGTTGAATGGAATAATGGTGATTGCACTTGGGACTGTCCTTGCCACGGTTCCCGATTTTCAATTGAGGGAGATGTTATTGAAGGGCCAGCAGATCAACCGTTAAAGCGAGTTGATCACGAGTAAATAAAGAAGTTCAACAGAGTTCCTGTTGAACTTCTTTATTTGTTATAAAACCTTTTCAGATAAATTCCGACACAAGAAGGAAAATATTAACACAAAATAAAATAATATATTCATCTACAAATAAAAGGGGTGAATACTATGCAACCTTCTGCTCCACCTCATCCAGAATCTACAGAAACTATCTTTTCAAGCTCTATCACAAAACTTGTTGTTTTTATTTGTTGGTTAGCCATTCTAGCTGATGGATATGATTTAGGTATTTACGGCGCCGTTCTGCCAAAGCTCCTGGAAGACACAAGCTGGGCACTTTCACCGGCACACGCTGGTACAATCGCCAGCTACGCTTTGTTTGGGATGTTTATTGGTGCTATTCTAGTGGGAACCATTACAGATCTAATTGGACGAAAATGGACACTTATATGCTGTTTAGCACTTTTTTCTATCACAATGGGCCTAGCTGCTATTGCTCCTTCTCCTGAATTATTTGGGCTATGGCGATTTATCGGCGGAATTGGATTAGGCGGTGTTATTCCAACAGCCTCAGCACTTACTGTTGAATATTCACCAAAAAAGCGACAATCTTTTATTTATGCTCTTATGTTTACTGGCTATCCTTTAGGTATCGTGTTAGGTGCTATTTTGTCTATGTTTATGTTAGAAGATTTCGGATGGAGGATTATGTTTGGCATCGGAATGATTCCACTACTCCTCATTCCATTCATTGTTCGTTATTTACCCGAATCCATTCAATTTTTATTATCACGTAATCGCCAAGAAGAAGTGGACCAAATTCTTAATCGCTTTAAAATTGAATTCTATGCAAAAGATGAAACTCATCAAGCCCCATCTAATATACGAAAGAAAAATGGATTTCTTACCTTATTCTCAAAAGAATACATAAAAGCAACGCTGCTTTTTTGGATTACTTATATAATGGGAATGTTTTTGATATATGGTTTAAATACTTGGTTACCGCAGATGATGCGCCAAGCAGGATACCCTCTTGGATCTAGTTTATCATTTCTACTTATGCTAAATATTACTGCCGCTATCGGTGCATTGTTTGCTGGAGCAATCGCGGATCGTATAGGAGCCAAAATTGTTATTAGCATCTCCTATCTTATGGCAGCTATCTGTATCGGACTATTAACAATTCAACCATCTGTTACAATCATTTATCTTTTAATTGGTCTTGCTGGCATTGGATCAGTCGGTATTACTCAAATATTAAATGCATATGTAACACAATACTTCCCATCCCATATCCGAGCTACTTCCTTAGGCTGGGGACTTGGACTTGGCCGAGTTGGTGCGATTGCTGGTCCTATCCTTGTCGGTATTATTATGACAATACAATATGACTTAGCATGGAATTTTTACTTATTCTCATTCGCAGGTCTTCTCGCAGCTATATCTGTTTTCTTTATTCCTTCAAAATAAAAAAGAGCACAAATTTATTTGTGCTCTTTCTTTTATTCTGCAAACAACATATCTCGAAACAATGTATTTAAACTCTCAATATCGATCCCTGATCCCTTTTCAATTCCTTTTACATATTGCTGATAGTAATGAATTTGTTCTTCTAAAAATCGATTCAACACCTCAATTTTCAATCCAATATCTAATTCAGTACCTGCTTTTTTCTTTATTAACAACTTTTCAATTTCATCTAATACGCTACGTTCTAATGATAACTCTGTAATCAATCGATCAAATTCTACTGGAGGCAAAGTTGTTTTCTCCTCTAGCCACTTACAAGCTAAAATAGGACGCAATACATAAAAGTACTTTTTTAACTTTACATTCTCACCTTGCAAAAATTCACGATAATTTTTCGAAGCCATATGTAAATAATGATATATCGTTGCTTTTGGATCAAAATTCTTTTCACTCATTTGCTGAAGCTGTTCTGGAAAATTAGAGTTTTTCGAGTAAAAAATTGGTGATCGAATCCATTCAAGTAATGCTGGATTCGACTTTGCGAATAGTTGTAACGCCTTTTTAATATCCCATCCGCTTATATCTAAATCATCACTAATCGGATATTCAATTACATCACGTTTATCCTGAATTGATAAATACCATTCTACAGGGTGTATATAAACGAACCTAACATCATAATCACTATCTTTCGATGGAAATCCCCAAGCACGGCTCCCGGATTCCACCGCAAATAAAATTTTTACATCATTCTCTTTTTCAATTCTTTCTAACTCTGCCCTAATTTTCTCTCTCATTTCATACCCTCTCCATTTTTTGATTATTTCCTTGGAAATTCGACAAATATACTACTAAGTTTACTACATACTAAAATAGCTGTCAGAAAATTCCCGACAGCCTGTCAAAATTCCTCATTTTTTTATTTGTTCTTTTCTGTTACACTAACCGCAATTCGTTCAAACTCTTTTTGAATCTCCTCTTTATATGCGTCTACTTTTGAAAAATCCATAGCAGCAATATAAATTCGTTCTAATTTATCACGAACCGATTTTGCTTTCGCTAAGAAAGACATTGCCTCATTCATTTTTGCTTTATATTGAATCGACACGTCTCGAATTTCTGCCGCATACTTCTCATCTGTCCCTGGCGTCACAATCAGGGCATACATATCTATAATCTCATCACCTTCGCGGCTTGGAAAATATTCATGTGGTGCGGTGCTATCAAAAATTGCAAACCCTAATTCTCTTACGATAACCATATCAAGACTATTTGGATCAAATCCACAATGATATACTTCAACTTCAAATCCTTTTTCTTCTGCCGCTTTAGCTAATTTTTTGAGCATTGTTGATTTCCCAGAGCCTGGGCGCCCTTTTATAAAATAACGATGTGGTAATCTTTCTGTTAAATTAGGAACAAAATCAACTGCTCCTTTCGGTGTAGCTGCTCCTAAAAAGCGATGTTTCACAAGAGATTGTTTCCCGCCTTTATCTGTAAACAATTTTTGAATCAGCTGATCTGTTAGTTTATTTGCTTTATTAAAATCAATATTATTAATATATATTTTCTCCCACTCATCATGTATAACTAATGCCTCGTTAAAACAAGCGTACGCTGTTTGAAAAGCTTTGCTTGCTTCTGAAACAAATCGTTCAATTTCCACCTTTTGCTTTCTTAATTTATCTGAGTCCCAAGCAACCCCTAAATTGATATATTCCTCGACGACTCCTGGCATTTTCGGCTCAATCACATGCGGTGATGTTCCATCAACAATTCCTACTTTTAACTTCGGGATAATTACACCGTCAACCGATTTGTTATCAGAAGAACAGTGTAAAAATTCAATATCATACCCTTTTTCAACCCATTCACGACCTATTGCCTTAATTAAAGAAGATTTCCCCGTTCCAGGGCCACCCTTTAAAATAAATAACCTGTTTAGCCCTTTTAAATTCTCTTCGTATAAATTATGAAATCCTCTAGCTGTATTTCCACCAGCATAATAATTCAATACATTTCCTGTCACTGCACTCACTCCTTCGCAGCATTCTATTTACATAAGCTACAATATGCGAGCAACTTTATTTGGGTGAATACCTATTTTGTATTGCAGAAAAAAAGGAAATGAATTACAATTTTATTATCATGAAAATTCAGAATTTAAAATTGAATATACCTTTATCAAGAGAGGCAGAGGGACCGGCCCTTTGAAGCCCAGCAACCTCAGTTTATACAAACTGAATAGGTGCTAATTCCTGCAAAATGCATTGCATTTTGGAAGATAAGACTCAATTAGTATGTAAAGCTCATCTTTCTTGATTATGAAGGATGTTTTTTTTATATTTTAAAACGTATATTGGAGGTATTTAAAGTGAAAGTAATTGACCTATCACAAACATTTGAAAACAATATGTCTCAATTCCCTGGAACACCAAAAATCAATCTAGAAGCCATTACAAGCGTTGAAGAGACAGGCTATCAAGTTACAGATTTTCATTCTGTCGTTCATGTTGGTACGCATTGTGATGCTCCTGCGCATTTCATTTCAGGCGCAACGACCATCGATCAATTACCCCTTGATCAATTTGTAGGCGAAGCCGTTCTTATCGATGTAACTCATATTCAAGAGAGAAAGTTACATAAGGAAGTACTGCATGATGTTGATATACAAGAAGGCGATATTGTTATTTTCCATTCCAATCTATCTACTAAATGGAATACAGAGGCGTATGAGAAAGAAGCTTTTTATCTTTCTGAAGAATTAGCTGAAGAACTAGTTCAATTAAAAGTAAAATCTGTCGGTTTAGATTTCATTTCTCCTGATGAGGTAACGACAGAAACATCACCGATTCATCATATACTACTTGGGAATAATATTTATTTAATTGAAAACTTAACAAACTTAAATGCCATTAACACGGAACGTTTCTTTTTCTCTGCTGCACCTTTAAAAATTAAAGATAGTGACGGTGCTTTTGCAAGAGCATTCGCTGTTATTTTTTAAACAAATTACACAAAAAAGCAAAGGTCATCATTGACCTTTGCTTCTATATTTTTTATTTAAATTAAGAAAGAATTGCTCGACACGAGGACGTACCCAAGCTAAATAATCTTTCTCTTTCTTCTTTGTACAAGCTATTTCTTCCCCATCTACCATCTCGACAAGCTCTAGCTCTAACAGTTGCCTCGTAAATGCTAACATATTTATTTCTTCGGCCGGATACTCTTCTTTCAATTTCTCCTCAATTTCCCCCAATAAAAAACCGTCACGCATCATTGCCAATGCATCAATCCAAAGTGGCGGCATTTCATATTTTTCTCCTGTAATTGTATCTTTTACAATATAATTCTTTTGCTCTTTTCGAAATTGAATCGTGTGCAAGCATACAGTCGAATTTAATGTTAATTCCATCATACCACCCCTTTCATCATATCTGCATAGAAAAAAGGATGCGCGTGCACCCCTTACTACCGTAACCGTTACATGAATAACAAATCTCATGTCGATATTTTCCTCCATTATAAACGAAGTATTTTATAAAAAAAACCCTTCTTGAAACATTTTATAAAATGTTTATATTTACACAACAAGAACACTTTTCTGAAAAATATTTTCTTCTAGCACATTATACTATCGGTAAAAAAATCTCCACTTTCGTTCCTATTCCCACGCTACTTTGAATCGCAGTACTTCCTTGATGTTCCTTAATAATTTTATATGTGATCATCAATCCAAGTCGTCCCGTACCATTCTCCTTTGTTGTGTAAACAACTTTTCCAACCTTCTCTATACCAAAACCTTGATCTTCAACAGAAATACACAAATGCCTTTCAGTTTTTTGATATGCACGAATATGAATATCTCCACCTTCTGGCATTGATTCTATTCCATTTTTAATAACACTTGTTTTAATTGTTTATCATCACCATTTATAACAGGTAGATTTCTATCTACTTGCACATGAAATTTCACTCTATATCGTGCTGCATAACTTTCCATTAGCTGTACAACATATAAAAGGATTTCCGTATATTACACCATTCATAATTCGTTGGTTTCGGTTTTCCTAATAACATCAATTCACTAACAAACCCGTTAATTCTTTCAAATACTTTTAAGGCTTCTTTTTCCTCATAGATAAAGCTTTTAAATTTGTTCATATAAATACTCCTCATGTTCTATACAAACACTCTACATATTATTTCCTTAAATTATCAGTATGAAATTGCTTTCAGGACAATACGAAAAGGAAAGGGATCCCCATCCCCCTCCCTTTTCGCTATAACTTATATCCATCTTATCCGATCATGTAGCAGCCCATCCGTAAAATCATTACTCCCCACTATAAAGTCCTTCATATATAAATTTAAATATTCTCCATACTTACTTTCTGTATTTAATAATAATTCCTCTATATAATAGGCACCTTGTTTAAAGTTATCGAACAGTAAACTACACAAGCCAGCATAAATTCCGCACCCTACTTGGAAGTAAGTTGCATTCGTTTTATATTTACGAAAAACTTGGCTACTATTCATTACGTTATACATATATGTCTCGCTATTTTCATAAACGAGTAATACACCAACTAGATCCTCGCCAGCAATCTCTTCTTCTGCTGGATTAAATACTTTACGATTCCAGTTCCATAAATCTTCTACCTTATCTAAATTCTGCCTAATTACATTTGTTGTATACTCATTAATTCGGTAAAGAAACCCAACTTCCATATTGAAGTTTTTCCCTAAAATTAAAACTTCCTCATGTGGCATTAAGCAACCATAAAACTCTTTCTCTCCTAACTTTACTTTATACTCTGAAGCATATACATCTTCATAAAAATAAAGGGGACGATGATGACTCATATACATCGGATAACTCCATATCGCTTCATCTAGAAATCGCTCTACTGCCCATGAAGCATAAAGTGTATGAGGCTTTATTAGTGCTGTATCATTCAAAAATGACGTATCATGTTCTACTATATAGCATGCTCTTGGCTTTTCATTTGGGCGTTCCTTCATAAGTTCAACAACCATCCACTGAACAACACCTGGATTCATACCTGAGCCTATAATTGCTTTTGTATTTGTAAACTTCCCTTTCTCCTTCTCAAACCTCGTATATCTTTCCGTAAGCTGAAAGCCGATTAAACTATCGTCCTGATCTACTGCCTCATTTTCCAAAGCTGAATTAATATAACAAATTCCAAGTTCATTACAACAGTTTAATACTCTAATCGTATCTGCTCCTGAAACATCAATAACAACACTCGTACTACTTTCTTTTAAATGCTGTTTAAATGTCACGACATCTTGTAGGTCTATTTCATATAAAAACAATTGATTTTTTAAATTTGGAAACAACTCATCATAATAAGTCCTATCTTTTTGTTTTATATCAACTAAATGAAATGTAACATTCTTTATCGCCTCATAAATCGGGTCTTTTTCATTTACTATCGCTTGATTTAAAATTGCTAAAACTGCTTTTGCTGCTCCACCAGCACTACCAAGTAATGTAATCGATAACGAATTTGGAAACTGCTCCACCAACAAAACCCCTTTAATAAATTAGTTAAGCAGTTCTCCCTCAAAAAATAAATTGAATAAATCAAAAGATAACTCGTACATATTTTTTATAATTTAGCACAAGATTTCCTCTTCAATGATCACACTAACATATTTATATTCAATTTATTTTTCCCCTCATATTCAAATCGAGCTAAACAAATAGGCTCGACTTTTTCTTCTGCATATAAAAGAAAAAGCCAGCCCTTTCAACTAGCTTACGGACAGTGGACAGATTTTACATGTTGAATATTTACATACATTTTCGCATCACGCGCTTTTAATATTTCAATATGCCCTTCGTCAATCTTCGCCATCTTTCCGATTTTATTATATTCCTCACCTAAATCGAACACCATGATTTTGCCAGCCATTTTAATAAGTTGTTCTTCAAAAGTTCGAGCTAACGTAATATTTAACGGATTCACGGGGAGTTCATTTTTATTGAGGGCATAAGGCACTTGATTTTCTTTATACGGAATTAACCACTTCAAGTGTTTTAAAGATATATATACAGTTTTATAAACTGGACTATAAAAAACAATATAATCGTTCATTACACTTGTAACATACCCATGTATTGGAGCATTTCCAGCTACATAAATCTCTGTGAAAACCCCTTTAGAGGTACTTAATACTTTCCTCAAAGAAATTGAAGGGGATTCCCTCTTAATTACAGAATCAACATCTGGTTTTGATATTTCTTCATCATATGGTCTTAAAAATTTATAATATTGTACATGGTATAAAGATATATACACGTAGTCTTGTCCATTATAAAGAACAACAATATCATTTCCTACGTCTATTAATACACCTTTAAATCTTTTTTCACCGATTAATTTAACATATATATTTTCTCCAATACTTTTGTTTAACTCATTCATCTATATCCTCCTTCCTATGAAATTACAATTTCCCTTTCTTTTATTCTAAAAATAATCAGGGGCAATGTTCTGTTTTTTAATAGTAAGAAACCCTTTTTCATATATCCAAAAATAATTACAGAGAAATATGAAATCATTCTTCACTTTCAATCATAATGCCCCTTTTATTTATTAAACATTATTCTTCTTCATTCTTTTTGTTTTTAACTATTTGACTCACACTCTTAACATGGGAATTAATTACATAAATGACCTCATCACCGTTAATTAGTGTAATATTTCCATCATGTATATCACTTAATAAACCTTCCACACACTCTGGTCCACCACGATTAATCTTTATCCATTTATACTTCAAGTCATTTAATACATCTAAAAAAGTATCTTCTTCCGCATAAAAACATGAACCATATTCTCCTTGTGCCTCTTTCACTTTTCTGACTAGACTCTTCACATGTTTCAGCTGATAATACACTAATTCTCCATGAGGTAATTGTAGTGTAAGGTAATCTTTTCCTAACAATGACAGTACACCTACTCGACTTTCCGGTCCACGAAGATTTACTTTTACATTCTCACCAACTAAACCTTTGATTTGATCACAGCATAATACATCCTTCAAATTCATACCCTCCTTTCTGTTTTATCTTCCTCTACTTGATTGTCTTAGTGCGCGAGCTCGACTTGAATTATTGCTGTTTTCATTACTTTTCTCATTGCTACTCTCATCACTACTCTCATCACTCTCTCCACTTACAGATGCATTATAATTAACACTCTTAATATGAGATAGTGCAATTAATACAACTTCTTCTTTAATAATCAATGTTACATAACCGCCAGAAACATCTTGTAAAATACCTTCAATTTTCTCTGGTCCACCACGGTTAATTTTCACCCAGCGGTATTTGAAGCTTTGAAGTAGCGTTTCAAAGTCTTCTGCAATGTCTTCTTCTCCCCATTCTAAATCACCTACTCCACCATCTTTCGTATTTCGGGTAATGCTTTTCAGATGGCGAAGCTGGTAGTAATGGTTCTCTCCTTTTTCATTCTCTAATCCGAAGTAGTCCACACCTAATGATACTATTGTTCCTTTTTGAGATTCTGGTCCACCTCTGTTTACTCTTACATAAGATCCAATTAAACCTTCCAAAAAATCCCAATGAAATAAACTCACGAGAAAACCCCTTCCATTAATTTATAAGCTTTTCATTAATTTATAAGCTTTTGCACTGATAGTATATGTATCTGTACAGGTTACGTTCTCTATGTTTGTCCTAGCTATAAAAAAATATGCTTTTAACATGGTAGACTACTACCTATCAAATTCCAAAAAAATCCTGGGGACTCCTTAAAATTTTGATATCTTGAAACTAAAAATCCCGTATGAAGACACATTTCTGCATATCTTCATACGGGATTTCCATAGTTTAATCTTCGTCTTTAACATCCATATCTTCTGGAATTGGTTCGTTCAATATTTCTTCCACTAATTGCTTATATTTCTCCATTTGTTCTAAATGTGTATTGAATTGTTCTTTATTTAATAAATATTGATCTCCATCAAATAGTGCACGAATTTTCTTTTGCTGAATTAGCTCTTCAATATACGACTTTGGTAAATTCAAATACTCCGCAGCTTCTTCTACTGTTATATACAACGCGTTCATTCCTTTATTATTTTTTCATATATACTGTATCTTACTTTATTTTTGTAAACAAATAAAAAAGATTTTGTAAATGCGACTTAAAAAGCAGGTAGATGCATTCCATATATTGTATAATAGTATATAGTAAGAATTTTTTAAATATAGAATGGTATTACCCATTTACACAAAGGAGAGTTAACATATGGCTACTCGTCACATCATTACAATGTTAGAAAAAACATTACAAGTTGAAACAGAAAACACAATTTCTCATTTAACTACATCTTTATCTAATCGTATTCTTTCTCAAAGCGCAGCAATACAGGAAAACAATTGTTACCGTACAATTGGGGAATGGTACAAGAATCATTTCTTATTCCAACAAGATGATTTCCTTTGGGCTAAATACGTTTTCTATGACGCATATTGTGAGGAAATAAAAAAACAAGGTCATCTTACAAAACGTGTTCGCCAAATATTAGAATCATTAGCTCGAATGCACGGAAAACAGTACATTGCTTCTATATTAAATATGCCATTTCCTAACGAACGAGCTAAAGGAACAGCATAATTTAATACTGTTCTGCGTCAGCAAAACATAGATTCATTGTTTTCTAGGAAGATTTACAAATAAAACGTTCATGTCACATGAACTGATGAAACCGGTGTCATTATAATGAGTGAAAATATAGTAAACAGGAAAACCCCCATTTACCTCTCTCGTCACTCGAATAGAGAAGTAAATGGGGGTTCTACTTGCCCCTTTATTATTTCATCATCTGCTTAATCAATTCACGATTTCTCTTCTTAAATACTTCATTATGCGAAGAAACCATTCCGTATTCACTTGCATCTGGTTGAATGAATTGTTTCGCTTTATTTACAGCATTTCCAGCATCTTGGAATGCTCCCGCAATTAAATGTAATTTTCCTTCATGCTTTAAGATATCCCCAGCAGCATATAATCCATCTACTGAAGACTCACTGTTTGCATTACCAGCAATATAATAATTATCTATAATCGCAACGTCTAACTCACTGTTTTCTAATAATGTAATGTCACGCTCATATCCATGGTTAATAATAACTTCATCAATAGGTAAATGAGACACTTCACCTGTTTCATGGTTCGTTAGTTCTACATATTCAATCGCTTCATGGTTATCACCAGCAATTAATTTTGTAATAGAGGTATTAAAGAAACAATCCGCTGAGCTGTTCAGCAGCTGCTTCACTTGTGCTTCATGACCAGATAACTCTTCTTTTCTATATGTTACATACACCTTTTTTGCGATTGGTTCTAATTCATTTGCCCAATCAACGGCAGAATTACCTCCACCAGAAATAATGACTGTCTTATCTTTAAAACGCTTTAAAGATTTCACTGTATAATTTAAATTTGATACTTCAAATCGCTCAGCACCTTCAATTGATAACTTTTGCGGTTTCAATATACCACTTCCAGTTGCAACAATAACTGTTTTTGAAAAATGTTCTTCTCCAGTGCTTGTTTTTAATGTAAAAGTACCATCTTCATTGCGAATAATCGATTCTATTTTTGTATCTAATACCACTTCCGGCTTAAATGTTAGCCCTTGTTGTACAAGTTGTTCAATTAATTTATCACCTGTAACTGGTAATAGTCCACCTACATCCCAAATCATTTTCTCTGGATAAACATGTATTTTTCCACCTAGCTGTGGTTGAAATTCTATTATTTTCGTTTTCATCTCTCTGAGTCCACTATAAAAAGCTGAATAAAGCCCTGCAGGTCCTCCGCCTATCACAGTTACATCAAACAATTCTTCTCGATTCATTCGTGCTCACTCCTCAGCTACTAATCATTGATTATCATTCTCAATAAAATATAACCTGTTTCTGCAAAATTTACAATCAAAATTACTATTGACAATACACCTATATAAAATTATATTATTTAAAGAATCAATAGTGATAATCATTATCAATTTGTTAATAATTAGCAAATTTGAGATTACATCTTCTTTCATTAATATGGCTAATACTATATTGTGAAATCTCATATTCAAGATTTTTAATAAACATTTTGCATTACCACTACTCATTCAAAAAAATTGCAGTTAAACAAATTATTGTATACACATATCATCTATGTTAAAGGAGAAAGACGATGAAAAAGTTATTTATTTCACTAACAGTTCTTTTCGTTCTTGTTATGAGCGCTTGTAGCAATGGCTCTACTGACAAAAAGAACGATGCAAAAGGTAGTAAATCAGAAACAATTACATACCAATCTGAAAATGGTAAAGTAGAAGTTCCTGCAAATCCAAAACGCGTTGTTGTTTTATCATCATTCGCTGGTAACGTAATGTCATTAGGTATAAATCTTGTTGGGGTAGATTCATGGTCTAAACAAAACCCACGTTTTGATAGCAAACTTAAAGATGTTGCTGAAGTATCAGATGAAAATGTTGAAAAAATCGCTGAACTAAATCCAGATTTAATCATTGGTTTATCAAATATTAAAAATGTTGATAAGTTAAAGAAAATCGCTCCTACTGTAACATACACTTACGGAAAAGTTGATTACTTAACACAGCATTTAGAAATCGGTAAATTATTAAACAAAGAAAAAGAAGCAAAAACTTGGGTTGATGACTTCAAGAAACGTGCACAAGAAGCTGGTAAAGAAATTAAAGCAAAAATCGGTGAAGATGCAACAGTTTCTGTTGTAGAAAACTTCAACAAACAGCTTTATGTTTACGGCGAGAACTGGGGCCGTGGAACAGAAATTCTGTACCAAGAAATGAAATTAAAAATGCCTGAAAAAGTAAAAGAAAAAGCATTAAAAGAAGGTTATTACGCATTATCTACTGAGGTATTACCTGAGTTTGCTGGTGATTACTTAATCGTAAGTAAAAACAAAGAGACTGATAACTCATTCCAAGAGACAGAATCATATAAAAACATCCCAGCAGTAAAAAATAATCGCGTATACGAAGCAAACATGATGGAATTCTATTTCAATGATCCACTTACATTAGATTTCCAACTAGACTTCTTTAAGAAGAGCTTTCTTGGTAAATAATACAAACATGAGGAATTCTTAATTTAAGAATTCCTCTTCCTTTATTCTATGAACAGAAAAGATGTGAAACGAATGACAAAAGATCATGATAATCCACGTTCTATTGCTTTTACATACAAACTAATTTTGAGCATAATTGCATTCTTTCTTATTTTTATGGTTGCAATGGTGGTAGGTGCTGCTGATACTTCTATAAAAGACGTATGGTTAGCACTCACTTCCTCCGCTAAAGGAGACAAAATATCTATCATTCGCGAGATACGTTTGCCACGTGAAGTTGCTGCTATTTTTGTAGGATCTGGACTTGCTGTTTCTGGAGCAATTATGCAAGGATTGACACGAAATCCACTTGCAGATCCTGGATTACTAGGGCTATCTGGTGGAGCCAATGCTGCGCTTGCACTTACACTTGCTTTCAATCCTTCCATTAGCTACCTTTACTTAACATTAGCTTGCTTTATCGGGGCTGCTGTTGGCGCAATTATGGTATTTGGAATTGGTATGGTGAAAAAAGGTGGGCTCTCCCCTCTTCGAATTGTATTAGCTGGTGCTGCCGTTTCAGCATTTCTACTCGCAATTTCAGAAGGTGTCGGCATTTACTTCAAAATTTCACAAGATGTATCACTTTGGACTGCTGGAGGCGTTATTGGAACAACTTGGAGCCAATTAAAAGTTATTATTCCAGTTATTTCAATCAGTATCTTTATCGCTATCTTACTAGCAAAAAAATTAACAGTCCTTAGTTTCAGTGAAGAAGTAGCTATTGGACTCGGTCAAAAAATTATCTTCATTAAAACCATTTTATTTATCATTATCATCTTACTTGCTGGTGCTTCTGTAGCGCTTGTCGGAAATATGGCATTTATCGGTTTAATGGTGCCTCATATGGTGCGCCCTATTGTCGGTCCAGATTACCGATTTGTTATACCGATGTCAGCAATTGCTGGCGCTTCCTTTATGCTACTGGCAGATACAATCGGACGTACGATTAACGCTCCGTACGAAACACCAGTTGCCGCTATTGTCGCAATTGTAGGGTTACCATTCTTCCTATTCATTGTTCGTAAAGGAGGAAAAACGTTCTCATGATGCCATCTATTTTAAGAAAACAACGTCTTATCATACTCGCTTTACTTATAATAACCATTACAACCATTGTAATTGGAATGGGACTCGGTTCAGCCTCTTTATCTTATGATCGGCTACTCCCAACACTAATGGGACAAGGAACCTTTAAAGAAGAGTTTGTTTTATACTCTTTAAGGCTACCTAGAATTATCATTACATTATTAGCTGGTATGGCTCTCGCTTTATCAGGGGCTATTCTGCAAGGAATTACCCGAAATGATTTAGCTGAACCTGGTATTCTCGGAATTAACTCTGGGGCCGGTGTTGCTGTCGCTATTTTCTTTTTATACTTTCCAATAGATGTAGGTTCATTTCTTTACTTACTACCTGTCGTTGGATTTATCGGGGCATTTCTGACAGCTGTTCTAATTTACGTATTTTCATATAGCAAATCAACAGGACTTCAGCCGGTACGATTAACATTAACCGGTATCGGTTTTGCATTTGCACTATCTGGAACGATGATTGTCCTTATTTCATCCGCAGATCGTATGAAAGTAGACTTTATTTCAAAATGGATTGCCGGAAATATTTGGGGAGATGACTGGATCTTCATTTTCGCAATGCTCCCATGGCTAATCGTATTAATTCCGTTTGTTTTCTATAAAGCAAATCGATTAAACATTCTAGCATTAAACGAACCAGTCGCAATTGGCGTTGGAATTGAAATTGAAAAAGAACGCAGATACTTATTAGTTGCAGCCGTTGCGCTTGCAGCTGCTGCTGTTTCCGTAACAGGAGGAATTAGCTTTATCGGGCTGATGGCTCCTCACATCGCAAAATCTTTAGTAGGTCCAAGGCATCAAATCTTCATGCCTATTGCCCTTTTAATCGGCGGGTGGCTATTACTATTAGCAGACACAATCGGACGAAATATCGTTGAACCTAACGGTATCCCGGCAGGTATTGTTGTTGCTTTAATTGGTGCTCCTTACTTTATGTATTTGTTGCTTAAAAAGGCGTAAAAAACACCCTCAAGATCTTCTTGAGGGTGTTTTTATTCTACTGCTGCCCATATCCTTCAAACTTCTTCGCCAAATTCTCCATCTCGTCTTCTGGCAATAGCTTCGGCTCCCCAACACTTTTCGTTTGATAATAAATTTGCGCACAAAACTCAATCTCTTCCGCAACAGTAAATGCCATTTTTATATGATTTGCCCCTGCAATTAAACCGTGATTGGCAAGTAACACGGCACGTCGATCAATCATACCTTCAAAAGCAGCCTCCGCTAATTGCTTCGTACCAAATGTTTCATACGGCGCACAGCGAACATTCGGACCTGCGAAAGCAATTAAATACGATACAGCAGGAAGTTCCCATCCTAATGATGCAATCGTCTTCGCGTAAGGAGAGTGTGTATGCACAAGTGCATTTATATCTTCACGATTTCTATAATAAATAAGATGCATATCAAGCTCACTTGATGGTTTTCTCTCTCCCTCTACTACTTCACCATCTAAGTTTAATATAACTACATCTTCAGGTTTTGTTTCATAATACTCTAAACCACTTGGGCTAATTGCAACAAGCCCTTGTTCGCGATTAAAAATACTAATATTACCACCGGTCCCCTTTGTTAAACCGCTAGAAATCATTTTCTTTCCATACGCTACAATTTCTTCTCTTTCTTTTTGTAATAACATATACATCCCCCTAAGTATGAAGCTTATGATGACTGACTTTGTATCTATCTACTTATTGAAATAGCTTTTTTAAGTTTTCCGTAAATGGTGCCTTTACAATCCCTTTTTCCGTAATAATTGCTGTTACATTTTCATGTGGCGTGACATCAAATGCTGGATTATATACTTTACTTTCTTTCGGAGCAGAATATTGTCCAAAGCAATTAATCACTTCAGAAGCATCTCTTTCCTCGATTGGAATTTCTTTTCCTGTCAGTGTTTTTAAATCAATTGTTGGTATTGGTGCTGCTACATAAAATGGAATGTTGTAGTATTTCGCTAAAATAGATACGCCTAATGTTCCAATTTTATTTGCTACATCACCGTTTGCTGCCACACGGTCACATCCAACGATTACAGCGTCAATCTTCCCTTGTGACATGACCATAGCCGCCATATTATCCGTAATGACAGTGACGTCAATTCCCGCTCGCTGTAGTTCTAATGCTGTTAACGTTGAACCTTGTAATCTAGGGCGTGTTTCATCAGAATAGATTTTTAAGTCCCATCCTTTTTCTTTCGCTAAGTACATTGGAGCTGTCGCAGTACCATACTTAGTCGTCGCTAACGCACCCGCATTACAATGTGTTAATACTCCCATTCCATCGTGGAATAATGTTAATGCATGCTCTCCAATCTGACGGTTAATTTCTTCATCTTCTCTATGAATCTCTTTTGCCTCTTCTAGTAATCTATCTTTCAACTGAGAGATTGATAAGTGGGTATTTTCTTTCGCCACATTCTCCATTCTTTCAAGTGCCCAAAATAAATTTACCGCCGTCGGTCTCGATGTTGCCAAATATGCACATACTTTTTTGACTTCCTCTATAAATTCTTCCACCGTACTTTGAGGAACTGCCTTGGCTCCTAAATACACACCGTAAGCTGCTGAAACACCAATCGCTGGAGCTCCTCTTACTTTCATTACTTGAATCGCATCCCACACACTTTCAGCTGTTTTAAAAGATTCATAGACAACTTCATTCGGTAATACTGTTTGATCTAATAAAACTAAAGCATCATCTTTCCACTGGATTGGTATTAATTGCTCTTCCATCATCTTCTCCCCTTACTTCGCATAGTGCATTGACTGTTCTTTTAACGTTTCTACAAAGCTTGTACCTGTTTTATATTGATTCGCTCGTAAAATAAATTTCTTTGCAACTTGAAGACAAATGCGTTCCGCTCTAGCACGTACTTCCTCATTCTCAATACAAGTAATATCTTTTACTTTCGCTAGCCCAACAATACGACGAATTAACTCAAGGCCTGTCACTGCAGCTGTATCCTCTAATACAGATTGTAAATAGATTTCGTTAAAGCCTTCTTCCTTCGCCATAATCTCTGTCACATGAATATTCCAAGCATCTAAAAACTTCTTCTTAAATAGATCAATTACCTCTACCATTGTAGATTGTAACCAATCCATATACGTATCCTTCTCAGCTCCATCTGACATCGTTGCATCTGCATTTACCCAAGCAAACATTAAATTCGCCATTACATTCCCGACGTCATATCCCATAGGTCCATAAAAGGCAAACTCAGGATCAATTATCTTTGTGGCATCACTTTTTACAAAAACAGAACCAGTATGCAAATCACCGTGAATAAGCGCCTGTGCATTCGTCATAAAAGAAAACTTAAGTTTTGCTACTTCGATACGAAGCTCTTTATCACTATAAATATGCTCTCTAATCCATCCATCATTTAATGGAAATAACTCATTACGCTTATTATGATTTGTAAATGGCTCAGCGTATACGAGGTCTTCTGTAATCTCACATAACTCAGGATTTATATAATTCTTCACAAGTTCCTTCTTCTCTTTATGATTCATTACAACATCCGATGTTAATAAGAGTGTATTTACCAAAAAGGTCGTTAAATCATCCGCAAGCCTCGGAAATATTTGATGATTTATAAGTGCTGTACGTAATATTGTATGATCCGATAAATCTTCCATTACGCAACAATTCATCACACTATCAAACAAATACACCTTTGGAACAAGCCCAGGTGCTAGCTCCTCCTCCAACTGCAAAACATCTGATTCTATACGAATTCGATTCGTCGACAACTTAAACTCATCTGAAATACGTGCTGTATCCCCAGCTTGCTTTACAATAACAGAAATGTTCTCCTTTTCATCCCAAACGCGAAACACATAATTTAAATTACCATCACCTATTTCTTTACACTGTAACCCCTTTGCATCCTCAAACTTAGATAATTTCTCTTTCACATATACAATCACATCGTTAGCTTCCATTAAAAAATACTTTGTGAACTTAGACATGGTTTCCCCTCCACACTAATTGTAAGCGTTTTCTAAAAGCTATAAAAAATAATATGGTTAAATTTTTTATCCTATAATATATGTTCTTCTTTTTGAAATGTATATCTAGATTTTATTATATCTTGTTAGCAATTTGAGTCAATGTTTCTAATTATCATTACAATATACTTCCTAATTATATATTTGAGATGACAAAAATTGTTCAAAAAAATTCCGATTCATTTTATTTTCTTTATCGCACAATTCTTTGTAGAATAGAAGTAAGCAGTTCCTTTTCAAATCCACAACTTCTAAGAAATATTTCCTTCCTATGAATTTATACTTACAACATACCTCTAACATACACACTACTCTTTCAAACACTCATTGAAAATTTATAAACTTAAAATTACCTTTCAATTCCCTAATAGCCTTAATTGAGAATAAATATTAATTAAATTGATATAAAGTTGGTTTATTCTCTTGACAAAATAACCAATTCTATATGATAATTAATATCGAATTAGAATTATTATAGTTAATTAAAAAATATATTTTATGAGCAAACTATTTTTTGATGCTCAAAACCAACATTTAGGAGGAATTTTAATATGTTATTAATCGGCACAGAAGTAAAACCGTTTAAAGCTAATGCTTACCATAATGGAGAATTTATCCAAGTTACTGACGAAAGTTTAAAAGGAAAATGGAGTGTAGTTTGTTTCTACCCAGCTGACTTCACATTCGTTTGCCCAACTGAACTTGAAGACTTACAAAACCAATACGCAACTCTTAAAGAGTTAGGCGTTGAAGTATACTCTGTATCTACAGACACTCACTTCACTCACAAAGCATGGCATGATAGCTCAGAAACTATCGGCAAAATCGAGTACATCATGATTGGTGACCCAACTCGCACAATCACTACAAACTTCAACGTTTTAATGGAAGAAGAAGGTCTTGCTGCTCGTGGTACATTCATCATCGATCCAGACGGCGTTATCCAATCTATGGAAATCAATGCTGACGGTATCGGTCGTGACGCAAGCATTCTTGTTAACAAAATTAAAGCAGCTCAATACGTACGTAACAACCCAGGTGAAGTTTGCCCAGCTAAATGGCAAGAGGGTTCTGCTACACTTAAACCAAGCCTTGACCTTGTAGGCAAAATCTAAGGAGTTCGATCAAAATGATACTAGATGCAGATATAAAAACACAACTATCCCAATACCTTCAGTTAATGGAGAACGATATTTTACTTAAAGTAAGCGCTGGAGACGACAACGTATCTAAAGATATGTTAGCTCTAGTAGATGAATTAGCTACTATGTCATCTAAGATTACAGTAGAAAAAGTTGAACTAGAGAGAACACCAAGCTTTAGCGTAAATCGCCCTGGTGAAGACACTGGTGTCGTATTCGCTGGTATTCCATTAGGACACGAATTTACTTCATTAGTGTTAGCTTTACTACAAGTAAGTGGACGCGCTCCAAAAGTTGAACAAAAACTAATCGATCAAATTAAAAACATTCAAGGCGAATATCATTTTGAATCTTATATCAGCCTAAGTTGTCATAACTGTCCTGATGTTGTACAAGCTCTTAACGTAATGAGCGTTCTTAACTCTGGTATTACACATACTATGATTGATGGCGCTGCATTCAAAGAGGAAGTAGAAAGCAAAGACATCATGGCAGTACCTACTGTTTACCTAAACGGCGAATCTTTCGGAAGCGGTCGTATGACACTTGAAGAAATTTTAGCTAAAATGGGTAACGGTCCAGATGCATCAGAGCTTTCTGATAAAGATCCATACGATGTTCTTGTTGTTGGTGGCGGCCCTGCTGGTGCAAGTGCAGCAATTTATGCAGCACGTAAAGGCATCCGCACTGGTATCGTTGCTGAGCGCTTCGGTGGTCAAGTAATGGATACTATGGGTATTGAGAACTTCATTAGCGTAAAACGCACTGAAGGTCCTAAGCTAGTAGCAAGCCTTGAAGAGCACGTAAAAGAATACGACATCGATGTAATGAATCTACAACGTGCGAAACGTTTAGAGAAAAAAGAACTTATTGAAGTGGAACTTGAAAACGGCGCTATTCTGAAAAGTAAGAGCGTAATCGTTTCAACAGGTGCTCGCTGGCGTAACGTTGGCGTACCAGGTGAAGCTGAGTTCAAAAACAAAGGTGTAGCATACTGCCCACACTGTGACGGTCCATTATTCATTGGAAAAGACGTAGCAGTTATCGGCGGCGGTAACTCTGGTATTGAAGCAGCTATCGACTTAGCAGGTATTGTTAAGCACGTAACTGTTCTTGAATTCATGCCAGAATTAAAAGCTGATGCTGTATTACAAGAGCGTCTTAACAGCTTACCAAACGTAACTGTTCTGAAAAACGTTCAAACGAAGGAAATCACTGGTACTGATAAAGTAAACGGTATTTCTTACATCGATCGTGAAACTGAAGAAGTTCATCACGTTGAATTACAAGGTGTATTCGTACAAATCGGTCTTGTGCCAAACACAGACTGGTTAGGCGAAACAGTTGAACGCGCTCGCGGTGAAATCGTAATAGACAAGCACGGCGCTACAAACGTACCAGGAGTGTTTGCTGCAGGTGACTGTACAAATAATCCGTACAAACAAATCATCATCTCTATGGGTTCAGGTGCAAACGCAGCTTTAGGTGCATTTGATTACTTAATCCGTAACTAATATATAGACGTGAGTAAAAAAAGCAGGTGCCTTGGCACCTGCTTTTTTATAATCTTAATGTATAAACTAAAAATCTCTCATTTCCATTCTTCTCATAAGCCCCAGGCAATCTTACTTCCCTCTTCAGCTCAAACCCAGTCTGGTTCTCTAAGAAGAAAATATAATCTTCAGAAGGATAGTATAAAATAATATCCACTTCTCTCTCCGCTTCTTCTACCGAAAGTAAAATGTTATTTACTACGTTCATAAATACTTGTACAGAAAATGGATTAAAGAAATAAAACCGGTTATCACGTGGATCAATCTCATATTCCTGCGCTAAACAACATTCAAACCCAATCTTATCTTTACTGTTTCGTACCTTTCGTGCATAACGATCAAGATTATCCATTGCTTCTTTATAAAACTCTTCATTCATTTCAATTCCAACCGCTGAAGCACCACACTTATGGTGCATGTAAAAGTTTAATCGTCCTTTTCCGCATCCAAAGTCTACAATTCGGTCACTACTTCGTATTTCATATTGATTCAGTAACTCATCTAACCCGCTATACGGCGTCGGTTCATAACGATGATAGTGCATAGACTTGTTAAACCCTTTTTGCTCACCGACTGTTTTTATGTTTAAAACTGCATCATAATATTGTTCGTTCATTGATTTTCTCCTATTAAAAAATGGTACTTATTATTATACACCATGTACTGGAGACTCATTTTCCATCAAGTTAACTGATACGTGAAATTATATAAACGATTTTCTGAATATATCTATCGTAACTTCGAATATATCAACGATTTTTTCAATATATCGACGTTTCGACAAAGGATATCGACTTAACGACAAATTACCACAAAAAAACAGGAGCTCTCTAGCCCCTGTCTTCTAACACTTTCAATACAGTTTGTTTTAATATTTCTACCCCATCCATAATACAACTATGATCGAACTTCATATACGGATGGTGTAATCCAGGTTGTAGATTTGCCCCTAGTCCAAGCATGACAGCTTTTAAATGTGGTCTCTTCACTGTGTAGTAATGGAAATCATCGCTTCCTGTCGTATACAGTGGCCCAGTGCACCCCTCTTCCCCGTACACTTCAAGAATGCCTTTTCGCATAAAGCGCTCAGCTTCTTCTGAAACTTCAGCTCCTGGTGCAAGATCAATCCACTCATAAGATACTTTAGATCCCATTGATTCAGCTGACAGAATTACTTGCTCTATTTTTTGCTTTAATTCATTTAGTAATATATTATTTTCTGCTCTAACATCTAAGCTAAAATGCCCGTTACCTGGAATGATATTTAGGTTATCTCCACCAGCTTGGCACCTCGTCATCTTCACTGAATATGAACTTTGCGGTGGTAGCCATATATTTTTTAAACCGATATTGATCATAGAAATGACATCAATTGCATTTATCCCTTGATGCGGGCGTGCCCCATGCGCATCATCTCCGTGAATCGTTCCTTCTAAAAATCCTGCTGCTCCGTGACGAATAGATGGGGCAGCTTGTTTCAAAGGCAGTTCTTCAATTGGGCGTAAATGAACACCGAATAAGAAATCAGCATCATCCACAGCACCCTTCTCTACCATCTTTAAAGAACCATTTCCTTTTTCCTCTGCTGGCTGAAAAATAAACCTAACTGTTCCACTATCCCATCTCATATTTTTCAATTGTAAAATAAGTCCCATCACAATTGTCATATGAGCATCGTGACCACATGAATGATTCGCTTTAAACTCTCCATCCACTTCTTGCCACAGTGCATCCATATCAGCACGAATTGCAATAACTGGATTTCCGCTTCCAATTTCAGCAATCACGCCTGGGCAATCATCAAATACTTTATATGAAATTCCTTCTTCTTTTAAAAAGTTAGTAATATACGCTGTCGTTTCATACTCTTTCCAACTCACTTCAGGGTTTTCATGTAAATGCTGAAAAATTTCAGTTAAACGCTCTTGTAATTCTAATGTTTTCAAAGCTACATTCTCCTTCCCAAATTCCAAAACCATTCAGGTTAATTATACTTATGAAAAACAGATGTTTTTATGAACATATTGAATTTTAAGAAAAAAGTCAATTGTTTATTTTTAAATACTTTAAGGCTTCACTCTGCATCGACATTACAAACTAAACGAACAACTAGAACATTCCTTATTTTCTGTTTTTTGTTGACGCTTACATTGATTTCTAGTTATTATAATTTAATAACGTCTATTTTAAGACAATTCTAAAAATACAAACAAACATACGTAACAAGGAGGAACTTTATAAAAAAAGAAATACCTTTTGGAATAGCGATTATCCCTATTATCATTACCGTTGCAGTTATGATGGTTACAATTGTTGTATTAAAACAAAGCCCTCATGTTCCACTTATTATCGGTACAACCGTTGCTTCTACCGTCGCTTGGCGTTACGGTTACAAGTGGAACGATCTTGAAGAAGCAATGTATAAGGGGATTCGTCTTGCATTACCTGCTATCGTTATTATTATTCTTGTTGGCTTAACAATCGGTGCTTGGATTGGTGGCGGAATCGTCGCAACAATGATTTATTACGGTTTAAATCTTTTAACTCCATCACTATTTCTCGTTTCAATTACAATTATTTGTTCTATTGTTGCATTAGCAATTGGTAGCTCTTGGTCTACAATGGGGACAATTGGTGTTGCAGGAATGGGAATTGGCCTAAGTATGGGAATTCCAGCTCCAATGGTGGCTGGTGCTATCATTTCCGGTTCTTACTTCGGCGATAAAATGTCACCGCTTTCAGACACAACAAACTTAGCCGCAGGATTAACAAATACAGATTTATTTACACATATTCGTCATATGTTATTTACTACAATTCCAGGTTTAATTATTACTCTTATCGTTTATGCATTATTAGGAAGAAGCTTAGGAGCTAACAATATTGATGCAAAAAGCATCGATCAAACGTTACAAGTATTGCAACAAAACTTTGTTATCTCACCTTTCCTATTAATCATACCTGTAGTCGTTATGGTATTGGTCGCTAAAAAAGTTCCTGCCATCCCAGCTATTCTTGTAGGTATTATTTTAGGATTTTTATCACAAGTCTTTATTCAAGGTGGTTCTGTCTCTGCATCTGTCGGTGCACTCCAAACTGGATTTGTTATAGACACTGGAAACAAGCTAGTAGACGAACTATTTAACCGTGGCGGCTTAGATTCAATGATGAATACAGTCTCTATGACAATTGTCGCTATGACTTTCGGAGGAGTATTAGAACATACAGGTATCCTTCGCTCAATTGTAAATCAAATTTTAAAGTTAGCGACATCAGCAAAAGGGCTTATCGCCTCTACTATTGCTTCTTGCTTTGCAACAAACCTTACTTGCTCTGAACAATATATTTCGATTGTTGTTCCTTCAAGAATGTACGCAAATGCATACACAGAAAAAGGACTACATTCTAAAAATTTATCCAGAGCATTAGAAGATGGTGGAACTTTAACTTCTGTCTTCGTACCTTGGAATACGTGCGGTGTATTTATTCTTGCAACACTTGGCGTAGGTGCATTTGAATATGCTCCTTATGCTATATTAAATTTCATTGTACCTATTATCTCAATCATTTACGGCATAACTGGTCTCACAATTACGAAACTATCTGACATTGAAAAAGCGGAACTACTAAAAAAACAAAAAGCTCAATTAGAAGCTTAAAGATAACGGTAAATTCAGTTCATATATTGCGCGAGGGCGTCCTTGTTGATAAGGCATTTCCTCGCCGCAAATATGAGCATACCCATACTCAACTAGTTTCTTTAATAACCTTTCAGTTGATCGCCGAGTCACTTGTAAGTATTCAGAAAGATCTGCTGCCGTAAACTTCAATGACGGATGTGATTGACTAAATTGAATAATTTTTGATAAATTTGCTGGACTAAGCTTCGTTTCCTTCGCTATTTTCATTAGTGCCGGGTTGTCATTCTTCAAGCTTTGTACTCTCTGTTCTTTCGGGAACGGACCAAATAGTTCTTTATCACTTGTTAGTATATAAAAACAGTGGTCTATTGGATTATTCTTCGCGAAACCTTGAGCGATTTTAGCATTTTGCTCTGCTTCCTTCACAGTTTTTCCGTAACCAAATCCAATAGCTATCGTTCCTTCTATACTCGCAAATAAATTATTTATCATATTTGTTTTTATAATCGATTCAATATCACCACGAGTCGTATACAAAATGAACGTCATTTCATCAATTTTTTTAAATGAGCCACGTAGTTCTTTTGAAATGACATCTAATTGCTCAAGCAAACCTTCTCGTAATTCTAAAGAAGAAATCATACAAGCACCAACAGTAGCTGAATGGCTTTTTGCTAACTCAGCTTTTATTTTTGCATCTTTTAACCCATGTATAATGGATTGCTTTGGATCTATCATACGTTTTGAAGGGATACCTATTTTTTGAAGTTCATCATAGACAGCATGAATACTAGTTAAAGCTAACTGAGCTTCTCCAGATTGATATTTAGCTACATGAAAATCAATAACTCTATTTATTTCATCTTTACTCCACAGCATATTTTCATAATCAAACACTTGTGGACTTTCTTTTATACCGATATCTTGGAACACATTTATAATAAATGAGCGGTCTACTAAATCAATTGAAATTTTATGTGGTTGAATTCCTTGGTGATACATGACAGAAAGAATGGAAGATGCGACAGTTGTCTCGTCTTGCTGTAAGTACGTACTTGGAATTCGTAATTGTTCTCTTATTTCTTTTGCCATATAATAAGGTAAAGCACCTGAGAAAAAGATGACATCACAAGGCTTTAAACGCTTTAATAGTTCAGAAGATTCTGCAGGATGAAGGTAAATATATGGATCAATCTCTATTTCTTCTAGTTTATGAGCAACAGGTAAAAGTGTCTCCATAAACTCTTTTGAACCGACAACTGCAATTTTTATCATCATTTTCTCTAACTCCTTATCATTAATTAACGACTATTTAACGTCAACTATATCAAATGTACAAAACCATTGTAAACAGGAAGGGGTCTTTATTCAATGAAAATTACCGCTATTCACCTTTATGCAATTCGTTTACCGCTTCGCGATCCGTTTATTATTAGTTATGGTTCTTATTCTGATATGCCTTCTATTATCGTAAAAATGGAAACAGATGAAGGCATTATCGGTTACGGTGAAGGCGTTGCTGATGATCACGTTACAGGCGAATCATGGGAAAGTACTTTCCATACTTTAAAACATACACTTGCTCCTGCGCTCATTGGGCAAAATCCAATGAATATCGAGAAAATACACGATATGATGGACAATACAATTTACGGTGTGCCTACTGCGAAGGCCGCAATTGATATCGCTTGTTTCGATATAATGGGTAAAAAACTAAATCAACCTGTATATCAATTAATTGGCGGGCGCTATCATGAAGAATTCC
Source organism: Bacillus basilensis (assembly GCF_921008455.1). Classification (NCBI taxonomy): domain Bacteria; kingdom Bacillati; phylum Bacillota; class Bacilli; order Caryophanales; family Bacillaceae; genus Bacillus; species Bacillus basilensis. The sequence goes on along the minus strand of NZ_CAKLBZ010000001.1, from coordinate 364,266 downwards.
CTGTCACTCACGTTTTAAGTATTGCCGATCCTGAAGATATGGCTGAAGAAGCTGCTTCTATGATTCAAAAAGGTTACCAATCTTTCAAAATGAAAGTTGGTACAAATGTAAAAGAAGATGTAAAACGTATTGAAGCTGTACGAGAACGTGTAGGAAATGACATCGCTATTCGCGTTGATGTAAACCAAGGGTGGAAAAATAGCGCAAACACATTAACGGCACTTCGTTCATTAGGTCATTTAAACATCGACTGGATTGAACAGCCTGTTATAGCGGATGATATTGACGCAATGGCTCACATTCGTTCTAAAACAGACCTTCCGCTTATGATTGATGAGGGATTAAAGGCCTCTCGTGAAATGCGCCAAATCATTAAATTAGACGCGGCTGATAAAGTAAATATAAAACTAATGAAATGCGGTGGCATATATCCAGCTGTAAAACTCGCTCATCAAGCCGAAATGGCAGGCATTGAATGCCAAGTTGGATCCATGGTCGAATCATCTATTGCCTCTTCCGCAGGATTCCATGTCGCTTTCTCGAAAAAGATCATTACGAGCGTCGAGCTAACAGGTCCATTAAAGTTCACGAAAGACATCGGAGACTTACATTACGACGTACCATTTATTCGCTTAAACGAAAAGCCAGGACTCGGCATTGAAATAAATGAAGATACCCTACAAGAACTAACCGTCTTTCAAGACGTTGTACGCTAAAGGAGGACTAACGCATGACAGTTCTATACAAAGGATCATTAAAACAAAATAACGATCCATTTCACGTTACATTACTATCACTAGAGCACATCGAGCAAATTTTATTACTGCAGAACGTCGTAGTTGAAGCACTAGAAGATAAAAGCCGTTTACAGCCGCTCTCACAAGAAGAATTTCAATACATTTTAGAAGGAAACGGCATGATGATTGGTGCTTTTATCGAAAATGAACTTATCGCATTTCGGGCCCTACTCGTCCCTCCTATCGACGATGAACATTTAGGACTTGATATTGGCTTAACAGAAAGCGAACTACACCGCGTCATCTATCAAGAAATATCAAACGTTCACCCGAACTGTCGAGGAAATGGGATGCAAAAAATATTAGCAAAAGTCATTATGGAAGAATTGCAAAAAGAAGACAGCAAATATGATTATGTATGCTGCACCGTTGCTCCTTTTAACATTCCGAGTTTGAAGGATAAGTTTGCGCAAGGGATGGAGATTGCTGCGCTGAAGGAGAAGTATGGTGGTAGTCTGCGGTATGTTTTTGTGAAGGAATTGCATGAGGACAATGAAAGGGATTGGACGGATATTAAGAGCGTTCCAATGAACAATGCTGGTGGACAGCAGGCGTTGCTTTCGGATGGGTATCGTGGGTATGAACTGGAGAAAGTGGACGGAGATTTTGTTGTGAAGTTTGGGCGATGATCTATATGCTCGAAAAAAGGAGATGTCCCTTGTGACATCTCCTTTTTTTCAATCCTTTGAACAATTCTGTGGTAAATGAAATTATATCAACGATTTTTCGAATATATCTATCATAACTCACAATATATCAACGATTCGACAAGGAATATCGATTTACCAACAAAAATCGATATCCCTTCCTAAACCGTCATCTTCCAACTAGATAACGCTAACCAGTTCTCCATTTCCTTATAATCAGGCATTATCTTCCCGACAAGACGCCAGAAAGAGCGATCATGATTTAAATGAACCATATGGCACATTTCGTGAACGACTACATAATCAATTACTCGCTGTGGTGCCATCGCTAGCTTCCAATTGAATGTTAGTTGTAAATTCGAATCACAAGTACCCCACGTACGACTACTATCTGTAATACGAATAGAGCGTGGTTTTGTTTTGAAATTACTTTGATGCGCTTTAATACTCTTCTCTACTAATGACTTACACTGCTTATAGTAAAATCGTTTTAAAGCTTGCTGTACTTTCTCATCCTTAAGCTCTTTCACATAAATATGTAGCTTATCTCCCTCAAATACTGCATTATCTTGCGTAATGCTTGCATCTTGAGAAATTTGTATCGGATACGTATTTCCTAAATATAGAAAGCCCTCTCCTTGATCGTAATCCTTTTCCTGTGATCCAAGCGCTCGCTCCTGCATTTCCTTACGGGTTGTCTGAATCCAATCCCACTTCTCCTCTAGCAACTGGACTAAGTATTCAACAGGTGTCCCTTTTGGAGCTTGCACTTCCACATTTCCGTACGAATCTACAAAAAGACGCACAGACTTTTTCTTTTTATAAGTTATATGAAAATGAATTGTCTCACCTAAATATGTATGTACCATTTCATCACCTAGTGTATTATTTTTACAAGTAAAAAAGAGTAGGATACAAACGTCCTACTCTACCTATTATATCATTTGCTGCTTTAACAAACTCATTACCCTCTATACTTTACACCTAATCCCTTAATGAAATTCCTTGCGTATCTATCGCCGCACTCTTTGTAATTTTTATGGCCTTTTTTTCTTAATAGAGCGCCTAACTCTCCTTTTGTTACCGTAACACCTACGCTATCTAATATATCAAGTACATCCTCACTCGTTAATGATAGTGCGATTTTCATCTTCTTTAGAAGAAGGTTATTGGCACTCTCCTTGCTCTGTACAGGTGCCGGTTGTCCTGGTTTCGGATCTTGCTTCCCTCTTTTTAAAGTAATAAATCCATTTAAAAATGCCTCTAACATCATCATGTCGCATGTTAATACGTACTCATCTTCGATTACATCATCATTTTCAGCTTCATGCTGAGGCGCTCTTTTTATTTTTGTAAGCATATCAACTACGTCTTCTTTCGTTACTTCCATCCCGCCAAGTTCAAAGATTTCTACCATATCTATATCTTTTATATCTAAAGCGTACCTTACTCTTTTTAATATATCGTTGTTGCTCATTGCCATTGTTTTGCCTCCAGAAATGTTGATTATAGTAATGCTTTTAGCATGTGTAAATGAATGTCGTTAAGTTACTACTTTAACATTTTAGGGGGAGGTTTTGTAGTCTTGGGTGGATTATTGCTTGTGGAGGTTATAACCAGAAACCAAGAAAATAGTGTAACCGTGGAGAAAAGGTAGTATATTTCTTATCCATCGTGTCATTTGAATACCCTATAGTTTTTATCAAATAAAACAGTAGCCATTTTACAAATATTCTATTTCCCTCATACACCTAGTTAATTATTTTTATAAGTTTTTTTAATTTCAAATAGACTATTAAAAATTTTTTCATTCATCTTTGATTTTTCGCCTAATGTGTCCTCTATTATATAATCATATCCATCTGTATAATAATCATATGAAAAACCCCCAAGCAATGTAGATTTACATTCGCGCTGGATTTCTTCAAGTAATTTGTATTTATTTTCCGCCTCCGTTTGAATATCATCTTTTAATTCTTCTTCTGTAAAATAGTAATCTGTTTTATGAAATACTAATTTGGCTACTCCCTTTGTTAGCTCCGTACCATCGTTCTGCCATATAAATAATTCTTTTTCCAAGCATTCTTGAGGATCATTATACAAAGTATTTAAATTTTTGTTCCCACCTTTACCAACATTCCAATCTTCATATGTTATACAGTGTGATTCAAACTCTTCATAGCTCGCAACTTTTTCTTCTAAGTCTGCTTTTTTCTCTTCGGGTGTCTTATAGATCCAATTAATAACTACAATTGCTATTAGCATATATATTAAAATTTTCATAACTGATAGCTTTTTCTTCTTTTTCACTTCAACCTTCCCCATTCACTCTAATTACTTGCCTTTATATATACTGTAAAGCATAAAAGACAACTCTCCAAAAGGAAAGTTGCCTCATTTTAAACTAAATTCAATCAAACCAAACACCCCACATATACAAAGTATATGTTACAACAAAAAGATACTGATAGCTTTATTCATTCTTAAGAAATTTCCCTTTCAGTTATCGTCTAAAAAAGACCTCAAAACTAAATAAAACAACTCCCCATAAATGAATAAAATCCATCCCCTCTACCTTTCAAAAGTTACACCGTTTCACTACCTTCTACCACATTAACATTCGCCTCAAACTTATCAAGCAATGTACGCACTTCATCAGTCGACTTCGTGCTCATCAATTGATTTCTTAGTTCAGCAGCTCCAGGGAAGCCTTTTACATAAATTTTGAAGAAGCGATGTAGTCCTGTGATAGAGCGTGGTAATACTTCTGCATATTGATCTTGAAGATCAAGCTGTAGCCTTAAAAGATCTAGATGTTCTTTACTACTATGCTCTCTTGGTTCTTTTTCAAAAGCAAATGGATTTTTGAAAATGCCTCGTCCAATCATTACGCCATCTATGCCGTATTTTTCAGCAAGCTCCAGCCCTGTTTTACGGTCAGGGATATCTCCGTTTATTGTTAGAAGCGTATTTGGTGCAATACGATCACGTAATTTTTTAATTTCCGGAATTAGCTCCCAGTGCGCATCCACTTGACTCATTTCTTCTCTTGTACGTAAGTGAATAGAAAGGTTTGCGATATCTTGTTTGAAAATATGCGTTAACCAATCTTCCCACTCGCTTAACTCTTTAAAGCCAAGTCTTGTTTTTACGCTGACAGGTAGTCCGCCTGCTTTTGCTGCTTGAATCAGTTCTGCCGCAACGTCTGGACGTAGAATAAGGCCACTACCTTTTCCCCTTGATGCTACGTTCGGTACAGGGCAGCCCATGTTAATATCGATGCCTTTAAATCCTAGTTCCGCCATACCAATACTCATTTGACGGAAATATTCAGGGTTATCTCCCCAAATATGTGCTACCATCGGTTGTTCATCTTCTGTAAAAATTAAACGGCCACGTACACTTTTCATACCTTCTGGATGACAATAGCTATCCGAGTTTGTGAACTCTGTAAAGAATACATCTGGACGACCAGCCTCACTTACTACGTGACGGAAAACAACGTCTGTCACATCTTCCATTGGTGCAAGTACGAAAAATGGTCGTGGTAAATCACGCCAAAAATTATCTATCATTTCAAATTCAAATCCTCTCACTATGAATACAATTTAAAAATATAAAGCCAAATAACAATAGTACATTTATAATTTACGAAAATCAGCAATATTTATTTTAACTAAAATCATTGCTAAATGGCATTTTGATAAACCAAAAAGCAGATGGTATAGATTTTCCTATATCAACTGCTTGTTTATTATACCAACTTAAGCCAAGCTACACACTCTACATGAGTCGTATGCGGGAACATATCAACAGGCTGTACTTCCTGCGTTTTATATCCGCCTTCTTCTAGTACTTTTAAGTCACGTGCTAATGTTGCTGGGTTACACGATACGTATACGACGCGTTTTGGTTTCATATCGATGATTGTGTTTAGTAATGCTTCATCACAGCCTTTACGCGGTGGATCTACGACCATTGTGTCAGCGATTACGCCTTCTTTGTACCATTTTGGAATGACTACTTCTGCTTCTCCTACGCCAAATTCAGCGTTTGTCATGTTGTTTAGTGCTGCGTTACGATTTGCGTCTTCGATTGCTTCTGGGACGATTTCAACGCCGTACACTTTTTTCGCTTTTTGTGCTAGGAATAAGGAGATTGATCCAATTCCACAATAGGCATCAATTACTGTTTCGTTACCATCTAATTTTGCGTACTCTAACGTTTTATCGTATAACACTTTCGTTTGTTCTGGATTTACTTGATAGAATGAACGTGCTGAAATCGCAAATTTAATGTCACCGATAAAGTCATAAATATATTCTGATCCGTACAGTACTGTCGTTGTGTCTCCGAAGATTACATTTGTACGTTTCGGGTTTACGTTTTGAACAATTGATTTTACTTCTGGGAATTTCGCAGCAATTTCTTCAATGATTGCTTTTTTGTTTGGCAATTCTGCTGTACGAGTAATAAAGACAAGCATGATTTCCCCTGTTACTTGTCCGTAACGAGCCATTACGTGGCGAAGTATTCCTTTGTTACGCTCTTCGTTGTACGCCGAAATACCGTGTTTTTCACAAATACGTTTTACTTCTTGAATTAATGTATCGTTCTCTTCTGCTTGAATTAAACATGATTCCATATTAATGATGTCATGCGTTCCTTGACGATAGAAACCAGCTACAAGTCCGCCTTCACGTTCTCCGATTGGTACTTGTGCTTTATTACGGTATACCCATGGGTTCTTCATGCCAAGTACAGGATGCACAGGAACATCGCTTAGTCCGCCAATGCGCTGCATAACGTCACGTACTTGTTTTTCTTTCGCTTGTAATTGCCCTTCATATGTTAAGTGCTGAAGCTGGCAACCACCGCACTGATTGTACACTGGGCATTCTGCATCTTTACGATATGGGCTCTCTGTATGAAGCTTCATTAAACGACCGAACGCGAAGTTTTTCTTCACTTTAATAATTTTAATTTGGGCTTCTTCACCTGGTAATCCGTTTTTAACGAAAATAGGATATCCTTTTACTTTCGCAACACCGGCACCATCATGTGTTAAATCTTCAAATACTACATCTATAAACTCGTTTTTCTCAACTGGTGGCGTCATTTTTGTACTCATTTTCCGACCTCTCTTTTTCATAACACTGCGTTACATTTTATCATACTTATATGGTCTATTTCTATCGGAAGAAAAAAAGCTATTGACGATAGTTCTCTGTTAATGTTACGCTACTACTAATTTAATACGGACGATGTTACCTCATATATACTCGATAATATGGATCGAGAGTTTCTACCCGGCAACCTTAAATTGCTGGACTATGGGGAAAACTAATGAATATTAGCCTACGTGCAAAAAAGGACTCATATTGATTAGCTTTCTCTCATAGATGAAAGTGAATCCATATGGGTCTTTTTTTATTTTTATTTTTCTAAAAGGTCAGACATCTTACGTATGACATAAAACCTCTTTGTTTTATTTTTAGTAATATAACGGGAGTTTTATGTACAAACTTTATACGAACTTCTGAAAGGGGCAACTACATGCAATATGTAATGAGCATTATCGGTATTCTTGTCGTTTTAGGTTTATGTTTTGCTTTGTCAAACAACAAAAGTAAAATCAACTTCCGTGCAATTGCTATTATGATTGGTTTCCAAATTTTAATCGGTTGGTTTATGTTTGGCACAAAGATTGGTCAACAAATCATTATTTTCATTGGTAAAGTTTTCAACAAACTAATTAAGCTTGGTACGACAGGTGTCGATTTTCTCTTTAATGGAATTCAAAGAGATTTTGTCTTTTTCTTAAACGTACTATTAATTATCGTATTTTTCTCAGCACTACTTTCTATCTTTAGTTATTTAGGTGTTTTACCATTCATCGTTCGCGTTGTCGGCGGTGCAATTTCAAAAATCACTGGTTTACCACGCGTTGAATCATTCCACGCAGTAAACTCTGTATTCTTCGGTTCAAGTGAAGCGTTAATCGTTATTAAAAATGATTTACAGCATTTTAACAAAAACCGTATGTTTATCATTTGTTGTTCTGCAATGAGTTCAGTTTCTGCTTCTGTTACAGCATCATACGTAATGATGTTAGATGCAAAATATGTACTAGCAGCTCTTCCACTAAACTTATTCTCAAGCTTAATTGTTTGTTCGTTATTAACACCTGTTGATACGAAGAAAGAAGATGAAGTGATTCAAAAATTTGATAGAACTTTATTCGGAGACAGTTTTATCGGCGCAATGATTAACGGTGCGCTTGACGGCTTAAAAGTAGCAGGTATCGTTGCTGCATTAATGATCGCCTTCATCGGTGTGATGGAAGTTGTCAACTACGTAATTAGCGCCGCTTCAGGTGCAATGGGATATGCTGTTACGTTACAACAAATCTTCGGTTATATACTTGCTCCATTCGCATTCTTAATGGGTATTCCAACTCAAGATATTATCCCAGCTGGTGGTATTATGGGTACGAAGATTGTATTAAACGAATTTGTAGCAATCCTTGATTTAAAAGATGTTGCATCAACATTATCTCCACGTACAGTTGGAATCGTTACAGTATTCTTAATTAGCTTCGCAAGTATTAGCCAAATTGGTGCGATTGTCGGTACAATCCGTGCCCTTTCTGAAAAACAAGGAAGCATCGTTTCTAAATTCGGCTGGAAAATGTTATTTGCATCAACACTTGCTTCTATTTTATCTGCAACAATCGCTGGATTGTTTATTTAATAAAAAACTCCACCTTACTTCTCCTTTTTCTAAAGGAAGTTTAGGTGGAGTTTTTTCATCTTCCAAATGTATTTTTATGTAAATCTCACCAGAAAAAAACAAGGTATTCCTTCCGAAATATTCCAAAATTGTATTCCCCTATATATTCTATAGTGATATGATGGACAAGGGTATAATTCAAATTTTTAAAATCAAAAATTTGAATTAGTTTCACTTATAAGAGCGATCGTTTCATGACATAAGTGATGATAATTAAAACACAATAGAAGGATGATAGAATGAAAAAGTATACATATATCGCTTTACTTTCTTCTGCTATTCTCGTAGGTTGTAACACTAGTAGCTCTAGTGATAAACAAATAAAAGAAGCAACGGCGAAACAAACAGTTGAACAGAAAAAAGCGAAAGCAGTTGAAATTCCTTTAACACAAGGAGTTATTACATGGGATCCGTATGAATATAACGCACAAAACACCACGCTTTATACCAAAGATTTAAGAGATTCATTCAAACAAGTACGTTACAATATTTGGCGTACTGCTGATGGTCCTGAAAGCAAACAAACTTTTACTTCACAAGAAAAAGATCGTGACTTTGCCCTCCCACTACATTTAAAATCATTTCATTTAAAACGTGGCGAATTTCAAATTGAAACAGTAGGAATCAAAGAAGATAATACTGAAACAAATCTAGTAACATCTAAAATTACATTCCAGCAACGTGTACCCGTTTTAATGTACCATGCGATTGAGAAATACCCTGGGCCAAGTGATGGGGATTATGGCTTATATGTACCACCTGAGCAATTCGAAAAGCATATGCAACATTTGAAAGATAACGGTTATACGATGCTAACGTTTGAACGTTGGAATGATATAAACCGTGTAAATAAACCTGTTTTTGTAACCATGGATGATGGTCGAAAAAATAATATGAACGCTCTTCATATCTTACAAAAACTAAAGGATGATACATTTCAACCTACAGCTACTGAGTTTCTTACTGCAAATGAGATAGACAAACCAAATCGTCTATCAACAGATGATATAAAACAAATGATGGATTCAGGCATTTTTTCTATTCAATCTCATACTGCTAATCATACGATGATGGCTCATTCAAGCAATTATGATGAGGAATTACGTGGTTCGAAAGAAAAAATTGAAGCTCTTACTGGTAAAAAGGTCATCGCTCTCGCCTATCCAGTAGGTTCCTATAATGATCCAGCTGTTGAAGAAACAAAAAAACATTATGAATTCGCAGTAACTACTGATCATGGTAATCACATTACAAAAGAGATGCCAAACGAACAGTACTTAATTAAACGCCATTTTGTAGGGCCTAATACATCTATGGAAAAATTCATATCTCTTATAAAGTAAACTTTACTAAAAGACGAAAGAATATTTCTATCGAAAGCCACTAACCTATCTCATAATTAAAAATGATATGATGAACAAGGGTATATCCCCACCGCTCTTACAGCGGTGGGGATTTTAAATATAAGTATGCAATATAATACACAATAGAAGGTGATTTTATGAAAAAATATACAGCAATTGCTTTATGTACATCTGCTATTCTAGCAGGTTGTAATACTAGCAATGTAAGCCAGGAACCTAAAAAAGAGAAAAAGGTTCAAGAAGTTAAGAAACAAGCAAAAACTGTGCAAGAACAAGGTAAAATTTCTTATAGCCCAATTACACACGAATCTACAAATACTACTATTCATATGACAGATATAAAAGATACTTTAACTGAAGTACAATATAAGATTTGGCGCACAGCTGATGGAAAGGAACACACTAAATCTTTGTTTTCTAAAGAAAAGGAAACACAATTTTCACTTCCTTTTGACATAAAAGAATTTGAAGGAAAACGCGGTGAGTTCCAAATTGAAGCAATAGGCATAAAAGAAGATGGGAAAACTATTCCACTCACAAAATCTGCTATTACTTTCGAGCAAAAGGTTCCCGTTCTTATGTACCATGCGATCGATGATTATCCCGGACAAGGCATTAAAGATTTATTCGTATCACCTGCTAACTTTGAAGCCCAAATGAAATATTTAAAAGACAACGGCTATACCTTACTAACCTTTGAACGCTGGGGCGATATTAATAAAGTGAATAAACCTATCTTTGTTACGTTTGATGACGGTATGCAAAATAATATGAATGCCTTTCATATTTTACAAAAGTTAAAAGATGATACGTTTAAACCAACAGCAACAGAATATATGATTGCTAATAATGTCGATACTGAAGGATCCCTTTCTACATCTGAAATAAAAGAAATGGTTGATTCGGGCATTTTCTCCATGCAATCTCATACTGCAACACATGCCGACTTGCCGAAGATTACAAACTACGAAGAAGAATTAAAGGGATCGAAAGAAAAACTAGAAAAAATAACAGGTAAGCCCATTATCGCAGTTGCTTATCCATTCGGTCATGTAGATGATAAAGTCGTTGCAGAAACGAAGAAATATTATCAATTTGCAACGACAACAAAACCCGGAAAGTTCATTACAAAAGGTGAACCCGATGAGTTGTTAAAAATGAAGCGTGTTCGCATACACCATACGACAACCGTAGAACAATTTGCTTCTTCGATTAAATAACGATGAGAGCTCAATATATTTTGAGCTCTCTTTTTATGCTATATTTATATATATTTTTTGAATTTTCTTGTATTATATATAGTAAGAAATCTTTCAAATTAAAGGAGATTATACATATGTCATTTGAAAAAACGTTAGAGAAATATGCTGCCCTTGCAGTCAATGTTGGTGTTAATATTCAACCAGGACAAACTTTATCCATTAGTGCACCTCTTGAAGCTGTACAATTTGTACGCCTCGTTACAGAAAAGGCATATAAATCTGGTGCAAAACACGTATATGTGGATTGGAATGATGAAACGTTAACACGTCTAAAGTTCGATCTAGCTCCTGAGGAAGCTTTCTCTGAATTCCCTTCTTGGAAAGCACACGCTCGTGAAGAGTTAGCAAAAGAAGGCGCTGCATTTATGTCTATTTATGCAGAAAACCCTGATTTATTAAAAGGTGTAGATTCAACGCGTATTGCAGCAGCTCATAAAGTAGCTGGTGAAGCAATGAAAGTATACCGTGATTACGTACAAGCCGATAAAGTAAGCTGGTGTGTCATTTCTGTTCCTACGAAAGAATGGGCTGCGAAGGTATTCCCTGACGTTGCACCGGAAGAACAAGAAGCAAAACTATGGGATGCTATCTTCAAAGCGACTCGCGCTGATTTAGCAAACCCTGTAGAAGCATGGAAAGAACACGATGAAACATTACATACAAAAGTTGATTACTTAAACGAAAAACATTATAAAGCTCTTCACTATACGGGTCCTGGAACAGATTTAACAATCGAACTTCCTGAAAAACATGTATGGGCTGGTGCTGGTAGCTTAAATGAGAAGAACGTACCATTTATGGCAAACATTCCAACTGAAGAAGTATTTACAATGCCACTTAAAACAGGTGTAAACGGCCAAGTATCTAGCACAAAACCGTTAGCATTTGCAGGTAACATTATTGATAACTTCACGTTAACATTTGAAAACGGACGTATCGTAGATTATAAAGCGGAAACTGGTGAAGAAGCTTTAAAACATTTAGTAGAAACAGATGAAGGTTCTCACTTCTTAGGCGAGGTTGCTTTAGTACCTCATGATTCACCAATTTCAAACACAAATATTTTATTCTACAATACGCTATTTGACGAAAATGCATCTTGCCACCTTGCAATCGGAAGTGCTTATGCATTTAACTTAGTTGGCGGAAAAACAATGTCTAAAGAAGAACTTGCTGAAAATGGTGCAAATACTAGTATTACACACAACGACTTCATGATTGGATCAGCTGAGCTTGATATCGACGGTATTACAGCTGATGGCAGACATGAACCAATCTTCCGTAAAGGTAACTGGGCGTTTTAACAAAAGCAAAAGGCTATCTCCCGCAGCGGAAGATAGCCTTTTATGATGCCGATGAAACCTTAAGCCCAATTACTCCTAAAACAATAAAGAGAATGCAAAATGCTTGGAATAAGCTAATGTGCTCTTTGAAAAAATACACGCTAATGATTGTAATAAGTAATGTTCCTACACCAGACCAAATCGCATAAGCGATACTTAAATGAATTTTTTTGACAACGATAGCAAATACGCTGAAACAAATTCCATAAAATACGAAAATAAGTACACTGGGAACAAGCTTTGTTAAACCATTTGATAGTTTCATCGCAATTGTTCCAGCTACTTCAAAAATAATTGTAACAAGTAATAATAGCCAATATACCATACTAGAATCTCCTTCTCTGTTACCTTATAGAGATTCTAGTATACTACTTATAGTCCTAATGAAATATATTTAATTTCTAAATATTCCTCGATACCGAAATGGCCTCCTTCACGGCCAATACCACTTTCTTTAAAGCCACCAAACGGTGCTTGTGCAACTGATGGAAGTCCATCATTTAATCCGATAATACCGTACTCTAATGCCTCGCTAACTTGGAATGCTTGACTAATATCTTTTGTGAAAATATAAGCAGCTAAGCCATATGGTGTATGATTTGCACGTTCGATTACTTCTTCAACCGTTTTAAATTTCGCAACTGGTGCAACTGGACCGAATGTTTCTTCATTCATACAAAGCATCGTATCGTTCGCCAATCCAATTACAGTTGGTTGCATAAAGTGTCCATCTAGCTCTGCAACCTTTTGGCCACCAAATAAAACTGTTCCACCCTTTTGAATAGCATCTTCGATATGTTCCTGTACTTTCGAAACTGCATTCTCGTCAATAAGTGGTCCTACAGTAGTTCCGTCACCGAAACCGTCTCCTACTTTCAACTGCCCTACTGCCTTTTGGAACTTCTCTACAAACACTTCATACACTTCTTCCTGAACAAATACTCGGTTTGTACATATACACGTTTGTCCTGCGTTACGGAATTTCGAACCGATTACCGCCTCTACCGCTTTATCTAAGTCCGCATCATTCATAACAATAAACGGCGCGTGACCACCTAACTCAAGTGAAACCTTTTTCATCGTTTGTGCAGCACTGGCCATTAATTCCTTCCCAATTTCCGTTGATCCTGTAAAAGAAACTTTTCGAACACGTCCATCTTCCATCCACGTATCAGCAATTGCTTTCGCACTGCCTGTTACAATATTTATTACGCCTTTTGGAATGTCCGCTTCATGAGCTAATTCGGCTAATTTCAGTGCAGTCAATGGCGTTTGACTTGCTGGTTTTACAACCGCCGTACAGCCTGCTGCAAGTGCCGGAGCTACCTTTCTCGTAATCATAGCAGCTGGGAAGTTCCAAGGCGTAATAGCTGCCATAACTCCAACTGGTTGCTTCATAACTAAAATACGTTTATTCGGATGAGAAGCAGGAATCATTTCGCCATATACGCGCTTTCCTTCTTCTGCATACCATTCAACAAAGCTATTTGCATAATTCACTTCACCAAGTGCTTCTAGAAACGGCTTTCCTTGCTCTTTCGTCATAATTGCTGCAATCTCTTCTTTATTTTCATCGATAAGTGTAAACCATTTTTTTAACTTCACTGCACGGTCTGCTGCTGTTAACTTAGACCATGATTTAAAAGCTTCATGTGCTGCATCAACAGCTTGCTTTGCCTCTGTTATTCCGCCCTTTGGTACCGTCGCAAATATTTCCTTCGTTGCTGGATTATTTACTTCGATTTGATCCTGCAATGTAATCCACTCACCATTTATATACATCGCCTTTTTCTCTACATTTACAAACGTCGCTTTTTTATCCAATGTTTTCTTCCCCCTCTATAAGTTTCTTTATCTTCCTCGTGGCAGCAGATTGACTTATTTTTAAAAACTCCGCTACTTTATAACTTGATCCATATGTTTTATATGCTTTCAAAATAATATTCCGTTCTACTTCTTCTAACATTTTATAAAGACTTTGACCGGACTGTTCAACCGTTGATTCTTGCATCGCTATTGGCAAATCCTCTATCGTAACGACATCGTCAGCAGTTATAACAAGTCGCTCAATCACATTTTCAATTTCTCTATTATTTCCTTCCCACGGGTAACCAACAAACATTTGCAATGTGCTAGGCGCTAATTTTATATTCCGACCATATTTCTCGTTAAAGTCCTTTAAATAATGATAAATGAGTGGCAAAATGTCTTCTGTTCTTTCCCGAAGAGGCGGAATTACAATTGGAATGACATTCAGACGATAATATAAATCTTTCCGGAATGTTCCTTGTTTCACCATCATACTTAAATCTCTATTTGTTGCCGCTACAATTCTAATATCCACCTTTTTTAATTCTCTTCCGCCTATAGGACGAAACGTTTTTTCTTGCAACACTTGCAAAAGCTTCGCTTGAATTTCAAGCGGCATTTCGCCTATTTCATCTAAGAACAGAGTTCCTCTATGCGCTGATTCTAATAGTCCTTTTTTCCCTTCACGATTCGCACCTGTAAAAGATCCACCTGAGTATCCAAAAAGTTCTGATTCAATTAAATTCGTTGGCAATGCCGCACAGTTAATCTCATAGAAACTTTCATTCTTCCGATTACTCACTTCATGTAAATGACGTACTAATCGACTCTTCCCTACTCCTGTCTCACCTAAAACGAGAACTGTACTATCTACCACAGATACTTTCTTAATTGTTTCGACTATTTTTTGCATAGCGATACTTTTAAAAATAAGTCCTTCATGCTCATACGTTTCTCTTAATTCTTTTTTATATGTTTTTAACTGATTATCCATTTCTTCTACCTTTTGACGTAGTTGGTAGAGTTCTGTAAGATCACGAGAGTAACTAATCACTCTTCGTAAATTTCCCTCATCATCAAAAACAGGCCTTGTACGAACGTGTAAATACTCTCCTGATTTTGTCGTTTGAACGAGTTCAACCGGTCTCTTTTTTTCAATTACTTCTAACGTTGCCGATGGATAAAAGATACCATCCTTTTGTAGTTCTTTTACATGTTTACCAACTAACTCTTTAGCAGCTAGTTGGTAGTGTCTTTCACATGTACTATTTACACGCACAACGATTCCCTTTTCATCAGTCACAAAAATTTCGTCAAACGCATATTCAAATACATCTTGTAAATCCATTAACACTCGTTCCTTTTCTGCAACCATCCTAGCCACCCCTAACTTCCAATCCATCGATTCACTTCACTACCCTCATTATAAAGCGAATTTTCTGCATTTAATATAGAGATAGCTAGAATGTTTGTGATTTATCATTCAGTTTTTAAACACGAGCGATATCTGCTTGCTCATAACAAGCTTGTAATGATTCTTCAATGATTGTTAAACCTTCCTCGAGTTGCTCATCTGTAATAACTAACGGCATTAACACACGAATAACATTACCGTATGTTCCTGCTGATAATAGAAGTAATCCGCGTTTATTTGCTTCTGTACATAAATTACCTGTTAACGTTTTATCAGGTGTTTTCTTCTTATGATCTTGAACGAGCTCGAATGCACACATTGCTCCTAAGCCACGCACATCACCGATGCAATTATATTTATTTTTCATCTCTTCGAATCGGTTCATTACGACTTTTCCTAATTCTATCGCTCTATCATTTAAATTCTCTTTTTCTATTACATCAAGTACTGCTAATGCTGCCGCACATCCTAGTGGGCTTCCTGCATACGTTCCGCCAAGCTCTCCCGGTGCAGACTCATTCATAATTTCTTTACGTCCAATCACACCACTTATCGGTACACCAGCACCTAACGATTTAGATACCGTAATTAGGTCTGGAACGACATCATAATGATCAATAGCAAAATACTTTCCTGTACGGCTAAATCCTGTTTGAATTTCATCCGCTACAAATAAAATGCCATGTTCTGAACAAATATTGCGTACTTCTTGCACAAACTTCTTACTTGGGACGATAAATCCGCCTTCCCCTTGAACAGGTTCCATTACAACAGCTGCAATTGTTTCTGGTGCTACTTCTGATATGAAGAAATTCTTAAACTCTTCAATCATAAAGTCATCGTACTGCTCTTCCGTTAGTCCTTCTGGGCGACGATATTCATACGGGAATGGCGCTTTATATACTTCTGGAGCAAATGGGCCAAATCCAAATTTATATGGTTTTACTTTACTTGTCATCGTCATTGTCATTAATGTACGCCCGTGGAAACCTTTAGAAAATGCGATAATACCAGGTCTTTTTGTATATTTGCGAGCGATTTTCACCGCATTCTCAACTGCTTCTGCACCACTATTTAAAAATAGTACTTGCTTATCAAAACTTCCTGGCGCTAATGCCGCAAGTTTTTCCGCTAATTCAATATATGGTTCATACATCATGACATTAAATCCAGTATGAATGTATTGATCTACTTGTTTATGGAGCGCTTCTTTAACAGCTGGATGACAATGCCCAACGTTAATTGTTCCTATTGCTCCTGCGAAGTCAATGTACTGATTACCATCAACATCTGTTACAAGAGCACCGTTTGCAGATTGTACAAACGTTGGGATGCCGTTACTTACTCCTTTTGGTACTATATTTTGGCGGCGTTCTAACAAAGACGCCGCTTTCGGTCCAGGAATTTGTTCATTTACTTTAGCAAATTTTTTTGTGTTCATTACGTACCCCATCCTTTTCTTTACATTGTTTTCTCTTTTTATTGCAAAATGTATGCCAACATTCTTTTCCGACATTCATCCTACATGCCTTCTATTTCAACATAAAAAATAAGTCTATAAAGACTCATTAAGAGTCCCTATAGACTTATTTTTCTTACACATTAGACTTTCCTTGTTCCCAAATAAACTCACCTGAATAAGAAATAAAATCCCCAACAGATTGTACTACTAAATCTGCAAGTGGTTCTAATGTTTGACGATCTCCTGTGCCAGACAGTACTCCAATCGCATAGCAATCGCCGCCATTTTTAGCTAAATATAAATCAGTTGGTGTATCTCCAACGACTGCCACTTCACATGCCTCTAAATGAAACCTTTCACAAAACGATTCTACAATTCTTTTATCTGGTTTTTGTGCTGGAAACGTATCCGAAGCTACAACATAATCAAAATAAGACTCTAATTGATACTGTTTTAAAAATAATTCTGTCGGTGCGAAATCATCAGCTGTAACAACACCTAAAATAAATCCTCTATCCTTTAAACTTTGTAAAATTCTCGGTAAATCCGCCGTCATTCTCATATAGGAACGATGTTCGTACATAAGGGAAAATAACTTCTCACTTACCCAATGGTGCATCTCCTCTTCTTTAGATGACGGAATATACTTACAAAGCCCCTTTGCAACATCAAGGCTTGTTCCTGCCGCTATTGCGCTACGAGGGTTCACAACCACCCCCTCCACGCCGATTTCTTTTAATAAAGTAGGCTGCATTGACTGTGGAAGTTGATATAATTTTATACATTCAGCCACAAGTTCTTCAGCTACTTTTATCCAAATTGAGTGAAAATCCATTAATGTTCCATCTTTATCAAATAGTATTGCCTTTACCTTCTCCATAGCATCCTACCTCTCGTTTCTTATCTCCTCCAGTGTATCAATAAAGTATGGATATAAAATAAACGAATTGTAAAAATACCATAAAAATCAAACTAACTTCCAATTTACAATTCCTCTATATAATAAAAAGGATGCCTTTACAGGGCATCCTCTTGATGTTCAGGAACAAATAGTTCAAGACAATGATATATATTTTCGAATTCCATCGGTGCATCTCCACCGTATTCACCATCTAAATTAATCATTAGTTTATCTGGTGAATGTACTTTAATTCGATTTGCTTGTGTGTACAGCACTTTTGGATTGTTAATATGTTCACCACGCTGCGCTTGTGTTGCTGCTTTAATTAAGTCAGCGATAGAACCTTTTTTCAGCACTAATAAATCAAATAATCCATCATTAATTGATGCATATGGTGCTACCTTTTCAAAACCGCCCACTGAACGAGTATTCGTAATTAAAAACATCGTAATTTCTTCTTGTAGTAATTTTCCATCATACTCAATTTCAACATATGTTGGATGTAATGACGGTAACATTTCGATTCCTTTTAAATAGTAAGCAAGTTGGCCTAATACCGTTTTTAGCTTACTCGGTACTTCATATGTTAATTCGGTAATACGGCCACCACCAGCGATGTTAATGAAATATGTATCGTTCGCTCTACCAAGGTCTAATGGTACTGTTTTTCCTTCGCAAATAATATCCGCTGCCTCTTCAATAGAACGAGGTACACCGATTGCTCGTGCAAAGTCATTTGTCGTTCCAACTGGAATAATTCCAAACTTCGGACGATGCTCATGTCCTACTAAACCATTGACCACTTCATTTAACGTACCGTCGCCACCAGCCGCAATAACAACATCAAATTTACGATCCGCAGCTTGCCTCGCCGCCACGGTTGCATCTCCAGGACCGGTTGTTGCATGACAAGACGCTTCATATCCAGCTTGTTCTAATTTTTGTAATACTTCTGGTAAGCTCTTCTTAAATAGCTCACGCCCAGAAGTAGGATTATAAATAATTCTTGCTCGCTTCATCATTTATTAGCACAGGAAATTTCTTTATATATCGAAAAAGAACATACCGAACTTCTATTCAGTATTCCCATGCCTACCTCCTCTCATCTTCCTATCCTTCTTTTATCCCGCTCAAACAGGCAGTAAGAACCCGATTCGTGTAGTCCATCAAAAGTAAATATTCATTTTTAATGGTTTTGTTTTATTTAACAAAAAAATTTATGTCCATCTATTTCCTCACAACAATTTACATATAACGAATAATAACTATCTATTATTTCATGAGATGAAAAAAACCTCTATGTTTAGATTTATCATTATTCCCACCTTTTTGCAACTATCATACCATAGTTGCTATACAAACATTTTTCCACTTTTGACAGTTAATCAAACGTTTGTTTAAACGATTTTCTCTCATTTAAACAAACGTTTGATTAACCTAGAAAAACACCCATGTACGGGTGTTTTTCTGCTTAATCTTTAAAAGCTACTACTATTATCGCTTATTAATCTCTTCAAGTAAGATTTTGTTAACAAGCGGTGGATTTGCTTGTCCTTTTGTAGCTTTCATAATTTGACCAACTAAGAAGCCAATTGCACGGTCTTTACCGTTTTTAAAGTCTTCGATAGATTGCTCATTATTATCAAGAATTTCTGTTACAACTTTACGAAGTGTACCCTCATCAGAAATTTGAACAAGACCCTTCGCTTTAACGATTTCCTCTGGGTCTCCACCTTTTTCAATTAATTCGTTAAATACTTTCTTCGCGATTTTAGAAGAAATTGTACCTTTTTCAATTAATTGAACCATTTTAGATAAACCAGCAGGCGTTAATGCAACATCTTTTAATTCTTTTTGTTGTTTATTTAAGTATGCAAGCACTTCACCCATTAACCAGTTTGATGTTAATTTCGCATCAGCACCGTCTGCAACAGTTGCTTCAAAGAAATCAGACATCTCTTTCGTTAATGTTAATACGTGTGCATCATAAGCTGGTAAGCCAATTTCTGCAACGTAGCGAGCTTTACGTGCATCTGGAAGTTCTGGAATAGAGGCACGAACTGCTTCTTTCCACTCATCGTCGATGTAAAGTTCAACTAAGTCTGGCTCTGGGAAGTAACGGTAATCGTCAGACCCCTCTTTCACACGCATTAAGATTGTTTTCTTCGTTGCTTCATCGTAACGACGTGTTTCTTGTTGGATGATACCACCAGATAACAATTCTTTCTCTTGGCGCACTTGCTCGTGCTCAAGACCTTTTTGTACATAAGTAAATGAGTTTAAGTTTTTCAGTTCCGCTTTTGTACCGAACTTCTCTTGCCCAACTGGACGAAGGGAAATGTTCGCATCACAACGTAGAGAACCTTCTTCCATCTTACAATCAGATACGCCAGTGTATTGAATGATTGATTTTAACTTCTCTAAGTATGCATATGCTTCTTCTGGCGTACGCATATCTGGCTCAGATACGATCTCGATTAAAGGCATACCTTGACGGTTGTAGTCTACTAATGAACCATCAGCTGTATGCGTTGATTTACCAGCATCTTCTTCTAAATGAAGACGTGTAATACCGATACGTTTCTTTTTACCGTCTACTTCAATTTCAATCCAACCATTTTCACCAATTGGCTTATCGAATTGAGAAATTTGGTAAGCTTTCGGATTATCTGGGTAGAAATAGTTTTTACGGTCGAACTTCGTTTCCGTTGCGATTTCACAGTTTAATGCCATTGCAGCTTTCATTGCAAAGTTAACTGCTTCTTTATTTAAAGTAGGAAGTACCCCTGGGTATCCTAAGTCAATTACACTTGTTTGTGTATTTGGCTCCGCACCGAATTCTGTTGGACTCGCAGAGAAAATTTTCGAATTTGTTTTTAACTCAACGTGAACCTCTAAACCAATAATTGTTTCTAAATTCATCTATGCTCGCCTCCTTACAGACTTGCTTTTTTTGTATGATAGTCTGTTGCTTGCTCAAATGCATGTGCAACGCGGTAAATTGTCGCTTCATCGAAGTGTTTACCAATGATTTGTAAACCAAGTGGCATGTTGTTAGCACCGAATCCACATGGAACAGAAATCGCTGGAACACCCGCTAAGTTT
Organism: Bacillus basilensis; assembly: GCF_921008455.1. Taxonomy (NCBI): domain Bacteria; kingdom Bacillati; phylum Bacillota; class Bacilli; order Caryophanales; family Bacillaceae; genus Bacillus; species Bacillus basilensis. The sequence goes on along the minus strand of NZ_CAKLBZ010000001.1, from coordinate 343,370 downwards.
ACTGGGATTGTTAAAATGTCGTTTGCATACATTGTCATTGGATCATCAACTTTTTCGCCTACTTTAAATGCCGGAGTTGGCGTTGTTGGTCCAATAATAACATCGTAGTTAGCAAATACATTTTCAAAGTCGTTTTTAATTAATGTACGTACTTGTTGTGCTTTTTTGTAATATGCATCATAGTAACCAGAGCTAAGTGCAAATGTCCCAAGCATAATACGACGTTTTACTTCATCACCGAAACCTTCGCTACGTGTGTTTTTGTAAAGGTCTAATAAATTATTTACATTATCAGAACGAACACCGTAACGTACGCCATCGAAGCGTGAAAGGTTAGCAGATGCTTCAGAAGAAGATAGTAAGTAATACGTTGCTAGAGCGTATTTAGAGTGCGGAAGAGATACTTCCTCCCAAGTTGCGCCCATACCTTCTAATACTTTTAGTGCAGCTAGTACTGACTCACGAGCTTCCTCGCCAACACCTTCGCCTAAGTATTCTTTCGGTACAGCAATACGTAAACCTTTAACGTCTCCTGTTAAACCAGCTAAGTAGTTTCCTACTTCAACGTTTGCAGAAGTTGCATCCATGCGGTCAATACCTGAAATAGCTTGCAATAAGTATGCATTATCTTCTACTGTACGTGTAATCGGTCCGATTTGGTCAAGTGAAGATGCGAATGCTACTAATCCGTAACGAGATACGCGTCCGTAAGTTGGTTTTAAACCTACAACGCCGCAATATGCAGCTGGTTGACGGATAGAACCACCCGTATCAGAACCTAGAGAGAATAATACTTCTCCTGCTGCTACAGCTGCTGCAGAACCACCACTAGATCCACCTGGAACGTAGTCTAAGTTCCATGGATTTTTCGTAGCATAGAAACCTGAGTTTTCATTTGAAGAACCCATTGCGAACTCGTCCATATTTAACTTACCGATTGTAACTGTGTCAGCAGCTTTTAGCTTTTGCACAACTGTCGCATCATAAATTGGATCGAAGTTTGCTAACATTTTGCTCGCACAAGTTGTACGAAGACCGTTAGTTACAATGTTATCTTTTACACCAATTGGCATACCGAATAATAAACCATTATCTTCAGCGCCAATTTTCGCGTCTAATTCTTTCGCTTTCGCGCGTGCATTTTCTTCATCTAATGTAAGAAAAGCTTTTACGTTATCTTCAACATCCGCAATACGTTTGTAAGATTCTTCTACTAAATCCGTAACGGAAATTTCTTTGTTGTTTAATTTCTTATGTAACTCTGATACTGAATGATCAAATAATGACATCGAAATTCCCCTCCTCTATTCTAATACTGCTGGAACACGGATTTGATTATCTTTGTGATCCGGTGCATTTTTTAATACTTCTTCTACTGGTAAACCTTTTTCTGGTACATCTTCACGCATAACATTTTTCATAGTTAATACATGAGTTGTTGGTTTTACGTCTGTTGTATCTAATTCATTTAACTGTTCTGCAAATGTAACAATTGCATCTAGTTGTTTTTGAAATTTTTCTGCTTCTTGATCAGTAATTGCAAGACGTGCTAAATGTGCTACGTGCTTTACATTCTCAACGGAAATTCTTGACACGGCTAGGCCACCTCCATAATATATCGTTCAATCTACAATACTATTGATGATACCAAATTTTCAGTACTTCAAGCAAGTCAACACACAGCACTTACGCCATTTTTACATAAAAAAAGAAAGGCAAACGCCTTTCTTTACAATTTACTCTTTATCTAACGGTTTATTTTTCGGAAATCTCTCGTTATCTTCTTCATTATCACGAATTGTTTTTTGTAATACAAAACAAGACATCGTTAAAAATAATGTTCCAATTAAATAGTATCCTTTTACACTAAGCGTTTCATCTAACGTATAAATCCCAATTAGCATACCTGAAAGCGCACAAACAAATGAAGTCCATGCTAAAAACGTGAACGCTTGCGTATTACGTCTTCTCATCGTTCTCCCCCTCGTTAGCTGTATACCCATTATAGATAAGTATATTTACCATGATGGATTTTTATGTAAATTCTAGTTTTATATTTATAAATCTATCATAAAAGAATACTATTTTAAAGGTAGTTTTCTGCCTAATCTGAAAAAACAATTAAAATCATTGACAATTATTTCTATTCTACATAAAATAAAAATAAATATTACGAACCTCGAAATATACGGGAGTGGAATTAATTGTTGCAATATGAACATTTTTTAGACTTACTGCTAGATAACGCCAAGAAACTTTTTTATCCTGAAGAATGGGTAAGCCTAGATTTAACACTTTCTAAAACAGAGGTATTTTGTTTACTTTGGATGGAACGAAATACAGATATTACAATGACGAAAATTGCTGACCTTCTTGATATACCGATGAGTACAACGACAGGCGTTGTAAATCGCCTTGTAAAAAAGGGATATATTGAACGCTACCGTGATGAGAACGACCGACGTATTGTATTAATTCGGTTAACAGAAAACGGCGTAATGCTCGTTCAAGAAGTAAAACAAAATGCGGCCCATTACTTTAGCTTAGTAACAGAAGCATTATCAGAAGAAGAAAAAGCATTCTTACTACAAATCTTCCAAAAGATCATGAATCACATTGCTACGTCACAGCAAAAAACAGAAGAAAAGGTTTCTACACCTAAAATAAAAAACATTCCGATTGAATAAAGCCCTAGCTGGGTTTTTATTCAATCATTTATTTCGACACTCGTAATATTCGATATTCGAAACAAAGGGGACATGAATGATGAGAATTATTTTGTATACAGGTAAAGGCGGCGTAGGAAAAACTAGCATTTCAGCAGCAACAGCACTTCAAAGCGCAAAACAAGGATTAAAAACTTTAGTAATGAGTACAGATCCTGCTCATAGTTTAGGAGATTCATTTGGTATAAAGCTATCTTCTGAGCCATTAGAAATCCGCGAAAATTTATGGGCACAAGAGATTAATACGATTTATGAAATGGAAAAAGGCTGGGGAAAGTTACAGAAATACATTACCTTGCTATTCACTTCCAAAGCAGCTGATGATATTACAACAGAAGAGTTAACGATGTTTCCTGGTATGGAAGATTTAATTAGCTTACTTCGCGTACTCGATTATTATAAACAAAAAACATATGATGTCATTATCATTGATTGTGCTCCAACAGGAGAAACATTAGCAATGCTCAGCTTTCCAGACATGCTCGGCTGGTGGATGGAAAAACTCTTTCCTATTAAAAGAAAAGTTTTAAAAGTTGTTCGCCCTGTAGCCCAACCACTTCTTGGTGTCCCCCTTCCAACCGATGATATTATGGACGAATTAACAAATACACTTGAACAGCTTGGAGAAATGAGAGATATTTTATCAAACCGAGAAGTAACAAGTATCCGCATCGTTGTAAATCCTGAAAAAATGGTCATTAAAGAGGCCCAGCGTAGCTTTACTTATTTAAACTTATACGATTATAACGTAGATGCCATTATGGTTAACCGCGTCATTCCTAACACTGTCACCGATCCTTATTTCCAAGCATGGAAAGATACCCAAAAGAAATATAAAACATTAATTCAAGATAGTTTTAATCCACTTCCTATTTACGAAGCTCCAATGTTTGAACAAGAAGTTGTTGGTTTGCCCATGTTAGAGCGTGTAGGAGATGCTCTATTTAAAACTGATCATTGTCCTACTGAAGTGAAATTTAACGGCCGCACACAATATGTAAAAAAAGATGGCGATGAGTATATTTTCGTTCTGTCCATTCCCTTCTCAAACAAAAGTGAGCTAGTATTAAATCAAAAAGGTGATGAGCTTATCATTCGAGCTGGTTCTGTTAAACGGAACATCACATTACCAAAAATATTAACGCACCTTTCTATTCAAGGGGCTAAGTTTGAAGATGATGTACTAAACATTCGATTTGGAGGTGTAGTGCATGCGTGAGGAACTACTAAGGAAGGTAATTCGTACAAAAATAAAAGTCGGTATGCATATATTAGAAGAGTTACCCGCCCCAATCCAACAATCAGCTAAGCAAATGCTAAATATTTTACAAGAGGAGCTAGCTGCTTATCCGCAAGAACAAGAGCATCCTGAAGATAATTTAAAAAGTATTATAATTGAATGAACATCTCTGGATAGAGGGCCTTTCTAGGCTTTCTATCTCCATATTGGAGTGATGTAAGTTGTCGAAAAAAAATTCCACTATTATGCTTTGGACTATTCCCTTATTATTTTTTATTCATAACCTTGAAGAATCTTTCCAAATGCCACAATATCTTGCTAATCAATTTTCAATTACTTTTATAACTAACCAGCAATTTTTCATTGCGATTTCTGTATTGACTCTCTTTGTCTTACTTATCGTCTTTCTATACCAACTGAACTTCTTGTCTTCTATATACTGGATTATTTTTATACAAGGGGCTATCTTCTTCAACTCTATTCAACATATTATTTTGTTTTTTATTTATCGTTCTTATAATCCTGGCGTAATATCTGCAGTTTTCATTGCTATTTTTTCTATTTCCTTTTTTTCATCCCAAAAATACTTAATTCATAAAAAGCAATTCGTAATTACACTCATTTTCAGCTTATTTTCTTATCCCATTATAATTTGGATTACCTTACTACTCGCTAGCTACTTTCAGTAACAAAAAAAAGACCCGGAAAACTCCTGGTCCATTACTCTACTTAACAAACGTTGGATTCTACGTTATACAGAATTGGAAGGTACAGAATTAGGGTTTGTTTGTTAAGTAGATTATATGTTGAACGAACTAACAGCGGAGGGGTTCCTTCTGTTAGTTCATTCAACCCAATGATTATTTTACAATTTTTTCAATCTCATCAAGTGAAAGATCTACTGAAATGGAACCATCATTTGTTTCTTTCTTAATTGCATCTGTTACTTCTTTTGAATGATATAGTTCAATTACTTTTTTCAGTGTTGGATCATCCTTATCTTTCGTACGAGCTGCGAAAATATTAATATATGGCTTCGCATTTTCATTCTTTGGATCTTCTAAGAAAATTGGATCCTTCGCTGGGTCTAATCCAGCTTGACCAGCAACACCGTTATTAATAACTGAAGCTGCTACATCTTTTAATACACGAGGTGTTTGCTGTGCGATAACCGGTGTGATTTTTAACTTCTTCGGATTTTCAGCGATACCACTTGGATCTCCAAATAAGCCAAAGTCTTTCTTAAGCTTTAATAATCCGGCTGCATCAAGAAGTTTTAATGCACGGGCTTGGTTCGTTGGATCATTTGGAATCGCAATTTCTGAACCATCTGGAATTTCGTTTGCCTTCTTATGTTTCTCAGAGTATAAGCCCATCGGTGCAATTTGCGTTGTACCAACAGCTGTAATATCTAACTTATGCTCTTTTTTAAATTGCTCTAAGAAAGCAACGTGCTGGAATGAGTTTAATTCAATATCTCCATCAGCTAACGCTTTATTTGGCGTTGTGTAATCAGAGAACTCAACCAGTTTAATTTTAATTCCTTCTTTTTCAGCTTTTTTCTTTAAAATTTCCCAAGCGTCTCCATCCGTTCCAGTTACACCGACGCGAACTACTTTTTCTTTCGCTCCTGCCCCCGTGTCTCCACTTGAGCAGCCGCTTAATGCTGAAACACCTACAATCGCTGATAATGCAAATGCTAAAATTTTCTTCATTTTCTTTTCCCCTCTTCCTTTTTATGATCTGCGTAAAAAGACTTTCGCAAAGTAGTTTCCTAAGTTTTGAGCTACCTGTACGAGAATAATAAGTAAAACGACCGTTACGAACATAACTGATGTATCAAAACGTTGATAACCATATGTCATCGCTAAGTCACCAAGACCGCCACCACCGACAAGTCCAGCAACTGCAGAGAATTCAATTAAACCAACTGTCATAAACGTAACACCTAAAATCAATGGCGCTAACGCTTCTGGCACAAGAATTTCAAAAACAATTCTAAATGGTGAAGCACCCATTGCTTGAGCTGCTTCAATAACTCCCTTTGGAACTGAAACAAGATTTGTTTCAACCATTCGAGCAATACCAATCGAAGCCACTAACGTCATTGGGAAAATTGCTGCTGCTGTTCCAATCGTCGTTCCGATAACACTTCTTGTTAGTGGGCTTAAAGCTACTAAGAAGATGATGAATGGAACCGGACGAATTGTATTAATAATGATATTAAGAATAGAAAAGACCCATTTATTTTCTAAAAAGTTTCCTTTTCTCGTTACATATAATAGTAAACCTAGGGGTATACCAAGAATTGTAGCAAATATAAGGGTTACGATTACCATTAAGAGGGTATCTCCCGTCGCATCTACTATGCGAGGCCAAAATATACTCCAATCAACTCGCATGAGCTTCTACCTCCTTCAGCTGCACTTGCAGTCTTAGATGTTGTAATGCTTTTTGAATCTCCCTCTGTTCACCTTGCAATTCTACAAGAAGATTTCCAAATAGCACATTTTGAAGTTCAATAATATTTCCGTACAGTACGTTTACATCGACGTTATAGTTTTTCGCGATATACGATAGTACTGGTTGACCTGTCTCCTCACCAGTAAATGTTAGACGATAAATCTGACCACCATTTTGAATTTTCGCTAGAACACTTTCTGGTAAATGATCATTAATAACAGAACGTACAAAGTTTTGAGTCGTTTTTGTTTTTGGTTGTGTGAACACGTCAAACAATTTTCCTTCTTCAATTACTTTTCCTTTTTCCATCACAGCTACACGGTGACAAATTTCTTTCACAACATGCATTTCATGTGTAATAAGAAGAATTGTTAAATTATATTCTCGATTTACTTTTTTTAATAGGTTTAATATCTCTGTTGTTGTTTCTGGATCTAAAGCTGATGTTGCCTCATCACATATAAGAATATCTGGTGATGTTGCAAGTGCTCTAGCAATACCTACACGCTGCTTTTGTCCGCCTGATAGCTGCTCTGGGTAATTGTTTGCCTTATCTTCTAACCCTACAAACTTCAACAGTTCATTTACTCTTTCTTTTATCTCATTCTTTGGTACTTTCGCTAACTTTAATGGATAAGCAATATTCCCAAACACTGTTCTTGAATTAAATAAATTAAAGCTTTGAAAAATCATCCCGATTCTTTGTCTTAGCTTCCGTAATTCTTTCGTCGATAATGATGTAATATCTTTATTATCTATTGAAATCGTTCCTGCCGTTGGTCTCTCTAACATGTTTACTAGACGTAATAACGTACTCTTTCCAGCTCCACTAAAACCGATAATGCCAAAAATTTCACCTTTCTCAACGGATAACGTTACATCCTCCACCGCATGAACAGATTGCTCACCTGATTCATACACTTTACTTACATTGTTAAAAGAAATCATTTTTTCCCCTCCTATTTGCTGTAAAAACTTGAAGTAGAGCTTTCGAGGTAAAATAAAAAGTGCTCTCCTTCTTATCAACCATAAAGATAAGAAGGAGAGCACTTATATGTACTCGGTCACATCTTCTCATCTTCCAAGCCTTTCATAGACTTGCTGGAGTTAGCACGGTATTAAAAAACCCGTTGCTGAGGTATCGTAGGGCCAGTCCCTCCACCTCTCTGGATAAGAATGTATCGATTTAATTGTCGTTTAATTAATTCTCATTATAGAACTCAGAATAATAAGAGTCAATACATTTTTTAGAAAAATATTAATTATCCCTTTATTAAAATTTTCAGATGAAATTTCATAATAAAATAGTAACCTTTAAAGTTATGTAAAATTCTCCTCCTGCATATTTTTTAAAAGGATAATCTTCTCTACTAATTGAATACCATTATTTGAATATGAAATCGGAGGAAGATAAATATATGAAAACAGCTCTTTTACTCGTTGATATTCAAAATGATTATTTTCCACACGGAAAGATGGAATTGCGTAATCCAGTAGAAGCAAGCGCATATGCCCGTCAGCTACTACAACTCTTTAGAAAGAAAAATGAACCTATTTTTCATATCCAACATGTAGCAATAAAAGATGATGCTACTTTTTTCCTGCCCAATACAGAAGGTGTGCATATTCATGAAAGCGTACGTCCACTTAGAGAAGAAACCGTTATACTCAAACATTACCCAAATAGTTTCCGCGAAACTGATCTTCTAGAACAATTACAACGTTTAGACATTGAGCACGTCGTCATATGCGGGATGATGACTCATATGTGTATTGACGCTACCGTAAGAGCTGCTTTTGATTTCGGCTTTCAATGTACTGTTATACATGATGCTTGCGCTACAAAAGATCTTTCTTTTAAGAATGCTACTATACCAGCCGTTTATATTCATAACACAATTTTGGCTAGTTTAAATGGAGTATATGCAAATGTAATGAGTACAGAGGAGTTTTTAGCCACAAAAAAACACTCTCTTCAGTGAGCAAAACCGAAAAGAGTGTTTCTTGTCAAACCATAGATTTTCTTTCAAATTGTATTATACAGGAAATTTTCAAAATGAATACTAAAAAATATGACTAATAAGTCAACTTTTCTCGTTGTTTTATTTCTATTTACATGTTTATCCCGATATTAATAGGGTTTAGCAAGTTTCACTTACCAAATAGTAATATATGGTAGATCTAATTCGAATTCAAATTAACTACTTTCCCCTATTATTTATCTGTTTGTTTCTGTTTCTTTTTCAAATACTCCGCACGCAATTTTTCAATTTGCTGCTTTTTATCAAATTTGGCAGGCGTCTGCTTTTCATGAAACTTTGCGACAGCTACCTGGCCTTTGTAATCTAATTGATATTTTCCCATTTTGTTCACCTACTTCTCTTTTCTTTAAAGACAACCTATTCAACAAATATAAATATACCTTATTTTACTGAATTAAACCTTATTACTTTATTAGTTTTTCTACCGATATCTATCTTAATACACATATAGAAAGTTTTTCAAAAAAAAGAGATCTTCGCAAACTGCGAAGATCTCTTCTACTATTTCTTATAAAGTTTCAGAAGTAGTTTTTGCTTGCATGTGAAGTGCTAAGTAGTCAGGGCCACCAGCTTTAGAGTCTGTACCAGACATGTTAAAGCCACCGAATGGTTGGTAACCTACGATTGCACCAGTACATCCACGGTTGAAGTATAAGTTACCTACGTGGAAGTCTTCACGTGCTTTTTCAATATGGTCACGGTTGTTAGTAACAACAGCACCTGTTAAACCGTATTCTGTATTGTTTGCAATTGCAAGTGCATGATCAAAGTCTTTTGCTTTACAGAATGCTACTACTGGTCCGAAGATTTCTTCTTTCATTAAGCGAGCATCTTCTGCAACGTCAGCAACGATTGTTGGTTGGATAAACCAGCCTTTAGAATCGTCTCCTTCGCCACCAGCTAAGATTCTACCTTCTTCTTTACCAATTGCAACATAGCTCATTACTTTATCGAATGCAGATTGGTCATTAACAGGACCCATGTTTGTACCTAATACAGCTGGGTTAGCAACTGTTAATTCTTTCGTTAATTCAACAGCACGATTTAATACGTGATCGTATACATCTTCATGGATTACTGCACGTGAACATGCAGAACATTTTTGTCCTGAGAATCCGAATGCTGATGCAACGATAGATTTAGCTGCTAATTCAAGATCTGCTTCTTTATCAACAACGATTGTATCTTTACCACCCATTTCAGCGATAACACGTTTTAACCAAATTTGGCCTGGGTTTACTTTCGCTGCACGCTCATAAATACGGATACCTACATCGCGAGATCCAGTGAAACTCACGAAGCGTGTACGAGGGTGATCTACTAAGTAGTCACCAACTTCAGAACCATTACCTGGAACGAAGTTTACTACGCCAGCTGGTAAGCCAGCTTCTTCTAATACTTCCATGAATTTCGCTGCTACTACAGGAGTTGTACTAGCTGGTTTTAGTAATACTGTGTTACCAGAAACTAAAGCAGCTGTTGTCATACCTGCCATAATTGCGAATGGGAAGTTCCAAGGAGAAATGATAACACCTACTCCTAATGGAATGTAAGAGAAACGATTATATTCAATTGGACGGCTTTCTACTGGAATACCGTCTTTTAATTTTAACATTTGACGACCATAATATTCCATAAAGTCGATTGCTTCTGCTGTATCAGCATCTGCCTCATTCCATGGTTTACCTGCTTCTTTTACAAGAATAGCAGAGAATTCATGTTTTCTGCGACGAACGATTGCTGCAGCACGGAATAAAATGTCTGCACGCATTTCTGGCTTTGATTTTCTCCAAGTTTGGAATGTTTCATCCGCTACTTGCATTGCTTTTTCAGCTAACTCACGGCTTGCTTTTGAAACACGACCAACAAGTTCCTCTTTATTTGCAGGGTTTACAGAAACAATTTTGTCTTCTGTAGTGATTTTTTCTCCCCCAATAATTAATGGATAGTCTTGTCCAAGATAAGATTCTACTTTCTTTAAACCTTCTTCAAACGCTAATTTGTTAGCCTCCACTGAAAAATCTGTAAATGGCTCATGTTTGTATGCTACTACCATTATTTTTAGCCTCCCCTTAGAAAAACGTTTACATTTTACAACATTATTCTACACGATAATTTAGATTTATTCAAATATTCCTAGACTTATATTTTAAAAATTAATAAATTTTTAAAATATAATAAAAAAAAGAGATTCATACATGCGTATGAATCTACAAAATATGAGTATATTCCAAAACATTTTTCCCGATCAATAATATAGTAACTAATAAAAATAAAGTCCTTACATATCCAACACCTTTTTGAACTGCAAACTTCGATCCAAAATAAGCACCCAAAATCATCGATAATCCCATAATAATACCGTATTCAAAATGAATTACATCTAAAAATAAAAAAGTAATTAACGATACGATATTACTAACAAAGTTCAAAAGTTTTCCAGATGCTGCCGCTTGAATAAAATCCAAACCAATTAATAAAAATGCAAAAATTAAAAAGGATCCTGTCCCTGGTCCAAAAAATCCATCGTAAAACCCTATCATTAAAATAACAAAGAAAAATATTAATGTTTTTCTTTTCGTCATCTTCTTATAGGTAGATACACTTCCCCAATCCTTTTTCGCAATAATATAAATGGCAATGAATACCAACATCACAAGCACTAACGGACGTAAAATATCCGGCGGAATAAACTTTACTACTAAAGCACCTGCGACTGCTCCTATAACAGTTAACGGGATTAACTTTCCTACAATTTTAAAATCGACCTTTCCCGATCGAATAAAATAAATTGCACTCGTAAACGTCCCCATCGTTGCAGCTAATTTATTCGTTGCAATGGCCGAAGCTGGTGGTAAACCAACAAACATAAGTGCCGGAAGTGAAATTAATCCTCCACCGCCAACAACTGAATCAATAAACGCTGCTAAAAATCCGAATGCAATTAATAAAATAATGACTTGAAAACTTAGTTCGTCCATGCGCTTTACCCCTTACCCCCATTTTTTATAACATTTTAAATTATAACAAAATTTATCGAGAAAAAAAGCCGTTCCATAAAGGAACGGCCCTCCTATTTAATCTAAAATTTTCACAAACGGTTCATCTTGCTTCGCTTCACGTATAATAATCGCTTCTGGGCGTTCTACAGATTTAATCGTTACTTGCACCCTCATATAATTCGGGAAGTATTCCATAACAAGCCCGGCTACATATTGTGTAAAGCCAATTATTTCTGCTTTCCCATTAAATTGGACAGGAATATCAAGCTTTATTTCTCTTAATTCATCGTCTCTATACATACCAGTACCGATAACAGCTGTATAGTCGCCTTGGAAATAATCGCTTAGTTTTGCTTTAAAGTTTGATACTCTCGCCAGATCTTCACGTTTATTATCTGTTTTCGCTTGTTCAGATGGGAACAAATAATATTTCTCATTAATTTGTTTCCAATCCTCAACCGTTTCACTACCTTTTTCTACATTTGCATAAGAAACAAAATTACCTGGTACGAGCGAAGATTTTGGAGATTGACGATAAATTGCAAATGTAATCGGAACAGTTTTTGTCTCAGCGTCCTTTTGATGCATAACTTTCAAGATTTCTTGCGCCATTTTTTTCCCTTCAGCTAACATTTTTTCTTGCTCGATTTTAGCCTCACGTGGATAACCATGCTCTTCCTCGTAATAATGAACCGAATTCATCGCTAATCCAACTACAATGCCACTAAGCTCATTTTTGTTCACATAATAATCATGCTCTAAAATATTTGAAATATATATTGGACTTTTGTTATTTTTCACTTCTAGTGATTCGGATCCTGCACCTAATGCGGGATTTAACCCTATATTCGGGAAGTTAACCGCATCTTTTTTTAATTTATCTTCTAGTTCCTTTTGTTCTGCATCTGTACGTTTTCTTTTAACAAGCATCTGTATATACTGAGTATTTAGGAACTTTCCGCCTTTTAAAACATTATCTTTCGTACTAAATGATTCTTTCGCAATTCGCATTAATCCTGTTTCAAACTCATCTATATCAAGGCGACTATTTAATCCTTGCACAACTAACCCGCGTGCTTCTCCACCATCAAATGGAACAGTCGTCTTATAATATTCATCTGAAATAGCGTATTTTGGAACAACTGATTGCTCTTTTGCTTTCCCCGATTTCTCAACCACTTTTTCATCTTTGTCGGCACCTGCGCTACACCCACTTACAAGTAGACCAAGGCTTAATACCGCTAATGCTATTTTTTTCATGGTAAGTTTGCACCTCTTACTTATTTAGCTCTTGTAAGAACCTCTCTTCATTCCAAACCTCAACATTATGCTTCTCCGCTTGTGCTAATTTCGAACCTGCCGCTTCACCTGCAACAACCAAATCCGTACTTTTACTAACACTTCCGGTTACTTTTCCACCTAATGCCTCAATTTTTTTCTTCGCTTCACTACGTCCCATAATTTCTAATTTCCCCGTTAAAACGACAGTTTTTCCAGCGAAGTACGACTCAACGTTTTGTAAATCAGCAATTTTTATGCCTTTGTATGTCATGTTCACTCCGTATTCTTTAAATTGTTGTAATAACTCTAATACGTCTTCATTATCGAAATACGTTACGACGGATTGAGCCATTTTTTCGCCAATTTCATTAATTGCTTTTAATTCTTCTTCCGTTGCCTTCACAAGCGCATCCATCGTTTCGAAATGCTCAGCAAATGTACGTGCTGCTTTCGCTCCAACATGGCGAATTCCAAGACCAAATAATAATCGCTCTAATGAGTTCTCTTTAGAATTCTCAATTGCTTGTACTAAATTCGTTGCTGATTTTTCACCGAATCGTTCTAGTTCCAATAATTGCTCTTTCGTCAACGAATATAAATCAGCAAATGTACGAATATAATCAGCATCAAAGAGTTGTGTAATGACACGTTCTCCAAGTCCATCAATATTCATTGCATTTCTTGAAACGAAATGGATTAGCCCTTCTCGAATTTGAGCTGGACAAGTTGGATTTATACAACGAAGTGCTACCTCTTCTTCTAAACGAACTAGTTCACTCTCACATGCTGGACAATGCGTTGGCATATGATATTCTTCTTCCTCACCAGTACGCTTATCAAAAATAACGTTCACAACTTCAGGAATAATATCTCCGGCCTTCTTCACAACAACGTAGTCACCAATTCGAATATCTTTTTCGCGAATTAAATCCTCGTTATGTAAAGAAGCACGACGAACGATAGTACCAGCCACTCGCACTGGCTCTAGCTCTGCAGTTGGTGTTACAACACCTGTACGGCCAACACTTAATTCAATACCTGTTAATCTTGTTACAACTTCTTCAGCTGGGAATTTATAAGCGATTGCCCATCTTGGACTCTTTGCTGTAGTTCCTAAGCTTTCTTGAAGAGCAACATCGTCTACTTTTATCACGATTCCATCAATCTCATAATCAAGATGCGGACGTTTTTCTTGCCATTCTTCAACATAAGCTATAACTTCTTCAATTGTTTCACATGTACGACGATTTGGATTTGTTTTGAATCCAAGTTCACCTAAGAAATCAAGCGATTCACTATGTGATGGAATTGTTTTTTCTTCTACATTCGCAAGACCGTATACAAACATAGATAAATTACGCTTCGCTGCAATTTTTGGATCAAGTTGGCGTATTGAACCTGCTGCCGCATTACGCGGATTCGCAAATACATCTTCACCATTTTGTTCTTTTTCTTCATTTAACTTAACGAATGAACGCTTCGGCATATAAGCTTCGCCTCGTGCTTCTAACGTTACTTCTTCATTTAAACGAAGCGGGATCGCTTTAATCGTTTTTAAATTTTGAGTAATATCTTCCCCTGTTACACCATCACCACGTGTCGCTCCTTGAATAAAGCGTCCTTTTTCATAATGAAGTGAAACAGCAAGCCCGTCAATTTTTAATTCGCATATATATCTTACATTCGCACCATCAATTCCTTGACGTACTCTGCGGTCAAAATCGCGTAAATCTCCTTCGTTAAATGCATTCCCTAAACTTAACATTGGTGACTTATGTGTTACTTTTTCAAATATATCAAGAATAGCTCCCCCAACGCGAACGGAGGGAGAGTCTTCACTCATAAATTCTGGGTTCTCTGCTTCTAATTTTATAAGCTCCTGCATATTACGGTCATACTCCGCATCAGAAACAGAAGGATTGTCTAATACGTGATACTGATAGTTAAATGTATTTAACAAATCACGCAGTTCTTCTATACGTTTTTTTGCTATCTCTTTTGACATATCCTCATTCCTTTCCTATTGTTTCGTCACAGGTGCAAATTTTGCTAACAAACGTTTAACACCAATTGGGCTTGGGAACGCAATATCTAATTCTTTTGCATCACCTTCACCTTTTACACTTACAACTGTACCGACTCCCCATTTTTGGTGGGAAGCTTTATCGCCTACTGCCCAGCCGATTTGTTCGCCACCTGTTGTCTTAGCTGCAGGACGCGCGAAAGCTGAACGAGAACGTGTGGTAGTTGTCGTTTTACTTGTACTTGTCGTTCTTCCTTTTGCCCCAAACGAAGTTTCACGCTTCGGCGCTGTTTCATTTAATGATTCCACTAATTCTGCCGGGATTTCTGTAATAAATCGAGATGCGGCATTCATACTTGTTCTACCAAATAAAGTACGCATTTGTGCATTGGATAAATATAACTCTTCTTCTGCACGAGTAATACCTACATAAGCGAGACGACGCTCTTCTTGCATTTCATCTTCTTCCATTAGAGAACGTGTATGAGGGAATATTCCTTCCTCTAAACCTACAATAAAGACAACTGGGAATTCTAATCCTTTTGCTGAGTGCATCGTCATTAAAATAACTTCCTCACCAGCAGTTGGATCTTCATCTACACGATCAATGTCAGCAACAAGCGCTAAGTCTGTTAAGAATGCAACAAGACTCTTATCTTCGCTTTGAGATTCAAATGTTTGCGTAACAGATAAAAACTCATCTAAGTTCTCTAAACGACCTTCTGCTTCTAAAGTACGCTCGTTTTTCAACATATCGCGATAGCCTGTTTTTTCAATAACTTCCTCTACCAATTCTGTAACAGATAAATACTCTTGCATATTTACCCAGTTGTGTAATAAACCTGCGAATTCTTTTACTGCCTTTGTAATTTTTGCACTTACTCCAACATGCTCAATCTCATCGAATACAGCAGTTAATGAAATTCCATTTTGTACACCGTAATTAATAATTTTATCGATAGAAGTCGCACCAATTCCGCGCTTTGGCATGTTAATAATACGTGCGAAACTAATCTCATCATCTGGATTCCCAATTAAACGTAAATACGCCAAAATATCTTTAATCTCTTTACGGTCGTAGAACTTAGTACCGCCGACGATTTTGTAAGGAATATTAGATTTCAGGAAAATCTCCTCGACCATACGAGACTGAGCATTTGTACGATATAACACTGCAAAATCAGTATATTTTCGTTTTCCCATTTGAATATCATCACGAATTTTTTTCGCAACAAAATATGCTTCGTCTTTTTCCGTTGCAGCACGATAATACGAGATTTTGCTTCCAACTTGATTATCTGTCCATAATTTCTTCGGTTTACGATTCGTATTTTTTTCGATAACAGCATTCGCTGCATTTAAAATATTTTGTGACGAACGATAGTTTTGTTCTAACAGAATAACTTGCGCATTCTCATAGTCTTTTTCGAATGACAAAATGTTGGAAATGTCCGCACCACGCCAGCGGTAAATAGATTGATCTGAGTCACCTACAACGCATAAATTTTTAAAACGTGCTGCTAAATGTTTAACAAGAAGGTACTGCGCTTTGTTCGTATCTTGATACTCATCCACGTGAATATATTGGAACTTACGCTGATAAAACTCTAGTACTTCTGGAACACGTTCAAATAGCTGAATCGTTGTCATAATTAAATCATCAAAGTCTAATGAATTATTTTTCAAAAGACGTTTTTGATATTCTGTATATACATCGCTCGTTAATTTTTCATATGGATCAGCGATTGTAATTTTTTTCGCATATTTATCTGCAGATAACAATTCATTTTTCGCATTACTAATACCAGCTAAAATAGAGCGCGGCTCAAATTTCTTCGGATCAATATTACGCTCTTTCATAATTTTTTTGACTACAGTTAACTGATCGCCTGAATCTAAGATTGTAAAGTTACGATTAATACCAATACGATCGATATCACGTCGTAAAATACGTACACACATAGAGTGGAACGTCGAAATCCAAATATCTTCTGCTTCTGGTCCGACAAGTGTATCAATACGCTCGCGCATTTCACGAGCTGCTTTATTTGTAAAGGTAATAGCTAGTACATTCCATGGTGCTACACCTTTTTCACCAAGTAAATACGCAATACGATGTGTTAACACACGTGTTTTACCACTACCTGCACCTGCCATTAATAGAAGTGGTCCATTTGTTGTTTGTACTGCTTTTTGTTGTTGCGGATTTAAACCATTTAATAACCTATCTGTTGTACTCATATACGCCTGCACCTACTCTCCTTTTACTGCTTTAACTGTTTTTAACGCTGCTTTTATATCATCATAAATAATATTTCCAACAACTACTGTATCAGCACACTGCGCCATTTCTTTCGCTTGCTCTGCATTAGAAATACCGCCGCCATAATACAACTTCGCTTGTTTTAATTCTGCTTTTACATTTTTAACAAGTTCAATGTCGCCATACGTACCGCTATATTCTAAATAAAATATCGGTAAACGTAATAGCTTATCTGCTAAACGCGCGTATGCAATCACATCATCCTCTGTTACATCACATTTCGCATCTGTAAGCTGGGCTACTTTCGCTTCAGGATTTAAAACACAATATCCTTCCATGAAAATTTCGTCCCAGTCCATAATATCCCCAAATTCTTTCAAAGCCTCATGATGAACACCTGTTACCCATTCCACCTTTCGGCTATTTAAAACGCTTGGGATATAATAAAAATCAAATCCTGGTGTAATTGCTTCCACATCAGAAACCTCTAATACACAAGGAACTGCATATCTACGAATGCTAACTAGCATGTGTAGTACATTATCAATTGTCACTCCATCACTTCCGCCTACAATAACAGCATCTGTTCCAGACTCACAAATCATCTCTAAATGTTCATCACTTAACTCCTTATTTGGATCAAGCTTAAATACATGTTTCCACCCGGAAATATCGTACATGAAAACACCCTTTCTTTTCTCGAGTTATATATTTCTGTTCAAAATAACAGTTTATTTTCATCATTATTGTTTTAAAACGGAGAATTAAGTTTGGAATTACCTCTTCCATATTTTTTAAACGAGAGGATTTAATTTTGAAGTTCCTTTTATGCATTCTTTCATTATAACAAAAAAAGCTACTTACACACACGCACATTCCAACATCTTTTTCCACGTCAAATGTTGGATTACATATCCCAAAAATCAAACGGGATACTAATAAAAGAAATAGTATTATCTATTTCAACTTTCATAAAAAGGAGTGTTTTTCTAATGAAGCAAAATATCGGTACAATAAATGCCCTAATTCGAATTACACTCGGACTTGTCCTCTTCGGTTGTAGTGCAACTAAACTCGTACGCAAACCTTGGTGCACTTGGTCTAACGTCTTGCTATGGATTGGTGCAATGAAAGTTGCAGAGGGAATTGTTCGTTTCTGCCCTGTTGTTGAAATGTGGAAATTCGGAAAATACATGAATATGGGGGCATTTAAAATGCCTAGCATGAATTTTGCCGAAAAGGGACATACTAAAGAAGAAGTGAATCAAACTTCCAGTCACGACAAACCAAAGTCAAATGGAAGTTATGACGCTTCTGACAAAGAGATTGAGTCAGCGATTGAAGATATAATCCTGGCAAAACCGCTTTGAATCATTTGTCACGATGCAAGATGCTCTCAAAGGGACTTAGCTGCTGCAGTGGGCGGTTAAGTCTTCTTTATTTTACCATAAAACAGAACGTACATTCTTGTTTTTAATCTTAAAATGTACATAAGAGATACCTAATCAATAAAATTCAGAAAATTAGGTGTAAACCCCTTGCTTAAAATGATATAAAAGTGATATCATTTTTATATCAGGAGGCGATCATATGAAAGAAAAACAAGTTTTTTATGTAAATGGTTTTCTCGGTATTATCGGGATTTTAATTTTAGCCGCTATCGGTGTATTTTTCCTTGTACAAGAAATTTTCATAGTAGCAGCAGTCACACTTCTTTTAGCAGTAGTTATCGCTACAGGTATTGGTATTGTTCAACCAAATCAAGCGAAAGTCATTACGTTTTTCGGTAATTATTTAGGAACAATTCGTCAAAACGGTTTATTTTTAACGATTCCATTCGCATTCCGTCAAACTGTATCGTTACGTGTTGAAAATTTTAATAGTAAGAAATTAAAAGTAAACGATGTTGAGGGAAATCCGATTGAAATTGCAGCCGTCATCGTATATAAAGTTGTTGATTCTGCAAAAGCAATGTTCGGTGTTGAACATTACGATCGATTTGTAGAAATTCAAAGTGAAACAGCAATCCGCCACGTCGCAACAAAATATCCTTATGACAATTTCCAAGATGAAACTTGCATCACGTTACGCGGAAATACTGAAGAAATCTCTGAAGAATTAAAACGCGAGTTAGAGGCGCGCCTTGAAATCGCTGGCGTAGAAGTATTAGAAACTCGTTTAACACATTTAGCTTATGCAACAGAAATTGCCCATGCAATGCTACAACGTCAACAAGCAAAAGCAGTATTAGCTGCTAGAAAAGAAATTGTTGAAGGTGCTGTGAAGATGGCGAAAGATTCAATCCATATGTTAGATGAGGAAGGCGTACTGGAACTCGATGACGAGCGTAAAGCGAATATGGTGAACAACTTATTAGTTGCCATCGTTTCAGATAAAGGTGCGCAACCAGTTATTAATACAGGAAGCCTATACTAAAAGGCTGTAAATCATTATGGCTAAAAAGAAAAGCTTTCCATTACGTATTGATCCTGAATTACATGCAGTCATCGAAAAATGGGCGAATGATGAGTTTCGTAGCGTCAATGCACACATCGAGTATTTACTTCGAGAAATGGCAAAGCAAAAAGGTAAATTGAAAAAGGATAAAGATGCATAAAAATCCCGCTGATTTCTCAGCGGGATTTTTCACATATTAATTTCTCGTCATCTCATGCCTAATGGCGCGATACCCTATATCACCTCGGTAAAATAGACCATCACTCTCAATTTTACCGATTTCTTTATACACCTTATCTTTCGCTTCTTGTAAACTATTCGCCTTACAAGCAACAAATAGTACACGGCCACCGTTTGTTACAAAGTCCCCATGCTTCATCGCTGTACCCGCATGGAAAACAATCACATCTTGCAATGCATCTAGTCCGCTAATAATATCACCTTTTTTATATGCTTCTGGGTATCCTTTCGAAGCAAGTACAACACCAATAACTGCTTCTTCTGACCATTGTAACGTTAGTTCACTCTCATCTAATACAGCGTTACATACATCAACTAAATCATTTTCTAAGCGAGGTAATACAACTTCCGTCTCAGGATCACCAAAGCGAGCATTAAACTCAATTACCTTTGGACCATCATTTGTTAAAATAAGACCTGCGTATAAAATACCTGTAAACGAACGGTTTTCTGCAATCATCGCCTTAGCAGTTGGATGTAATACCGTTTTTATCGCCTCTTGAACTGCTGATTCTGGAATTTGTGGTACTGGGGAATACGCACCCATTCCGCCTGTATTCGGACCTTTATCACCATCAAAAGCTCGTTTATGATCTTGCGCAATTACCATCGGATGCACAGTTGTTCCATTCACAAATGCCATTAATGAAAATTCTTGTCCATCTAAAAACTCTTCAATAACGACCTTCTTACTTGCTTCACCGAACTTTACATCTTGTAGCATTTCTTTCACAGCCTGTAATGCTTCTTCAAGCGTCATCGCTACCGTTACACCTTTACCAGCCGCTAAGCCGTCTGCCTTAATAACAATTGGTGCACCAACTTTTTCAATGTACTGTACTGCTTCTTCATAGTCTGTAAAAGTTTCGTACGCCGCAGTTGGAATATTATATTTTTTCATCAATTCTTTAGTAAAAGCTTTACTACCTTCAATAACGGCAGCCGCTTTATTCGGACCAAATACACGAAGTCCCTCTTCTTTAAAACGATCAACAATTCCATTCATAAGCGGAATTTCTGGTCCAACGAAAGTTAACTCAACATTATTCTCTTTTGCAAATAAGACCAATGCATCAAAATTATTTTCATCAATATCAACAGGTGTTGCAACATCTCGCATACCTTTATTACCTGGTGCTACATACACTTTTTCTACCTTTTCAGACTGTGCAAATTTCCAAGCTAAAGCATGCTCACGCCCACCGCGGCCGATTACTAAAACATTCATATTTCATCCCCCAATATTTAAATAAGTACAAACTAGAAGCTATGCTCCTAGTTTGTTTCTTCTAAAATTACTCTATTAATGTTTGAAATGACGTACGCCAGTGAACACCATCGCAATCCCATACTTATCTGCCACTTTAATAGAATCCTCATCACGAATTGATCCACCTGGTTGGATAATTGCTGTAATACCAGCTTTTGCTGCTTCTTCTACTGTATCTGGCATTGGGAAGAAAGCATCAGATGCAAGTGCGCTACCTTGTGCTTTTTCGCCAGCTTGTGTAATTGCGATTTTTGCAGAACCTACGCGGTTCATCTGTCCTGCACCTACACCAACTGTCATGTTATCATTCGCTAAAACAATTGCGTTTGATTTCACATGTTTTACAACTTTCCAAGCTAGTTTTAAATCTTTCCACTCTTGCTCTGACGGTTCACGTTTCGTCGGAATTGAAATTGTACTTTCATCTAATGATAACGTATCTTCCTCTTGAACAAGAAGACCACCTTGTACAGAAGTTAGTTTTTTGCTCGCACTTGTCGCTTTTTCAATATTTACAGTTAGTAAACGTAAGTTTTTCTTACCTTGCAACACTTCTAAAGCTTCTTTTGAGAAAGAAGGTGCAATAATAATTTCTAAGAAAATTTCATGTAACTTTTCAGCTGTAGCTTTGTCGATTTCACGATTCGCTGCAATAATTCCTCCAAAGATTGATACTGGATCCGCCTCATAAGCGCGTGTGTATGCTTCATGAATATCAGTACCTACTCCAACACCACATGGATTCATATGTTTTACCGCTACTACTGCTGGCTCTGTAAATTCTTTTACGATACTAAGCGCTGCGTCTGCATCATTGATATTGTTATAAGATAATTCTTTACCATGTAATTGTTCCGCATATGCAACAGAAGAAGTTGCTGCGAATGGCGCTTTATAGAAAGTCGCTTTTTGATGTGGATTTTCTCCATAGCGTAAGTCTTGTTTTTTCTCAAATGTCACAGTTAATGTTTCAGGACTTTCTTCACCCATTTGCTCTGTTAAGTAATTAGAAATTAGCGCATCATATGCTGCTGTATGACGGAATACCTTCGCTGCTAATTTACGTTTCGTTTCATCTGTTACTTCACCGTTCTCTTTCAGTTCTGCTAATACAACATCATAATCTACTGGATCTACAATTACAGACACAAACTTATGATTTTTCGCTGCAGAGCGAATCATTGTCGGGCCACCGATATCAATATTTTCAATTGCATCAGCAAATGTTACATCAGGCTTAGCGATTGTTTCTTTAAATGGGTATAAGTTAACAACAACAAAGTCAATTGGTTGAATACCTAATTCATTCATTTGCGCTACATGTGTTTCATTATCGCGAACTGCTAATAGACCACCATGGATATTTGGATGTAATGTTTTCACACGACCGTCCATAATTTCTGGGAACCCAGTTACTTCAGAAATACCGATTACTTGTAAGCCGTTTTCTTCTAGTAATTTTTTCGTACCACCTGTTGATATAACTTCGATCCCTTGTTCTAGTAAACCTTTAACAAATTCTACTACTCCTGTTTTATCTGAAACACTTACTAATGCACGCTTTTTCATTGATCCTTCACCCCTGGTTGTATGTTAGTTAACAGTTGGTTCTTTCACAGATTGAACAATTTGATTCACTGTATTTACGTATAATTTATGTTCAACTTGTTGAATTTTCTTTTGTAAGCTTTCTCTCGTATCCCCTTCAGAAACAACTACTGCTTCTTGCGCAATAATTGGTCCTGTATCCATACCTGCATCTACATAATGAATCGTTACTCCAGTTATTTTCACACCTGCTTCTAACGCTTGACCAACAGCATCTTTACCTGGAAAACTCGGTAGTAGTGATGGATGAATATTAATAATCTTCCCGCCGTATGCTTCTAGTAACGTTGGCCCAATTAAACGCATATATCCAGCTAAAATAACATAATCAATTTTATATTCTTCTAGCTTCTTTAATATCTCTGTTTCAAACACTTCTTTTGACTCATATGCTTTCGCTGAAAAGGCGAAGCATGGAATATGATGATAATGCGCCCGACCAACAGCGCGTGCTTCTGGTTTATCACATACTAATAAACTAATTTCTGCATCCAATCTTTTCTCTTCTACTGCATTAACGAGAGATTGAAAGTTAGATCCGCTTCCAGAAGCAAAAACTGCTAATCTACTCATAGTTCTGTGCCCCCGTTAAAGGTAACGCCAGCCCCTTGTACAGTACGTCCAATAATACGAGCTGTTTCTCCTTGCTCTTCAAGAAGACGAACAATATCTTTTGCTTCTTCTTCCTTCACTGCTACTACCATACCAATACCCATGTTAAAAATATTGAACATTTCTTTCTCTTCTAGTTTTCCCACTTCTTGAAGTAAACTGAAGATCGGTTGAATTTGCCAAGATCCTAATTCAATTTCTGCACCGATTCCTTCTGGTAACATACGTGGAATATTCTCAATGAATCCGCCACCTGTAATATGCGCCATACCGTATACTTCATATTTCTTCAATAGTTCTAAAATAGGTTTGACATAAATTTTCGTTGGTTTTAATAATTCTTCACCGAGAGGTAGTTCTAAGCGTCCGTAAATACGATCTAAAGATAGTTCTCCATCTTCTAGCAATACTTTTCTTACTAAAGAATAACCGTTACTATGAATTCCACTAGATGCTAAGCCGATTAATACGTGACCAGCTTCAATCTTTTCACCTGTTACAATTTTCTTTTTATCAACAATTCCAACTGTAAAGCCAGCTAAATCATACTCTTCTGTAGAATACATTCCTGGCATTTCAGCTGTTTCTCCACCAATTAATGCACAACCTGCTTGGCGACAGCCCTCTGATATACCTTTGACGATGTTTTCAATTTTACTAGGTTCAGCTTTACCACAAGCAATATAATCAAGGAAGAAAAGCGGCTCTGCTCCTTGGACAACAATATCATTTACACACATTGCTACTGCATCAATACCAATTGTGTCATGTTTATCTGCCATAAAAGCGAGCATCAATTTCGTTCCCACACCATCTGTTCCAGATACTAATACAGGTTCTTCTAATGCAAATTTTGATAGATCAAACATACCTCCAAAACCGCCTAAACCGCCTAGTACTTCTTTTCTCATAGTTGTTTGTACGTGTTTTTTCATGCGAGATACCGCTTCATATCCAGCTTCAATATCTACTCCCGCTTGCTTATATGCATTCGCCATCGTTATCTACACCTCGTCTTTTAATTTCTCCCTATCTAGGGCTGGCCGTTTTAAGAAAGAAGCTAGCTTCTACCTCAAAAGAAGTAGAAGCTTTTTTCTTCTTATTTCATACTTTCTAAAAGCTCTTGCTCATAATCATAAAGTGCTGTTGGATAGTCTCCATTGAAGTAAGCCATACATAGACCGCCATATTTCCCTTCATATGGACGTCCAATTGCATCTACTAATCCATCTTCGCTTAAAAATGTTAATGAATCTGCACCGATTATTTCACGAATTTCTTCTACTGTATGATTTGCTGCAATTAATTCTTTTCTCGTTTGAATATCAATGCCATAGAAGCATGGATATTTCAGAGGTGGTGACGCAATTCTTACGTGGACTTCTGTCGCTCCAGCCTCGCGAAGCATACGAACAATTCGTTTACTTGTTGTTCCTCTTACGATAGAATCGTCAATCATAACAACTCGTTTTCCTTCAACTACACCTCTTACTGCTGAAAGTTTCATCTTAACCCCTTGCTCTCGCAGTTCTTGAGAAGGTTGAATAAACGTACGTCCAACGTAACGATTTTTAATTAGTCCTAACTCATACGGAATACCTGTCGCCTCCGCATAACCAATTGCTGCTGAAATACTAGAGTCTGGCACACCAGTAACAACATCAGCTTCAATAGGAGCTTCTGCCGCCAAACGTTTCCCCATGTTTTTACGTGCTGCATGGACGTTAATACCTGCAATATTAGAATCCGGACGTGCAAAGTAAATGTACTCCATACTACAAATTGCATGATCTACTTCATTTGTAAAACGATCTACGTGAATTCCTTCATCATTGATGATAAGTAATTCACCCGGTTCTACATCACGAATGTATGTTGCACCTACTACATCGAAAGCACATGTTTCTGATGCTACAACGTAAGCATCACCCATCTTTCCAATTGAAAGAGGACGGAACCCATTTGGATCTAGCGCAACAATCATTTCATTTCCAGTTAGTAAAAGGTATGCAAACGCACCTTTCACTTTATTTAGTGCCTCTTTTACACTTTCAATTAAAGAATCTTTCGTACTACGCTTAATAAGATGTAAAAGTACTTCTGTATCTGAACTCGTTTGAAAAATACTTCCCTCTGCCTCTAATTCGCGGCGAAGCATTTTTGCATTAATTAAATTTCCGTTATGAGCTAATGCCATACTATGATCAGAAAAACGGAATAATAATGGTTGAACGTTAGCTACTTCACTTCCACCAGCCGTCGCGTATCGTACGTGTCCGATTGCTGATTTTCCGTTCAATCCTTCTAGCTCACCTCTTGAAAACACTTCCGATATTAAACCTAACCCCTTGTGACCGACGATTTTTTCCCCATTATTTACGACAATGCCTGCGCCTTCTTGCCCACGGTGCTGTAAACTGTGCAATCCGTAGTATGAAACTTGTGCCGCATTTTCATGCCCCCAAATTCCAAAGACGCCACATTCTTCATTTAACCCCTTTATTTCAGCAAGCATGGGATTGCCCCTTTCCAAGCCTTTCTCATTTCATCTACATTTGCTGTAAGCAATACTTCATTCTCTTCATTATGAATTGTTACTTCATTTGTATTTGTCACTTCTCCAACTTGAATTGCTTCTACCGCTTTCTCGAATGCTTCTTTATTTTCACGTTTTACAGTTAAAACGAAGCGAGATTGTGATTCAGCAAATAATGCAGCTGTTGCTTCTCCAACTAATTTCACAGTAGCACCTAAGCCGTTAGCACCAATTGCACTTTCAGAAATTGCAACTGCTAAACCACCTTCAGCAACATCATGTGCTGATTGAATAAGGCCAGCTTGAATTGCTTCTAATACTTGTTTTTGGCGTTTTAATTCTACATCTAAATCGATGCTTGGTGATTGACCGAAAATTTTGCCGTGAATCATTTTCTGTAATTCACTTCCACCAAACTCAGCTTTCGTCTCACCGATTACATAAACTAAATCACCAGCTTGCTTAAACTCTTGTGTTGTTACGTGTTTTAAGTCATGTACAAGACCGACCATCCCAACAGTCGGTGTTGGATATACCGCTTCCCCACTACGCTCGTTATACATCGATACGTTTCCGCCGATAACTGGCGTTTGTAATGTACGACAAGCTTCACTCATACCATCTACTGATTTCTCAATTTGCCAGAAGATCTCTGGTTTTTCTGGGTTACCAAAGTTTAAGCAATCTGTAATTGCAAGTGGCTCTCCGCCAGAACATACGATATTACGAGCTGCCTCTGCTACTGCAATTTTACCGCCCATTTCTGGATCTAAGTAAATATAGCGAGAGTTACAATCTGTCGTCATCGCTAATCCTTTTTCTGTACCGCGTACACGTACAACTGCTGCATCTGAACCTGGTGTAACAACTGTGCTTGTGCGTACTTGATAATCATATTGATCATAAACCCACTCTTTACTTGCAATGGTTGGTTGCTGTAATAAAGCAAATAACGTTTCTTTATAATCTTCTACTTTTGGCGTTTCCATTTTCATTGCTTGGAATTCAGCAAAGTATGCCGCTTCTTTTGATGGCTTATAATAAATTGGTGCTTCTTCTGCTAAAGCATCTGCTGGCACTTCCGCTACCTTTTCACCTTTATGGAATAAACGAAGCATTTTATCTTCTGTTACTTTCCCCATCGTAACTGCTGCAAGGCCATACTTCTCAAATAAATCTACTATTTCTTGTTCTCTACCTTTTTTCACAACGATTAGCATACGCTCTTGTGATTCAGATAGCATCATTTCATATGGAGTCATTCCTGTTTCACGCTGTGGTACATCATCTAAGTACATTTCAATACCCATACCTGCTTTACTCGCCATTTCTGCAGAAGATGAAGTTAAACCAGCAGCTCCCATATCTTGAATTCCAACAAGTGCGTCCGACTGAATAAGTTCTAAGCAAGCTTCAATAAGAAGTTTCTCCATAAATGGATCCCCTACTTGAACTGCTGGACGCTTCGCTTCCGAGCTTTCAGATAGTTCTTCAGATGCAAATGTTGCACCGTGAATACCGTCACGACCAGTAGATGCTCCTACGTACATTACCGTATTTCCAGCTCCGTGTGCCTGCCCTTTTTTAATGTCTTCGTGGTTAATTAAGCCTACACACATTGCATTTACAAGTGGATTTCCTTCATAACATGGATCAAATTGTACTTCGCCGCCAACAGTCGGAATACCGATACAGTTACCGTATCCTGCAATCCCTGCTACTACTTCTTCGAATAAATATTTCACACGTGGTGATTGTAATTCCCCAAATCGAAGTGAGTTTAATAGAGCTACTGGACGCGCTCCCATAGAGAATACGTCACGGATAATACCACCCACGCCTGTTGCTGCTCCTTGATATGGTTCAATAGCTGAAGGATGGTTATGGCTTTCCATTTTAAATACAACCGCTTGATTATCACCGATGTCTACAATTCCAGCACCTTCCCCAGGCCCTTGCAGAACACGCTCACCTGTTGTTGGGAATTTTCGAAGCACTGGTTTTGAATTTTTATAACTACAATGTTCAGACCACATAACAGAGAATAATCCTGTTTCTGTATAATTTGGCAGACGGCCTAAAATCTTTTCAACCATGGCAAACTCTTCGTCTGTTAGCCCCATTTCCGCATATATGCGCTCTTCTTTAATTTGTGTTGGATTTGGTTCAAGCATTAACGACATATGTTTCCCTCCACTGTTTTAAGATAGATTGAAAGACTTTTAACCCTTCAGCACCGCCAAGTAATTCATCTACAGCACGCTCTGGGTGTGGCATCATACCAAGTACATTTCCTTTTTCGTTTACAATACCAGCAATATCTGATACGCTACCGTTCGGATTTTCTACGTAACGGAATGCAATTTGATTATTCTCTTCTAATCTTTTAAGAGTTTCTTCATCACAATAGTAATTCCCCTCACCATGTGCGATTGGAATATTGATTACTTCATCTTTTTCATATTGTGATGTAAACATCGTTTCATTATTTTCAACACGCAACTGAACAGTGCGGCACATAAATTTTAAGTTTTCGTTTCTCATTAATGCCCCTGGTAGTAATCCTGATTCAACAAGAATCTGGAATCCATTACATACGCCTAAAATCGGCTTTCCTTGCTCAGCAGCTTTTTGCACTGCTTTCATTGCATTCGCAAAGCGAGAAATAGCACCGCAGCGTAAGTAGTCACCGTAAGAGAATCCACCTGGTAATAAAATTGCATCATATTCATCTAAATTTTCTGTATCGTGCCAAACGTAATCTACTTCTTCGCCAAGCTCATCTTTAATTGCATGGAACATATCGACATCACAGTTCGAACCTGGAAATACTATTACTGCAAATTTCACTGTGCGACAACCTCCTCAACTTCATAACGGAAGTCTTCCATTACAACGTTTGCTAATAGTTTTTCACACATTTCCTTTACCTTTGTATCAAGATCAGATACTGATTTATCAATTGTTAGTTCCATGTACTTTCCGATTCGAACGTCTTGTACTTCTGTAAATGAAAGACTATGAAGTGCGCCTTTTACCGCTGTTCCTTGTGGATCTAATACGCTTTCTCTTAATGTTACATATACCTTAACTTTATACATGTGAAATTCCCCCTAAACGTTTTAAAATCTCTTCATAAGCATCTGTTAAATTTCCAAGACCGCGACGGAATACGTCTTTATCAAACTTTTCATTGCTCGTTTCATCCCATAAACGGCAAGTATCTGGTGAAATTTCATCTGCTAAAATGATTTCTCCTTCATCGGTTACACCAAACTCTAATTTAAAATCTACTAACCTTACACGACAGCTTGCGAAATGATCAATCAACACTTGATTGATTTGTAGAGCCATATCTCGTAATACGCTTACTTGCTCTGGCGATGCAACGTTTAATACACGAATATGATCTTCCGTTACAAGCGGATCTCCTAAATCATCATCTTTGAAGTAAAATTCTACGATTGGTTCTGCAAGTACAGTTCCCTCTTCCATTCCTAATCGTTTTGAAAGACTTCCTGCAATTACATTTCTAGTGACAACTTCTAAAGGAATAATACTCACTTTTTTAACAAGTTGTTCTGTATCAGATAACTTCTCAACAAAGTGTGTTTTAATTCCTACTTCTTGTAACTTTCTGAACAATAAAGTTGTAATCTCATTGTTCAAACGACCTTTTCCTGTAATCGTCTCTTTTTTCTCCCCATTGAAAGCAGTCGCACTATCTTTGTACTCTACCCAAACCATATCTGCTGATTCTGTACGATAAATTCTTTTTGCCTTACCTTCATACAGCAATTCTAGCTTTTGCATTTCGCAAGCCCCCTGTAGTTTGAAAAATGTGAATAATGTTTTTATAAAGAATGGCACAGAATGACTCTATTCTGTGCCATATGAAATTTTACGCTTCGTTTAATCCAAGGCGTTCAAAGATTGTATCAACGTGTTGCATATGATGCTCATAGTTGAAGCATTCATTAATTTCTTCTTGTGTTAATTTGCTTGTGATACGCTCATCAGCTTCTACAAGTTCTTTAAATTGTACTTGTGTTTCCCAAGCTTCCATCGCTTTAGGCTGTACGATATCGTAAGCTTCTTCACGTACCATGCCTTTGTCGATTAACGTAAGCATTACTCGTTGAGAATAAATTAAGCCGTATGTTCTTGTCATATTGCGTTTCATATTCTCTGGGTATACAGTTAAGTTTTTAACGATATTACCAAAGCGATTTAACATGTAATTTAACGCGATTGTAGCATCTGGTAAAATTACGCGTTCTGCCGAAGAGTGCGAAATATCACGCTCATGCCATAATGGAACATTCTCATAAGCTGTCATCATATAACCGCGGATAACACGAGCTAAACCAGTCATATTTTCAGATCCAATTGGATTACGTTTATGTGGCATTGCAGAAGAACCTTTTTGACCTTTTGCGAAAGCTTCTTCCACTTCGCGTGTTTCACTCTTTTGTAAACCACGAATCTCAACTGCCATCTTTTCGATAGATGTTGCGATTAATGCAAGTGTTGACATGTAATGAGCATGGCGATCACGTTGCAATGTTTGTGTTGAAATTGGCGCTGCTTCTAATCCTAAGTTTTCGCAAACAAATTTTTCTACGAATGGATCAATATTCGCGTATGTACCAACCGCACCAGATAGTTTACCAACGCGAACAGTATCTGCAGCTTGTTTGAAACGCTCTACGTTACGTTTCATTTCTTCATACCAAAGACCAAGTTTTAAACCAAATGTTGTTGGTTCTGCATGAACACCATGTGTTCTTCCCATCATGATCGTGTATTTATGCTCTTTCGCTTTGTTAGCTAAAATGCTTACAAAGTTTTCTAAGTCTTTTAATATGATTTCATTCGCTTGTTTTAAGATGTAAGATAACGCTGTATCTACTACGTCTGTAGATGTTAAACCGTAATGAACCCATTTACGTTCTTCACCTAATGCTGGTGTTTCTGATACAGCACGAGTAAATGCAACTACGTCATGACGTGTCTCTTTTTCAATTTCATAAATACGATCAATATCAAATGATGCATGCTCACGAATTTTTTTAACATCTTCTTTTGGAATATCGCCAAGCTCAGCCCATGCTTCACAAGCTAAAATCTCAACCTCTAACCACGCTTTAAATTTGTTCTCTTCCGTCCAAATTGCACCCATTTCTGGGCGTGTATAACGACTAATCATCTTTTTCCCTCCAACAGTTGTTCTTGATGGTCCCAAATATGCAAACTCTTCGCTTTTTCTAGAGCGACTTCAATATTATCATTTAAAATATTAACATGCCCCATTTTCCGCTGCGCTTTTGCTTCTTCTTTTCCATACAAGTGTAAATAGCACCCGGTTAATCTATTCACTTGTCTTAGGACCCCTTCTATATGTTCGCCTAAAATGTTTACCATGACAACTGGTTTTAACAAATTTGTTTCTCCAAGAGGTAAATTACAGATCGCTCGAATATGTTGACCAAATTGACTCGTTTCACATGCATCCTGTGTATAGTGTCCTGAATTGTGAGGTCTTGGTGCTAATTCATTAATATAAATCTCACCATCAGCTGTAGCAAACATCTCTACCGCTAGTGTTCCCACAAGTTCTAGTTCATCCGCGAGCACCCTTGCATAAGCAATTGCTTTTTGAGAAAGTTCTTCTGTAATGCGAGCTGGAACAATAGATTCATGCAAAATGTTATTTACATGAATATTTTCTGCTACCGGAAATACTTTCGTTTCACCACTTACACTACGAATTACAATAACTGATACTTCTTTTTCAAAAGGCACCCATTTCTCTAAAATACATTCTGCTGCATTCGCAAGCTTTCGTGCTTTATCAACGTCAGCTTCACTTCTTAAAACAACTTGCCCTTTCCCGTCATATCCACCTGTCGTTGTTTTTAAGACGGAAGGATATGATAACTCGGTGATTGCTTCAGTAAGCTGCTCTTGAGTTTGGACCAATCTATACGTTGCTACTGGTAGTCCCGCGTTTTCAATTGCATTCTTTTCGGTAAAACGATTTTGCGTTTTACTTAACAACTGACTGCCTTGCGGTAAGTAAGCATGTTTTTCAAGCCATTGTAAACATCTATAATCAATATTCTCAAATTCATATGTGACAACATCACTGATCTCTGCTAAATGCTGAATTGCTTTTAAATCGTCATATGATGCAACAATTTCAATATCAGCAACTTGTGCACATGGTGAATGTTTTGTAGGATCTAAAACAGCAATTTTATATCCCATCTCCTTAGCTGCCAATGCCATCATTCTTCCTAGCTGGCCGCCTCCAATAATACCGATTGTTTTTCCAGGTAAAATGATTCTCGTCATACTAGCTCACTACCTTCGCGCACATCTTTTTCAATTGCTTCTCTTCTCAATTCTAATGCATCATGTATGTCATCATGGAATGATCCAAGTATTTGTGCAGCAAGTAAACCAGCATTTGTTGAACCAGCCTTACCAATTGCAACAGTTGCAACTGGAACCCCTCCTGGCATTTGGACGATAGATAATAATGAATCTAAGCCGTTTAACGCTTTTGATTGAACTGGAACTCCGATTACAGGAAGATTCGTCTTCGCAGCAACCATTCCTGGTAAATGCGCTGCTCCACCAGCTCCAGCAATAATAACTTTCAATCCACGTTCACGAGCCGTCTCTGCATATTCAAACATATAATCCGGAGTCCGATGAGCGGATACAACTTTTTTCTCATACGGTATATTTAATTCATCTAAAATGTCACAAGCATATTTCATTGTTTCCCAGTCTGACGTGCTTCCCATTATGACTCCAACTAGTGATTTCATATTAGAATCCCCCCGATTCAAATAAAAAAAGCCTGAAATAGAACAGTTTCTCTTTTACTATGAGAGAAAGTGCTCTACTCAGGCATACGTATCCCTTGTGAATAGAAAAATACCGAGTGACTTTCCCTCATAGTCTAACGAATAACGGTCGTTAGGTAGAGACTTGCAGGCCATATCCCCGCGATTATATGAGGTCTTATATATTATTCTTTCTATGGCTATATTAACAATATTTCATAAACAATGTCAATAAATAATCGAATGTTTTTTTATTAGTCACTCATAACGTTCGTGTTTTAGTTATATTCAAAAGAATAATTGTAACTATATGCAAGAAGGATAAGAAATTAGAATATATATTTCTAGAGATCTATCACCCCCACTGATTATTAGCTCACACCAATCGAGCTTTTACGGACAGCCTGAACCCTACCTAACTTCTTTGCTGTCGCTAAATTTTGAGGTGAGGGTCTTACTGTCCGGCAAATAGCGGGATAAAGCATATCGTTTATATTCATTTGATTTATAAGAAGGACAATAATGAAAAAACAACTACACTCTTTTCATATTTATTCCTTTGTATCGTAGTCATTGCTATAATGATTGAATACTTATTTCTATCATCCTACTTTTTTACTCTCATTATTTAAAATATATACTTATGGTAGAAATAACGTTTCCTAACATAGGCATTATTTTAGGAGCAATCGGAAAACCTAGAAAACAAAAAATCATTACTATTACTTTGAATAGCCTCATTTTCACTCTTTTTTCCTCTTTACGATTATTAAATGTATGGATTATGACATTTAGTAAGTAAAAATAAACACAAAAAAACCTAAGTCGAATCGACTTAGGTTTTTGCTTGGCGACGTCCTACTCTCACAGGGACAAGGTCCCAACTACCATCGGCGCTAGAGAGCTTAACTTCCGTGTTCGGTATGGGAACGGGTGTGACCTCTCTGCCATCATCACCAAACTATGAAGGCATATTCCTTCAAAACTAGATAACATTGCTACATATTATATGGTTAAGTCCTCGATCTATTAGTATTCGTCAGCTCCACATGTCACCATGCTTCCACCTCGAACCTATCAACCTGATCATCTTTCAGGGATCTTACTAGCTTACGCTATGGGAAATCTCATCTTGAGGGGGGCTTCATGCTTAGATGCTTTCAGCACTTATCCCTTCCGCACATAGCTACCCAGCTATGCCCTTGGCAGAACAACTGGTACACCAGCGGTGCGTCCATCCCGGTCCTCTCGTACTAAGGACAGCTCCTCTCAAATTTCCTACGCCCACGACGGATAGGGACCGAACTGTCTCACGACGTTCTGAACCCAGCTCGCGTACCGCTTTAATGGGCGAACAGCCCAACCCTTGGGACCGACTACAGCCCCAGGATGCGATGAGCCGACATCGAGGTGCCAAACCTCCCCGTCGATGTGGACTCTTGGGGGAGATAAGCCTGTTATCCCCGGGGTAGCTTTTATCCGTTGAGCGATGGCCCTTCCATGCGGAACCACCGGATCACTAAGCCCGACTTTCGTCCCTGCTCGACTTGTAGGTCTCGCAGTCAAGCTCCCTTATGCCTTTGCACTCTACGAATGATTTCCAACCATTCTGAGGGAACCTTTGGGCGCCTCCGTTACACTTTAGGAGGCGACCGCCCCAGTCAAACTGCCCACCTGACACTGTCTCCCGGGTCGATAAGACCCGTAGGTTAGAATTTCAATACAGTCAGGGCGGTATCCCACCAGCGCCTCCACCGAAGCTAGCGCTCCGGTTTCAAAGGCTCCCGCCTATCCTGTACAAACTGTACCAAAATTCAATATCAGGCTACAGTAAAGCTCCACGGGGTCTTTCCGTCCTGTCGCGGGTAACCTGCATCTTCACAGGTACTATAATTTCACCGAGTCTCTGGTTGAGACAGTGCCCAAATCGTTACACCTTTCGTGCGGGTCGGAACTTACCCGACAAGGAATTTCGCTACCTTAGGACCGTTATAGTTACGGCCGCCGTTTACTGGGGCTTCAGTTCAGAGCTTCGCTTACGCTAACCCCTCTCCTTAACCTTCCAGCACCGGGCAGGTGTCACCCCCTATACTTCGCCTTACGGCTTCGCAGAGAGCTGTGTTTTTGCTAAACAGTCGCTTGGGCCTATTCACTGCGGCTTTCCGTTAAGAAAGCACCCCTTCTCCCGAAGTTACGGGGTCATTTTGCCGAGTTCCTTAACCAGAGTTCTCTCGCACACCTTAGGATTCTCTCCTCGCCTACCTGTGTCGGTTTGCGGTACAGGCACCTTTTATCTCGCTAGAAGCTTTTCTTGGCAGCGGGGAATCAAAGACTTCGCTCCATAAGGAGCTTCCCCATCACAGCTCAGCCTTCACGATAAGCGGATTTGCCTACTTATCAGCCTAACTGCTTGGACGTGCACAACCAATCGCACGCTTCTTCTATCCTTCTGCGTCCCTCCATTGCTCAAACGATAAAGAGGTGGTACAGGAATATCAACCTGTTGTCCATCGCCTACGCCTGTCGGCCTCGGCTTAGGTCCTGACTAACCCTGAGCGGACGAGCCTTCCTCAGGAAACCTTAGGCATTCGGTGGACGGGATTCTCACCCGTCTTTCGCTACTCATACCGGCATTCTCACTTCTAAGCACTCCACCAGTCCTTACGGTCTGACTTCACTGTCCTTAGAACGCTCCCCTACCACTGATACCATTGGTATCAATCCGCAGCTTCGGTGGTGTATTTAGCCCCGGTACATTTTCGGCGCAGAGTCACTCGACTAGTGAGCTATTACGCACTCTTTAAATGGTGGCTGCTTCTAAGCCAACATCCTAGTTGTCTAAGCAACTCCACATCCTTTTCCACTTAATACACACTTTGGGACCTTAGCTGGCGGTCTGGGCTGTTTCCCTTTTGACTACGGATCTTATCACTCGCAGTCTGACTCCTAAGGATAAGTCATTGGCATTCGGAGTTTGACTGAATTCGGTAATCCGATGAGGACCCCTAGTCCAATCAGTGCTCTACCTCCAAGACTCTTACACTTAAGGCTAGCCCTAAAGCTATTTCGGGGAGAACCAGCTATCTCCAGGTTCGATTGGAATTTCTCCGCTACCCACACCTCATCCCCGCACTTTTCAACGTGCGTGGGTTCGGGCCTCCATTCAGTGTTACCTGAACTTCACCCTGGACATGGGTAGATCACCTGGTTTCGGGTCTACGACCACGTACTAAACGCCCTATTCAGACTCGCTTTCGCTGCGGCTCCGCCTCTTCAGCTTAACCTTGCACGGGATCG
This sequence comes from Bacillus basilensis, assembly GCF_921008455.1. Lineage (NCBI taxonomy): Bacteria > Bacillati > Bacillota > Bacilli > Caryophanales > Bacillaceae > Bacillus > Bacillus basilensis. The sequence goes on along the minus strand of NZ_CAKLBZ010000001.1, from coordinate 307,453 downwards.
TAACTCGCCGGTTCATTCTACAAAAGGCACGCCATCACCCATTAACGGGCTCTGACTATTTGTAGGCACACGGTTTCAGGATCTCTTTCACTCCCCTTCCGGGGTGCTTTTCACCTTTCCCTCACGGTACTGGTTCACTATCGATCACTAGGGAGTATTTAGCCTTGGGAGATGGTCCTCCCAGATTCCGACGGAATTTCACGTGTTCCGCCGTACTCAGGATACATTCAAGAGAGAACGAAGTTTCGACTACGGGGTTGTTACCCTCTACGACGGACCTTTCCAGGTCGCTTCGTCTACCTCGTTCCTTTGTAACTCCGTATAGAATGTCCTACAACCCCAAGAGGCAAGCCTCTTGGTTTGGGCTATGTTCCGTTTCGCTCGCCGCTACTCAGGAAATCGCATTTGCTTTCTCTTCCTCCAGGTACTTAGATGTTTCAGTTCCCTGGGTCTGTCTTCCTTACCCTATGTATTCAGATAAGGATACCATACCATTACGTATGGTGGGTTTCCCCATTCGGAAATCTTCGGATCAAAGCTTACTTACAGCTCCCCGAAGCATATCGGCGTTAGTCCCGTCCTTCATCGACTCCTAGTGTCAAGGCATCCACCGTGCGCCCTTTCTAACTTAACCAAACTAAAATTAAAAAAATATGAGCTACACTGTTATCTAGTTTTCAAAGAACATACATTTATATATGAGAGATAGTTCTCTCAAAACTGAACAAAACGAAACACGGAAACTTATATTGATGAACAGCGTTCATCAATTCTCCATAGAAAGGAGGTGATCCAGCCGCACCTTCCGATACGGCTACCTTGTTACGACTTCACCCCAATCATCTGTCCCACCTTAGGCGGCTGGCTCCAAAAAGGTTACCCCACCGACTTCGGGTGTTACAAACTCTCGTGGTGTGACGGGCGGTGTGTACAAGGCCCGGGAACGTATTCACCGCGGCATGCTGATCCGCGATTACTAGCGATTCCAGCTTCATGTAGGCGAGTTGCAGCCTACAATCCGAACTGAGAACGGTTTTATGAGATTAGCTCCACCTCGCGGTCTTGCAGCTCTTTGTACCGTCCATTGTAGCACGTGTGTAGCCCAGGTCATAAGGGGCATGATGATTTGACGTCATCCCCACCTTCCTCCGGTTTGTCACCGGCAGTCACCTTAGAGTGCCCAACTTAATGATGGCAACTAAGATCAAGGGTTGCGCTCGTTGCGGGACTTAACCCAACATCTCACGACACGAGCTGACGACAACCATGCACCACCTGTCACTCTGCTCCCGAAGGAGAAGCCCTATCTCTAGGGTTTTCAGAGGATGTCAAGACCTGGTAAGGTTCTTCGCGTTGCTTCGAATTAAACCACATGCTCCACCGCTTGTGCGGGCCCCCGTCAATTCCTTTGAGTTTCAGCCTTGCGGCCGTACTCCCCAGGCGGAGTGCTTAATGCGTTAACTTCAGCACTAAAGGGCGGAAACCCTCTAACACTTAGCACTCATCGTTTACGGCGTGGACTACCAGGGTATCTAATCCTGTTTGCTCCCCACGCTTTCGCGCCTCAGTGTCAGTTACAGACCAGAAAGTCGCCTTCGCCACTGGTGTTCCTCCATATCTCTACGCATTTCACCGCTACACATGGAATTCCACTTTCCTCTTCTGCACTCAAGTCTCCCAGTTTCCAATGACCCTCCACGGTTGAGCCGTGGGCTTTCACATCAGACTTAAGAAACCACCTGCGCGCGCTTTACGCCCAATAATTCCGGATAACGCTTGCCACCTACGTATTACCGCGGCTGCTGGCACGTAGTTAGCCGTGGCTTTCTGGTTAGGTACCGTCAAGGTGCCAGCTTATTCAACTAGCACTTGTTCTTCCCTAACAACAGAGTTTTACGACCCGAAAGCCTTCATCACTCACGCGGCGTTGCTCCGTCAGACTTTCGTCCATTGCGGAAGATTCCCTACTGCTGCCTCCCGTAGGAGTCTGGGCCGTGTCTCAGTCCCAGTGTGGCCGATCACCCTCTCAGGTCGGCTACGCATCGTTGCCTTGGTGAGCCGTTACCTCACCAACTAGCTAATGCGACGCGGGTCCATCCATAAGTGACAGCCGAAGCCGCCTTTCAATTTCGAACCATGCAGTTCAAAATATTATCCGGTATTAGCCCCGGTTTCCCGGAGTTATCCCAGTCTTATGGGCAGGTTACCCACGTGTTACTCACCCGTCCGCCGCTAACTTCATAAGAGCAAGCTCTTAATCCATTCGCTCGACTTGCATGTATTAGGCACGCCGCCAGCGTTCATCCTGAGCCAGGATCAAACTCTCCAATAAAGTTAGTTTGTCTAGCATCTAAAAATAAAAATTGACGTTTCACGTTGTTTGTTTCGTTCAGTTTTCAAAGAACTACTTGGTCGCTCAATTGCGACTTCCTTATGTTAACATCTTCGTTAGTTAATGTCAACTAAGTTTTTTTATTTCGTTTGTCGTGTTCTGCATTATTGCATCGGCGACTTGTTCTATATTACACCTCTATTCAGTAATAGTCAATATTAATCTTTCACTTTTTTAGAAAAGATGAAACAGCTACTCATATTCCTCTTTATTTTTCATACATATATTTAAAATATCTGAAAGGGGTGTAGAGATTGTTCGACCCTCCCTTATTACACATCATCAATGCCCATTCAAGAAATCCACATTATCATAAGAATTTTCCTATCATACTATTTTGGAGCCAAAAAAGTGGTTGTACTTCTCTTGCCAAGTGGTTCTTTTACCAGATTGATTTATTACAAACAGCTCTAAGTTATAGCTCTTTCATTCATAATTATGAATATGATATATACAAAAATGCACCTGCCTATAGTCTACGACTAGGTATAGCGTTACGAGAAAAACAGAAAGAAACTTTTAAACTTGTTCGTAATCCTTATAAGAGAGCAGTCAGTTCCTTCGTATCCTTAATTGCACCTCCTTATATAGAAAATCCCCAATGGAAGCCCATCCGAAAGTTTCTATATCAAGATGAAAATTCCTCCAAAGGGCTCTCATTTAAACAATTTCTATACTATCTATTTATTAATCGTGCTCAGGCAAATGAAATTAACCCGCATTTCACACAACAATATATAGCTAATGAAGAAGAATATGTGACCAATTATATATACTTAGAAAACTTTGATCAGGAAATAAAGGCATTAGAAAAACGTTTCGAATTAAAAACCGCTCCAATAAATGCGTTCTCAACATCATGGCATCATCAAACTCCCGCCATGACCTATAAAGGAAATTTTAGCGAAGCAGATATTACTGATCCTTTATTTCCTCGCTACCCTACTTTCGAAAGTTTTTATGATACCGAATGTATACAACTCGTTCAAACAATATTTCAAAATGATTTCAATACGTATAGATATAGTAGAGAGTACCCATACTGATTTCAATCTATTATCTTTGCCAAACATAAAAAAACACCTAATATATATAAGGTGTTTTTTATATTTAAACTATGTACAGCATGCTGCTTAGCAGTCCTTACTATTCAAGTTATTTCTCCTTAATAGCTTACTTATTTTTTGCTTATCTGCCCATATCACTCCAAATAAAACTAAGCTACCACCTATTATTATTCTCCACGTTAAAGATTCATTCAATAGAACAATTGAGGCAACAATACTTATTAACGGTAATGCATTTAAATATAATCCACTTACTGATGCCGAGACTGTCTCTAGTGCTCTATTCCAAAACCAATACGCTAAAATCGTTGCCCCGATAACAAGATACATTACACTAAATCCCGTCTTCCATGTTTCAATTTCTGGGAAACCATAGTAAAAAGTTTCTGCCATTGCAAATGGTAATAGAATAACAGCCCCAATAATTAAAGTTAATGTTGTAAAAACCTTGTTTAATAGATACTGTTCTTGGTTTGGTCTTTTCAGCAATACTGTATAGAAAGCAAATAAGAAAGTGCTTAATAAAATAAGGATATCTCCTATTAAAGATACTTCCTGATCAACGTTACTAGATGGAATTGTAATAAGAAGTACTCCGACACCCCCCAATGCAATACCTATCCAATAATTAAGCTGAATTTTTTCTTTCAAAAAGAACGCAGAAAACAGAATTGTAACTAACGGTAAAGCAGCATCAATAATACTAACATGCAATCCACTTGTTAAAGAAATACCGTAGGATGTGAACATAAAGTACCCAGCTACGCCAGTAAAAGATAGTAAACTCATTCTTTTCCACGGGACTTGTTTATGTGCAACTGATCTTTTTAATTGTTTAAATGAGAACAGCAAACAGATTCCACCAGCGAATAAAAGACGAATAAATAACAAAGTAAATGGCTGAATAGATTCTAATGCCCACTTTGTTGGTGCAATAGCTGTCCCCCATAATATAACAGCCATTAATAACATGCATATTTCTTTCATAAAATCCCCCACACCTATCAAAAAATATATGTTAACTACCTTAATTATAGATTTTTTGATGGGTGAAATCCTTTAAAAACGAAAAAACATTATATGAAAAGTAAAATACTTTTAATCATACTACAACTTAATTAACATAAAAAGGTGATTCTTACCTTAAAAGAACATTTAAACGTATACTTTATATATAACCCTTGACGGCATTACCGCCCAAAATTTATTTTAAACAGTCTTTATTTCATCCTTTTTCCTCTTTACGATTATTAAATGTATGGATTATGACATTTAGTAAGTAAAAATAAACACAAAAAAACCTAAGTCGAATCGACTTAGGTTTTTGCTTGGCGACGTCCTACTCTCACAGGGACAAGGTCCCAACTACCATCGGCGCTAGAGAGCTTAACTTCCGTGTTCGGTATGGGAACGGGTGTGACCTCTCTGCCATCATCACCAAACTATGAAGGCATATTCCTTCAAAACTAGATAACATTGCTACATATTATATGGTTAAGTCCTCGATCTATTAGTATTCGTCAGCTCCACATGTCACCATGCTTCCACCTCGAACCTATCAACCTGATCATCTTTCAGGGATCTTACTAGCTTACGCTATGGGAAATCTCATCTTGAGGGGGGCTTCATGCTTAGATGCTTTCAGCACTTATCCCTTCCGCACATAGCTACCCAGCTATGCCCTTGGCAGAACAACTGGTACACCAGCGGTGCGTCCATCCCGGTCCTCTCGTACTAAGGACAGCTCCTCTCAAATTTCCTACGCCCACGACGGATAGGGACCGAACTGTCTCACGACGTTCTGAACCCAGCTCGCGTACCGCTTTAATGGGCGAACAGCCCAACCCTTGGGACCGACTACAGCCCCAGGATGCGATGAGCCGACATCGAGGTGCCAAACCTCCCCGTCGATGTGGACTCTTGGGGGAGATAAGCCTGTTATCCCCGGGGTAGCTTTTATCCGTTGAGCGATGGCCCTTCCATGCGGAACCACCGGATCACTAAGCCCGACTTTCGTCCCTGCTCGACTTGTAGGTCTCGCAGTCAAGCTCCCTTATGCCTTTGCACTCTACGAATGATTTCCAACCATTCTGAGGGAACCTTTGGGCGCCTCCGTTACACTTTAGGAGGCGACCGCCCCAGTCAAACTGCCCACCTGACACTGTCTCCCGGGTCGATAAGACCCGTAGGTTAGAATTTCAATACAGTCAGGGCGGTATCCCACCAGCGCCTCCACCGAAGCTAGCGCTCCGGTTTCAAAGGCTCCCGCCTATCCTGTACAAACTGTACCAAAATTCAATATCAGGCTACAGTAAAGCTCCACGGGGTCTTTCCGTCCTGTCGCGGGTAACCTGCATCTTCACAGGTACTATAATTTCACCGAGTCTCTGGTTGAGACAGTGCCCAAATCGTTACACCTTTCGTGCGGGTCGGAACTTACCCGACAAGGAATTTCGCTACCTTAGGACCGTTATAGTTACGGCCGCCGTTTACTGGGGCTTCAGTTCAGAGCTTCGCTTACGCTAACCCCTCTCCTTAACCTTCCAGCACCGGGCAGGTGTCACCCCCTATACTTCGCCTTACGGCTTCGCAGAGAGCTGTGTTTTTGCTAAACAGTCGCTTGGGCCTATTCACTGCGGCTTTCCGTTAAGAAAGCACCCCTTCTCCCGAAGTTACGGGGTCATTTTGCCGAGTTCCTTAACCAGAGTTCTCTCGCACACCTTAGGATTCTCTCCTCGCCTACCTGTGTCGGTTTGCGGTACAGGCACCTTTTATCTCGCTAGAAGCTTTTCTTGGCAGCGGGGAATCAAAGACTTCGCTCCATAAGGAGCTTCCCCATCACAGCTCAGCCTTCACGATAAGCGGATTTGCCTACTTATCAGCCTAACTGCTTGGACGTGCACAACCAATCGCACGCTTCTTCTATCCTTCTGCGTCCCTCCATTGCTCAAACGATAAAGAGGTGGTACAGGAATATCAACCTGTTGTCCATCGCCTACGCCTGTCGGCCTCGGCTTAGGTCCTGACTAACCCTGAGCGGACGAGCCTTCCTCAGGAAACCTTAGGCATTCGGTGGACGGGATTCTCACCCGTCTTTCGCTACTCATACCGGCATTCTCACTTCTAAGCACTCCACCAGTCCTTACGGTCTGACTTCACTGTCCTTAGAACGCTCCCCTACCACTGATACCATTGGTATCAATCCGCAGCTTCGGTGGTGTATTTAGCCCCGGTACATTTTCGGCGCAGAGTCACTCGACTAGTGAGCTATTACGCACTCTTTAAATGGTGGCTGCTTCTAAGCCAACATCCTAGTTGTCTAAGCAACTCCACATCCTTTTCCACTTAATACACACTTTGGGACCTTAGCTGGCGGTCTGGGCTGTTTCCCTTTTGACTACGGATCTTATCACTCGCAGTCTGACTCCTAAGGATAAGTCATTGGCATTCGGAGTTTGACTGAATTCGGTAATCCGATGAGGACCCCTAGTCCAATCAGTGCTCTACCTCCAAGACTCTTACACTTAAGGCTAGCCCTAAAGCTATTTCGGGGAGAACCAGCTATCTCCAGGTTCGATTGGAATTTCTCCGCTACCCACACCTCATCCCCGCACTTTTCAACGTGCGTGGGTTCGGGCCTCCATTCAGTGTTACCTGAACTTCACCCTGGACATGGGTAGATCACCTGGTTTCGGGTCTACGACCACGTACTAAACGCCCTATTCAGACTCGCTTTCGCTGCGGCTCCGCCTCTTCAGCTTAACCTTGCACGGGATCGTAACTCGCCGGTTCATTCTACAAAAGGCACGCCATCACCCATTAACGGGCTCTGACTATTTGTAGGCACACGGTTTCAGGATCTCTTTCACTCCCCTTCCGGGGTGCTTTTCACCTTTCCCTCACGGTACTGGTTCACTATCGATCACTAGGGAGTATTTAGCCTTGGGAGATGGTCCTCCCAGATTCCGACGGAATTTCACGTGTTCCGCCGTAC